>NZ_BPEV01000011.1 GCF_019654955.1 Shewanella sp. KT0246 | reverse complement strand
TTGGTCGGGTGTGGGCGAAGCGCCACGACTTTGATTTTTGATAAATGTAATATTAGCTTTTTTGTAAGAAAAAAGGTTAGTCTTTACCTAGCATGCCCATAGTCATTTTGACTTTCTGGTTGCTTGTTCAACAAAGAATTAATCACTTCTTGTTGGCTAACTAACAACTTGCCATTTTGCTCATTGAATTGTTGGCTTTCTTTGACCAATTTCACCAAGTTTTTCCACAACAATAGCACTTGTTTTTGACTGGCTTGTGGCAGTCTAGCAATCAGGTCTTCCATGCCTTTACTGTTACCAGAAAAACCCAACGCGACCAGCGTGACTGAACGCTTTTTCGCCCGTTCCATGAGTAATTCGCACAATTTAGTTTGCTCATCATTATGCAAAGCCAACCCTGCATTATCACGACGTTTCATTAAGTCTCGCTGACGCACTAATAATGCGTGTAGCTGCTTGTAACCATCGATATCTAAACGAACACCGCGCAATAAGCCTTGCACTTGTTCACGCTTAGAAACTTGTTCTGGTCTGATGGTTTTTTTTACTGACATATTTGATTCATTAGCCATGATTTTGCTTCATCGCCTCTGCAATTTTTATCACATCTAAACTGAATGTGCCTGTTTGCAACGCTTGGCGTAATTCAGCCACCTTTTCAGCATTAAAGTCACTGATATTTGCCAGTTCAGGTTGTGTTTTTTCAATGAGTTTCCAATCATCGCTGACGGTGCTTTGCACAGGCATTTTACGTGGCTTAATTTCTGCCACTTCTGGTTGTTGCGAAGTATTAGATTTGCTCTTCGTCGTCCCCATGTCCGCAGTGACTGGACTCGATATTTTGTTGATATCCATAATGGTTCACCATGTATGTCGTCGATATCTATATATAGGCGGCAGAAGTCACAAAAAACTAAAATAAAATCATCAGAAAAACCATGGGTTCACCAGAGCCAATGGGAAATGGGTTAAACAAAGCGAATTGGAAGGAGTAGGCTTAAAACAGGGTTCTAACTCGGCCTTTTTCTGTGGGGTAAACATGAATCACTTTGCCAGAACTTAAGTTACGTACCCGAATAGTCGAGCCTTGGCCGCCCGACTCTAGCGCTTCACCGGGCATATTGGCATAAAAACCATTCATCCTAGCTTCTATCACCACCCGATCACCAATATTAATCCATTGTGGATTAGTGACTTGGCTAGCTTTAATGGCGCGAAAACGTCTCACTTTATGGCTGACCTGATGACCAACAAGTTGCGATTTTTTAGTAATGAGATCTCTATCAGACGCTGATAATTTGAGCCATTGCAATTCAATATCCGTCGCAGAAATCTGCTCGCCTCGTGCTAACGGTCTATTCGCAACTGGGACGTTTGCTGTGACATCCACTTTTGCCCGAATAAACAAACTCCAGCCCAATACATCACAAGTCGCTCGGCGCTGCACATTACCAAAAGGTAATCTTGAGCCAGTAGCAATAGACACACCATTGGGACATTTTCGAAGATTCGCTGCCCCTGATGGCAGGTTAACTTGAATGGTTTGCTTAATTGATTCAAGCCCTGCTTGGCGTTGCCAATGTTGTAATTCTGCTTCCAATACTTGAGTCAATGTCTGCTCAAGTTGCCTTGTGGCCGCAATGTGATCTTCGGCACTGCTTGTCAGCGGAAACAAACAGGAACACATGAGTACCACATAGGAAACAGCAGTTCCGATCTTATCTTTTAAATAGCCACAAACCATTGATAAAACTCGCTTTAAACTTTTGGCACACTAATTGGATAGACGTGGCATATATTGAAATTGTTCATACCATACTAGGAGTTTTAATGGCTATCAACCTCGACACCGCCTTAGGCATTCACGCGCAAACGTTAGATTTTCGAGTCGAGCGTAGCAAGATGCTCGCAGGTAATTTAGCCAATGCCGAAACTCCCGGTTATAAAGCGCAAGATTTGGATTTTAAAGCGGTTATGACTCAAATCAATGCTGGTATGGAAGTAGGTCGAGATTATCAAACTGCATATCGTGTGCCTTATCAAACCTCAGCAGATCAAAACACAGTTGAGCTTGGTAAAGAGCAAGCTAGATACTCGCAAAATGCCATGGACTATCAAACCAGCCTGACATTTTTAAACATGAAGATTTCCGGCTTACGCTCAGCCATCGAAGGCCAATAAATCTAAGGGCTATACATAAAGGACAATAGGAACTGATATGTCATTTGGTGAAATTTATAACATTGCTGGCGCGGGCATGCATGCACAGACAATTCGTTTAAATACCGTTGCAAGTAACCTTGCTAATGCAGGCGCTGCGGCAGAAAACCCTGACGATGCTTATCGCGCATTAAAACCGATTTTCTCGACAATTTACAACCAAACCAACGAAGGTAAAGCCGCTGGAGCCCATGTTGAAGTAGCTGCAGTTGTCGAAACTGATGCGCCACTTGATATGCGTTATGAGCCTGACCATCCCTTTTCTGATGAACAAGGTTATGTGGCCTACTCCAACGTTAATACCGTTGAAGAAATGGCTGACATGATGGCAGCGAGTCGTTCATTTGAAACCAATGTTGAAGTAATGAACCGTGCTCGCTCAATGCAACAAGGGCTATTACAGCTAGGAAATAAATAATGAATGTGACCCCAAGTACCACGAGTAGTGATCCTGCAGCGACTGCCACCGAAGTGATGAATTCACCGGGTAATGATGCCTCATCTATTCGCAATGAATTCTTAACACTGATGATTGCTCAAATTCAGAATCAAGATCCAACTAACCCTATTGATGGCACTGAATATGTCACTCAATTAGCACAGTTTTCACAAGTAGAAAGTCTTGAACATATGCGCGCTAACCAAGCGACCAGCATGGTGATGATGGAAAACTTAGCCATTGTTCAGTCGGCGCAACTTGTGGGTAAAACGGCCATGGTTCCTGCTTCTGAGCTTGAGTTAGATACCGACCCAGTTGAAGGTAAAGTTTACTTAGGCAATGCAGTCGAAGAACTCAGCATTGATATTTTAGATGAACATGGCGATGTAGTGCATACCTTAGAGCTTGGCTCACAAGAACCTGGCGATGTGGCTTTTACCATTGACCCAGAAGCCCTCGATTTGCCGCCAGGTGAATACAGTATCGAAGCAAACATGACGGCAGATGACGTCACAGAAACCGCCGATACATTCATCGCAGCAACCATTGAAAAAGTACATTTTGTCAGCGCTTCTGGCGTGATGATGGCCGAATTAGGTAACGGACTCGGAACGGTTTCAGTACTCGAAATCTCTGAAGTCTCATAACTGGAATTAAAAGGATTACACCATGTCGTTCAATATCGCATTAAGTGGTTTACAAGCAACAACACAAGACCTAAACACGATCAGTAATAACATTGCTAACGGCTCAACTGTTGGCTTCCGCAGCGGTCGTAGTGAATTTGCCGCAGTTTACAATGGTGGCCAACCAGGCGGTGTTAATACTATGTCAACCAGCCAAAACTTCTCGATGGCGGGTAGCTTAGCTTACACAGGTCGCCAACTTGATATGGGTATCCAAGGCGACGGTTTCTTCGTATTAAGCGGTCAAGACGGCAGCACTATGTACTCACGTGCAGGTATGTTTAACCAAGATGCTAACGGTTATGTGACAGATCCTGCGGGCAACCGTTTACAAGGTTACAGTGTCGGTCCTGGTGGACAATTGCAAAATGGTAACGTAACAGACCTTCAAGTACAGGCAGGCTCCCTTCCTGCTTCAGCCACCAGTACCATAGGTTTAGTGTCAAACCTTGACTCTCGTGTCGATGCTATCGACCAAACTGACACGCCTTTTGATAAAGACGATGCGTCGACTTATCACTCTTCAAGCACTGTGACGACCTATGACTCACAGGGTAATGAGCATGCCCTAACACAATACTTTGTTAAAACAGCAGATAACGAATGGTCGGTACATTACGTAATGGGTGACGACGATATTACCCCAGCTGGCGGTCACCAAATGTCATTCGATGAAAACGGCTTACTGACTGCGGGTGCCGATTTTGAATTGGATATCCCAAGAGATATCACAGGTGGCGCTGCAGCGATGGTGCTTTCATTAAGCTTTGATAAAAGCACTCAGTATGCCTCTGACTACAACAATTCAAGCCTAAGCCAAAACGGTTACACCTCTGGTGAACTTAACGGCATTCGTTTAGATGATGGCGGCAACTTATACGGCACATACACCAATGGTGAAGAGCAGTTACAAGGCCAAGTGGTACTCGCTGACTTTAACAATCCAAATGGCTTAAGTCCTGTGGGTCAAAATGCTTGGGTTGCCACCAACTCAGCCGGCCAGCCAATGATTGGCACCCCTACAACTGGCACTTTAGGGTCAGTTAATGCGGGTTACCTTGAAAGCTCAAACGTCGATAACACCGCAGAAATGGTTAACTTGATGACTGCGCAGCGTAACTACCAGTCAAATGCAAAAGTATTGGATGCTAACTCAACAATGCAGCAAGCATTACTGAACGTTATTTAAGGGTAAACCATGGATAAGATGCTATACACCGCAGCCAGCGGCGCAACCCGAGTCATGGAAGCGCAAGCTATCAGAGCTAACAACTTGGCCAATGCCGATACCACAGGGTTTAAAGCTGATCTTGAACGCGTTAATGCCAAAACGATTACGCCAACAGGTAACAGCTTACACACTCGTGTCTTAGCGCAAACCGAGAGCAGTGGTTTTAGCCAGCAAGCAGGCACGTTAAATCCTACTGGCCGCACCTTAGATCTTGCCATTAGCGACCAAGGGTTATTCAGTGTGATGACGGCTGACGGTGAAGCATATACACGTTCTGGCGTTGTGGTTCCTGATGCACAAGGGCAACTTACCATTGATGGTCGCCCTGTTGCAGGTATCGAAGGACCAATTGTGGTCCCTGAATACCGTGAATTATTTATCGGTGATGATGGCCGAATTAGCATTGTCGCTGATATGGGCAATATCACAGAAGAAATTGGTCAACTTAAGTTGGTTAATCCTGAATTACAGCAAATGACCAAAGGGCGAGATGGCTTGTTTTATAGCAATGATGGCCAGCCTTTAGAAGCAGATGAAGACGTGCTTGTTCGCAGTGGCTTCCTTGAGTCTAGCAACGTCCAAGCGGTCAGTGAGTTAATTGCCTCGATGGACTTAAGCCGTCAATTTGAAGTGCAAGTGAAGCTAATGCAAAGCGCAGAAAAGCTATCAGAGGCAGGCAACCGCTTACTTCGAGATGCCTAAGCTAGCGATTCATCAAAACAGCTGATTTAACAAAGCATTCAGAAACTTGCGCTGGTCAATTATAAAATATTGGCAGCGCAAACGACAAAAAGAATTTGAAGGAATAACATTATGCAGTCTGCATTATGGGTAAGTAAAACAGGTTTAAGCGCACAAGATACCAAAATGACCACCATTGCCAACAACTTGGCAAACGTGAACACCACCGGCTTTAAACGTGACCGTGTGGCATTTAACGACTTGTTCTATCAAGTACAGCGCCAGCCTGGTGGCCAAGTTGATGAGCAAAACGAATTACCGTCTGGCCTTCAGTTAGGTACAGGTACCCGTGTTGCAGGAACTCAAAAAGTCTTTACTACAGGTGATATTCTCACCACAGGTCAGCAACTCGATATGGCTATTCAAGGCCAAGGGTTTTTCCAAATTGAAGAAGCAAACGGCGACTTAGGTTTTACCCGTGACGGCCAATTTTTTCGCAGCAGCGATGGCTTAATGGTGACATCACAAGGTTTACCATTAGTGCCAAACATCGAAATCCCTGAAGATGCATTAACAGTCACTATCGCCTCTGACGGCCAAGTGTCTGCACAAATGGCAGGCCAAGCTGAAGCACAAGAATTAGGGCAAATTACCTTAGTTAACTTCACAAATCCAGCAGGCCTCGAAGCTCGCGGCGACAACTTATACCGTGAAACTGGTGCATCTGGCGCTGCCATTGAAGGAATAGCAGGCGATCAAGCCATTGGTCAAATTCGCCAAGGCTCTCTTGAAGGCGCCAACGTTAACGTGGTTGAAGAAATGGTTGAAATGATTTCTACCCAACGCGCCTATGAAATGAATGCCAAAGTGGTGTCTTCGTCAGATGACATGCTGAAGTTCTTAAACCAAGCGCTGTAGCACTGATTTAAAGCTTTAACAAAGGATCACTGGCTTAAAGCTTTAACAAGGGATTGCAATGTTTACGCTAGCGAAATGTACATCGCTAGCTCTGATTAATAGGCTAACACTGACCGTTATGATGCACAGAACAAAGAGCTTGATACGACATAGTTGGATTGCGATTGCACTGCTACTTGCAGGTTGTGCATCACACCTTCCTGAGCCAGATACTGCTCCAGGAAAGCCTGAATGGGCACCTCCTGAAATTGACTACAGCTTACCTGAAGCCAGTAACGGCAGCTTATATCGTCAGGGATATATGTTGACTTTATTCAAGGATAAACGTGCATTTCGTGAAGGCGACATTTTAACTGTGTCACTGGATGAAAAAACTTATTCAAGTAAAAAAGCAGATACCAAAACCAACAAAGAAAGCTCGATGTCGATAGGTGCACAAGGGTCATCAGGAAACAGTAGCTTTGGCGGAAGTGGCGGCGCTGATACGGGTCGCTCATTTAATGGCACAGGCTCCAGCACCCAGCAAAATCAGTTAACAGGTTCAATTACTGTCACGGTAGCCAAAGTTTTGCCTAACGGCGCCCTGCTAATTCGCGGTGAAAAATGGCTAAGACTAAACCAAGGTGACGAATACCTACGCTTATTGGGCCTTATCCGCACCGATGATATTGGCAACGATAATACGATTTCATCCCAGAGAATTGCTGATGCACGGATCATCTACGGTGGCCAAGGCGCAATTTCAGATAGCAATCAAATGGGCTGGGCATCACGTTACTTTAATAGCCCGTGGTTTCCACTGTAATGAACGTAAAATTACCAATGAACGTCTTTATATTTAATGTTGTTAGTGCCCCTGTTTTAGCACTGGCATGGAGCGTGAAATGAAACAAGCTATCGCGTTTTTTGCGAGCGTAATAATGACTCTCATGTCATTTCAAATCGCCGCTGCACCACAAGGTGAACAGGCAGTTCAAAACCGTTATTTAATGGATATTGTTGATGTACAAGGTATCCGTGATAACCAACTAGTGGGCTACGGTTTGGTTGTGGGTTTAGATGGCACAGGGGATAGAACCCAAGTGCGTTTCACCAGCCAATCAATTGTGAATATGTTGAAGCAATTCGGCGTTCAAATTGATGACAGAACCGACCCAAAACTTAAGAACGTAGCCGCTGTTGCAGTCCATGCCAACATTCCCCCACTAGCAAGCCCAGGACAAACGATTGATGTCACGGTGTCATCGCTAGGTGATGCCAAAAGCCTACGTGGCGGTACATTGTTAATGACCCCACTTCGCGCAGTGGATGGCGAGGTTTACGCTGTGGCTCAGGGTAACTTAGTGGTTGGCGGTGTTTCAGCTCAAGGCCGAAATGGCACATCACTGACCATTAATGTTCCCACTGTCGGCAGAATTCCCAACGGTGGTTTACTGGAAGCGGAAATACACAGTAACTTCAACGAAAGCGAACATATTGTGTTAAACCTACGCGACCCAAGCTTTAAAACCGCGCGCAATATTGAGCGCGCCGTGAATGATTTATTTGGCCCTGATGTCGCTGAAGCTGACAGCAGTGCAAAAGTATTGGTACGTGCTCCACAGTCAAATCGCGAGCGCGTCACCTTTATGTCAATTTTAGAAGAACTGCAGATAGCCCAAGGTCGAAAGTCCCCCCGCGTAGTCTTTAACAGCCGAACAGGCACCGTGGTTATGGGCGGTAATGTGGTAGTCCGTAAAGCCGCGGTGAGCCATGGCAATTTAGTGGTGTCGATTGTTGAACAAGAATTTGTCAGTCAACCTAATGCCCCTTTTATCGGGCAAGGTCAGGGGCAAACTGTCGTGGGCAGTGACAGCGAAATAGATATCGATACTGGTGACGGCCATATGTTTGTTTGGCCAGAGGGCATCGCATTAAATGATGTGGTGCGTGCTGTGAATAGTCTCGGCGCTTCGCCAATGGACTTAATGGCCATTTTGCAGGCGCTTGACGAAGCTGGCGCCCTAGAAGCTGAATTAGTGGTGATTTAATGAAATTAGATAACAACCACGGTTATTTAAATAACCTCAATGCCAAAGACTTAATCGAGGCCAATGGCGAGCATGGCGCATTAGAATTGGTGAGCCAACAATTTGAAGCTCAGTTTTTACAAACCGTGCTTAAACAAATGCGTTCTGCTTCTGATGTGATGGCCGATAAAGACAGCCCGCTATCATCGCAAAACGATGGCATGTACCGTGACTGGCATGACGCTGAACTCGCAGGGCGTTTAAGTCAGTTACAAAGTACTGGTCTTGCTAGCGTCATGACAAAACAATTGTCGGCAGCGCTTAAGTCACCGCCTGATAGTGTCGCTTCTAATAACCAAACCGAACACGCCACACAAGTTAAGAATACGTTAGCCACAACGTCTGCAAGCACAGAGCAACAACCAGTGTTGCCGGTTAATACCACCGCTATGCAGCCAGCGCTCAATATTCCACTAATGGCCACCCCGTATAAATAACCACAGCAGTGATTTGCCGTTGTGAAATAAGGATTAGATATGAGCATGCTTAATATTGGTATGTCGGGCATTAATGCCAGTATGGCGGCGCTCAATGCCACATCAAATAACATTGCCAATGCAATGGTGCCGGGTTACTCACGCCAGTCCGTATTAATGAGTTCTGTAGGCAGTAATACCTATGGCGGTGGCATGGGTGTAATGGTTGATGGCGTGCGCCGGATATCAGATCAATATGAAGTAGCGCAGCTTTGGAAAACCACCAGTGACGTAGGTTTTACCAGTGTTCAAGCCAGTTATTACACCCAAGCTGAACAGATTTTTGGTTCTGAAGGTAACAGCATTGCTGCAGGTCTTGATTTACTGTTTGCGTCATTGAATTCAGCCATGGAGCAACCCAATGAGATTGCTCACCGCCAGAGTGTTCTCAATGAATCTCGTGCACTGACCCAGCGCTTTAACTCTATTAACGATGGTATCGATTCACAGTTAAAACAAATTGACGGTCAATTAGGTGCATCTGCTAAAGAAGTTAACGCTTTACTGGAAACTATCGCTAGCTTTAATGCAGAAATTCAGTCTAGTGGTAGCAATCCTCCGATGGCGTTACTGGACGCCCGTGACGCCGCCATTGATGACTTAGCTGTTATCGTTGATATTCGGGTGGTTGAAGACTCTCAAGGGATGAAGAACATCTCGTTAAGCCAAGGACAACCTTTAGTGTCAGGCACTAAATCGTCGACGCTTTCAACTCAGCCAGACCCGAATAACCCACAGTTATCGCAAGTTAGTCTTCAGTTTGGTAACTCTACTTTTCCGATTGATGCATCGGCAGGCGGCAGCTTCGGCGCCTTGTTAGATTACCGCGACACTAGCCTTGCTGAGTCGATGGAATTCATCAATGAATTAGCTCAAACCGTTGCTGATGAGTTTAACGCCGTATTACGCGAAGGTACCGACCTCAACGGCGACTCACCGACCATTGATTTATTCAGCTACGATCCAAGCAACCCTGCTGGCACCATCAAAATCAGCGATGGTTTTACTGCAGAAATGCTCGCATTTGGTAAGGATGGTACTCCGGGTGACAACGAAAACTTAAAAGATTTAGTTGAGCTCGCTAATACCGAGTTTACGTTTGATTCTATGGGTGTCACCACCACCATGGGCGACGTATTTGCCAGTAAAGTGGGACAATTAGGCTCAGCTTCTCGTCAAGCACAAATGGCGCAAGACACTGCCGTTAAATTGCAAATGGAAGCTCAATCACAATGGGCTAGCACCAGTGGCGTCAGCATGGATGAAGAAGGCGTTAACTTGATTATTTATCAACAATCATATCAAGCCAATGCCAAGGTCATCTCAACCGCTGACCAATTGTTCCAAACCCTTTTACTGTCAGTCTAATTGAAGGAATTCTGTAATGCGCGTTAGCACGATGAATATGTACAGCCAAAACCTACTGAGCATGCAACACTTAACCAGTGATGTTGCTAAGGTTAACCAACAAATGGCAACTGGTAAGTCTATTTTACGTCCCTCAGATGACCCGATTGGCATGGCTAAAGTCATTACCACTCAACGAGATTTAGCCTCGACTTCTCAATATTTAAAAAATACAGAATCATTAAGCACTAGCTTAGATCGCTCAGAAACTTACCTTTCGAGCATGACCAACCTGCAAGCTCGGATGCGTGAAATTACCATTGGTGCTAACAACGGTGCACTCTCTCCTGAAGACAGAGCCGCATATGCAGCTGAACTCAGTGAATTATTAGAATCGTTCGTAGATGTAGTTAACGCCAAAGATGATGGCGGTAATTACCTTTTTTCAGGTAATGAAACAGGCACACCGCCAATTGGTATTGATGCCGATGGCAATTATTTCTACCAAGGCGATGATGGCCACCGCGAAGTACAAATCTCAGGTTCAGCTTGGATGACTGGTAACGTGACTGCGCAAGAGTTTTTATTCTCTGGCGGCGGCACCGACATCCTCAACCAAACCAAGCAGTTTATTGATGTATTGAATGACCCTGATTTATCGCCAGGTGACGACGCTTTTGCACAAGCTGCCAGCGATATGATTGATGCACTTGATGATTCTCTGGCTTCTATCAGTGGTGCAATTACAGATATTGGTGGTAAGCAAAACGCATTAAGCTTAATGCAAACCACTCATACAGAACGCATTCTATTCAGTGAAGAAGTTATCGGTGAAACCGAAGGGTTAGATTACGCTCAAGCCACCGCTGAGTTTAATTTGAAGTTGACCACATTACAGGTGACGCAACAATCTTTTGTACAAGTGAGTCAGTTATCATTGTTCAATCACATGTAAGTTAGTCAGTAAAACTCATGCTTAAAGGTATATCGGAAAGTTTAAATGTATTGCAGCGCAACCAAACAGTTGCGCCTGCACCTACTGCTGTGCACGACACAAAATCCGCAGCGACGAAAGCAGTGCCATCCATTCCGACTCATCGACTTGCCAGTTATCAAAAGTGGGCAAAAGTGACCCAAGGTCAACATGCTATCTCAGCAAACCAAGTGGCTGAACAAGGCTTATTACGGGTATCGCAGCTGTTAAAAAAGCTTCAAGTTCCACTAAACAATGCTAGCCCACAATCTGGTTTAACCGAGCAACAAACAGATACTGCCAAGCAAATTCAGCAGCAACTTGTGGCATTAGACATCAGCTACCAGCAACAACCTTTGGTGGATCATCAGCTTAATCTGATTAATGCTGAGCGCCCAGCGGCTAAACATTTTTTTCAATTAAAATCAGTTGATCTAGTGGGTGTTAAATCTCGGGATGAGCGAATCACGATTCAGTATGGCGAAAATAATGCTCGTGCTTTTTTACCTGCGCACCAAAATAGTCAATTCTTGGCTAAACAACTGACTAGTGCGTTTAAAGACATAGGGATAGCAGTACAGGCGCCTGCACGTAATGCCGCAATGCTTAGTTCAGATCATGCTGAATGGTTACAAATCCAAACGGGTTTATTAATGTCAGGTCAAGGTCAGCGCTTACCTGCAGGTGAAGCACGTACCGTGAAAGTCGTGGAGATTTTATCATGGCAAGATCCCAAAGAATGGTGCTTTGACAACGCTGAAGATGTAAAACAAACCCAAGTCAAAGTGATTAAGAGCCAACAAAAAGTTAATCAGCAACTGGTAGAGCTACGCACCAGTAAGCAAAAAGTGCAGCAACAATTAAAGCGCGCAAACCATCAAGAACAGCTTCATGGCAACCTTGATACGAACATGGCTAAGTTAAAAGAGTTAATGCAACCAACGCCCTTTTCATCTCAAGTGACCTCGTTAATGGCGCAAGCAAACGTCAACCGCGATCATGTATCATCGTTATTGAAAAGTAAGCCATAATAATGATTAACGGTTAACAATATCGTTAAAGATATCGTTAAAGATATCGTTAAAAGTATAATTAAAATACAGTTAAATAATGACACCTCAACAAAAGATGTGTTGACGATAAAATGTGACCCAAGCCTACGAAAATGTGGGCTTTCTCTATTTAGCCCTCCCTCTTTAATCAGCATATATTTTCCCCAAATTATAAGATTTTAATATTTATTTTCTCACTCTGATTCAGTTTCGTTTTCCAGTGTCGTTTTAATTAGTGGTAACACCAATAACTTTAATCTTATAGGAAGACATTATGTTATCTGTTCATACTAATACTGCTTCAATGATCGCTCAAAGCTCAGTGACCAAAAGTAACGATCTAATGACTAACGCTATGGAGCGTTTATCTACGGGTCTTCGCATCAACAGCTCAGCTGACGATGCTGCGGGTCTACAAATTGCGACACGTTTAAGCGCAAACGTAACAGGCATGGAACAAGCTAGCCGTAACGTTAATGATGCAACGTCTATGCTACAAACTGCAGATGGCGCACTAGAAGAGCTTTCTACTATTGCTATGCGTCAAAAAGAGCTTGCTACACAAGCAGCTAACGGCGTGAACTCAGCTGAAGATTTAGATGCACTAAGCGCTGAATTCCTTGCTTTGTCTGAAGAAGTTGACCGTATTATTGGTGACACTGAGTACTCAGGTAACAACCTATTTGTTGCACTTGAAGATATCGACTTCCAAATCGGTGCAGGTTCAAACGAAGTATTAACCGTTGAACTTACTGCTTCAGCTTTAGCTGGTCTTGACGATGACTTAACTGATGCAGCTAATGATGGTGCTAACGCAGCTATCGGTAACGTTGATGATTTCATCGATGCTATCGCTGTTGAGCGTTCAGAGCTAGGTGCTAACATCAACCGTTTAGGTCACACAGCATCAAACCTAACTAACGTGACTGAAAACACTAAAGCGGCTGCTGGCCGTATCATGGATGCCGATTTCGCCGTTGAATCAGCTAACATGACTAAAAACCAATTATTAGTTCAAGCAGGTACGACTGTACTTTCTAACGCTAACCAAAACACTGGTCTAGTAATGAACTTATTACGCTAATATTGCGTTTTAATCTCTCTAAAAAGGGCCTCTTGGCCCTTTTTTATTTTAGCTCAAGAAATACCCCCTATTTTTGAAACAGAATTAGCAAAATAATTGCAACATGCTAATTTTACTAATAAAAAAATCAGCAAAACTTTAGCCTCCCGCAATCCCGGTCGCCTTTATTCACTGTTATATATTCTTTTTCGACACTCGGTGATCAAACGGAAGCTCAGCTTCCATTGTGTTCAACAAAACGGAAGTTGTCTAACCGACATTACTATCGAAAAAACAACAAATAGCTATTAAACAATAACTTAACCATTGGCATAAAGATTGCCATTTAGGTCCGTTAGCCAATAGGAGTTGCCATGATTTCAGGTATGAGTGCCGCCTCGTTTGCCGAGCAATTAGTTGCCGCAGAGCGAATGAGTAAAGATGCCTTGTTTAAAACTAATTTAACCAACAGCAAAGCACAAATTGATGCTTATAAAATTCTCGAAAAAACCTTAAATAAGATGACCAGTAATCTGGACAACTTAAACGGTGATGCTTTTGAAGGTAAAAACTCTGAAATAAGCGATGACAGTGCCACCATCACAGTAGACAGTGATGCGCCAGCTGGTGTGTACGATTTGTATGTAAAGCAACTAGCACAAGCTCACCAAATCACTAAATCCTTTGCTAGCGAAGATGAAATTTTGCCTACCACAGGTGTGGTCAGCATCGATGTCGGTGGTAATACCATCGAAATCGATATGGCAGAGCTTAATGCCTCTGGCACTCGCACAGTGGCCGATTTAAGAGATGCAATCAATAAACACCCAGATAATCCAGGCGTTCAAGCTTCACTAGTACGAACTGGCGGCCAAGTTGAGTTAATGCTCACCTCTGAAGAAACTGGCGCAGATAGCACTATCACCATGGAAATGAATAACGCAGACTGGGGAACTCAAGAAAGAATCAAAGCCCAAGATGCAGAATTTACCCTGAACGGGATCGACATTGTCAGCAGTAGCAACTATCTCGATAACGTCATTGATGGCGTAAATATCGAATTAAAAAAGGCCCATAGCGTCGGTGAAAGCGCCACTATTACTATCGCTAACGACACCGAAGGTACTGAAAAAGCTGTTAATGATTTTGTTGATTCTTTTAATGAATTAATGACTCAGCTAAACCAACTTACTCGCTCAATGGGCAGCTCGGTTTTAGATGATATTAATGACGACAAAGATAAAGATGATGACGATGATGACGATGATGATGAAAACTCATCTGTCACTGAAGATCAGATCGGTATTCTCAAAGGTGATTCAAGTCTGCGTATGCTGCAAAACAGTATCCGTAATGCCATTTTTGATGAAGCACCCAATGGCATGCGCTTATCAGATATCGGTATCGAAATGGGCCGTGATGGCAAATTATCTGTTGATGAAGACAAGCTCTCTCAAGCCATAAGCAGCGACTCAGATGCTATCAAAGAAATGTTCACCGCTGACGGTGGATATATTGGCCGTATTGATTCGATTATAGACCCGTTTACTAAAAACAACGGCTATATCGATTTAAAGCAAAAGAACCTCGACTCTCAGGTGGAGCAAATTGAAGACAACATGTCTCGTCATGACAATCTTATGAGCCAACGCTACCAGATTTTACTCACTCAATTTACCGCAATGGAAAACACCATTAACAAGCTAAATACTGCTAGTGGCCTATTTTAATTAGGAAGAAATGAACAATGTTGAACGAATACGACCCTTTTAATGCTTATAAGCAAACCACATTAGATGCCAGAGTCGCCTCGGCTAATCCCCATGAAATGGTGCGTATGTTGCTGGATGGTTTGTTGGAAGAAATAGAGCGTACCAGCGGCCACATGGAGCGAAAAAACTTTGAAGATAAAGGTAAAAGCGTCAACAAATGCCTCAACATTGTTCATGGCTTAGATTCTATGTTGGATCTAGAGAATGGTGGCGAAGTCGCTACCACTCTAAACCGTTTATACGACTATTGCAGTCGTCAATTGGTGACTGCTAGCGTTGAAAATAGCATCACCGAGCTAACTCCCGTCATTAAGGTCATTACAGATGTCAGATCCGGCTGGGCCAACCTCAATTAATCAATGGCAACAATTTGAACTTGCCTTGGTTAAATATGCAAAAGCAAAAGACTGGAACAAAGTTGAAAAAGTGAATGAGCTAATGATGATGGCGCTTACCGTTCAAGGAAAGCCTAAAACGAAACAGCAATTGCTTGCACGTCAATCGTTAGCTCAAACCCATCAACAAGTCATTGCCATGGCGACTGCTGAAAAAGAATCGCTCAATAAAGAAATGAAACAGTTTCAAGCAACAAAAGACGGTATTTCAGCTTATAAGCTAACCAGTCTTTGTGGTGAACTATATGATAACTAATACGTTAAGCCTCACAAGTGTTGGGACTTCTTCCCAACAGCCATTTCGATCATTAGATGCTGAAAATGGGGAACAGGGTGTTATAGGGTTTGTGATGCCTGAGTCCCAAACCACGCCAACAAATTTAACCAAAACGGCATCATCTCAGACTGCTGCAATGCCAGAGCATATCTTAGCTGAACTAAAGCAACATCCTCAGCTGTTTAATGCACTCTCTGAGTATTCAAACCTGTTATCGAAGCCTGAAACAGGTATATCGCAGTCTTCAATAACTCAGGCTCAGTTGCCTGTGGGTGAATTGCGACTATCGAACCTGATTGCGGCTGATGCAAAGCCTTTAAGCTCAGAGCTAATGGCAATGCTTGCCAATTTAACGCAACAAGCAAGCAGTGTTAATAGCCAGCAAAACAATGCAGCTTTGCACAGTCGATTTAACCCGCAATCACCAACGGTGCAGCCTCAAGGTTCCTTATCTGCTCCAGCTATGCCAAGCAGTTTACCTGCTGTCGATATGCAAACAGCGCAAACCCAAATACAGTCAGTACTTAATGCGCAAGCCGGCTTTCAACCTGTGATCGCCGATGCTGCCAGCACTGAGTTAGACAATATTAATCAAGTCATTAACCAACTCACACAAGCGAATACAAAAAGCCAAGCAGTAACTCAATGGGGCCCCGTTTCTGTGACGCAATCAGCGCCAATGCTGCAACAAACCAATGAAATGATGTCACCACTGCGAGATCAACTTAGATTTCAGATCGATCAGCAAATCAAATCAGCAGAACTCAGACTCGATCCGCCAGAGCTTGGCAAAGTTGAACTTAACATCCGTTTAGATGGCGACAGACTGCACATTCAAATGCACGCAGCAAACTCAGCGGTTCGCGATGCGTTACTCATGGGTCTAGACCGTTTACGTATGGAGTTAGCCATGGATCACGGAGGCCAAATCGATATCGATATGGGGCAATCTCAGTCAGAGCAACAGCCACAAAGGCAACAAGTTAGCAGCGCCCAAAGCAGCAATATTGAATTTCAAGCAAGTGAGCAACACCAAGCCACTGAATTAAAACAACAAGATCAGGTTGATTTACTCGCCTAAAAAGGAAAATAACAATGGCTATTGGTAATAAAAAAGTCGGTAGATTAAGTATGTTAACCCTGGTTTTTCTTACATGGTCGGCAGGTATGTTTTATGTAGGATGGAAGTCGCCAGAAATCATCGGTGCGCCGTTTACGGCTTTTGAACCCGCGCCTAAAGTCGCTAAATTCTATCCGTTAGAGAAGTTTATCTTTTCTGTCCCTGGCAAAGATACCAACCATTATCTGTTATTAGAAATGGCATTGAAAAGTCGCTCTGAAAACGCTGATAGAACCATCCGTGAAGCCGATCCTTTAATCAAAAATGCATTAATGGTGATGTTTGCAGATAAAGATTACGAGCAACTTCATACCAATAACCACCTTCAATTATTACAAAAAGAAGCTCAGGTTTTACTCGCTACAGTACTGAATGAAAACAATTTTACTATTGAATTAGACGACGTTCTGTTTACCAGAATGGTTGTCCAATAAAGAGAGACTGTCATATGCAAACCGGTCAATTAGCGTACCAAGAGGCATTCGATGAAAAGAATGTTCATCGGTTATCTGAAGCCCAAGTCATGAAACAGTACTTACCTTTAGTTAAAAAGTCAGTTTCGAACTTAAGGACGCATTGCGGCGCTGCATTGGCCATCGAGGACATGGAACAAATTGGCATGATGGCCTTGCTAGAGTCTGCTAGGCGTTATCCTGGTGAGTACGACAATGGCTTTATTTCATTTGCAGGGCAACGGATCCGCGGCGCAATTTTAGATGAATTACGCCGTCAGGACTGGCGTCCCCGTCCTGTTAGACAACAAGCACACGAACTCAATGACACCGTAAGAAAACTGATCCGAGAGCTTGGCCGCGAACCTACTGATATGGAAGTCGCTGAAAACTTAGGGCTCAACAAGACACAATATCGTGATCGTCTCTTTGCCACTCAATCTGAGTCAATGAAAAGCCTTGATGAACTATTAACTGATGGGGTCAACTTTAAAGATAAAAGTTGCTTTATTGAGCAAATAACCAATAAAGACACATTATTTAAAGCAATTTCGAAATTAAACAAAAGAGAGCAAGTAATCCTGTCGCTTTACTATCAACATGAACTTAATTTAAAAGAAATTGCTGCGACTCTTGGATTAACTGAAACTCGAATATGCCAACTACACAAACAGGCTATTGTGAATCTTCAGCAAATATATCAACAGTGGGAGCGATAATACCAGGCAGGAAATATGAGCAAGCTAATTGGGATATCGATCATTATTTTTTCAGTATTTGGTGGATATGTTTGGGCTGGAGGTAGCCTAACCTCATTATGGCAGCCTGCAGAAATCCTGATTATTTTTGGTGCGGGTCTGGGTGCATTAATCATCGCTTCGCCACGAGCAGTACTCGACGAAATGGTTGAGCAAGTTAAAACCGTTTTTACACGTGAAAAGGAAGACCCTGAACTTTACCCGCAATTGTTTGGCTTAATGGGAATGTTAATGAGCCAAATCCAATCTCAAGGTCTTAAAGTCCTTGATGAGCACATCGATAAACCAAACGAGAGTTCTCTGTTTTTAATGTATCCAGCAGTACTTGAGCACCCTCATGTGCTGCAATTTCTTATCGACAATCTTCGTTTACAATCAATTGGCAAGTTATCTCCTCATGACTTAGAGCACATGCTCGCTGAAGAGATTGAGCGAATCGAAGACGATAGCATGCGCCCTTCTCACGCATTATCCAAAATAGCTGAAGCCATGCCTGGTTTTGGTATTTTAGCTGCAGTGATGGGTATCATCATCACCATGTCTAATATCGACGGACCAATTACCATGATTGGCGTTAAGGTCGCAGCAGCATTAGTCGGTACTTTTATCGGTATTTTTGCTTGTTACTGTTTCTTTGACCCGCTTTCAAAGTCGCTCGAACATTTAGTTGAACGCAATACCGCGCAACTACGTTGTGTCGCTGCAGCACTGTGTGCGTTTGCTAAAGGTAAACCACCGATGCTGGCGTTGGATGCTGGACGTAAGCAGATTCAATCTGAAAATCGCCCTTCATTCATTGAACTGGAGCGCTGGATTGAGGAGCAACGTGGCTAATGGCGATTCAACCAGAACCGGTCATTATCAGCCGGAAAAAGCGTAAAAAGAAGTCAGCTACCCATGGTGGAGCTTGGAAAGTCGCATTTGCAGACTTTACCTTAGCGATGATGGCCTTGTTTATGGTGCTGTGGATCATGCAAGTGGCTGATCAACGTGAGCGAACCTTGATTGTTCAATATCTTAAGGGTGACATGTACTCTTCAGGGCCAATTAATCCATTCGACTTGAGTAACTCATCTTCAATTATTGATTTGAGCGGCGGTATGAGCATTGAAACATCAATCGTACCCACACCCGGCCAAGGAAAAAGCGAAACAGCGATTAGCAAGCGTCACGCACTAGGTGAGCAATCATCTCCTTCTGGTGATGGTGTAGAGCTCAATTCGATATTACCCGGCGAGTTTGAAACCCAAGCGCAACTTGAGATTTTAGCCCGTGAACTAGATTACATAATCTCTAGCGTCAATATGAACGCTAATGTGGACTTACAAATCGTGCCCCAAGGCATTCGAATCCTAGTACACGATAATGTCGAGCAGTTTATGTTTACCCGTGGAAGTGCTGAAATCCAGCATTATTTTGAAGATTTACTCTTAGCGCTTGGTGAGTTACTCGGACAAATCAACAATGGATTAAGCATTTCAGGCCATACAGATTCACTGCCATTTGCAGGTAGCACGTTTACCAATTGGGAGCTTTCCAGCCAGCGAGCTTTACTTGCAAGGCGCATACTCGAAGCGGGTGGCGTTGACTATAAGCAAGTGGTTCAGGTGACTGGAATGGCGGATCAATCACCTTATGTATTGGATGATCCCGCTGCGGCAGCAAACCGCAGAATTGAGTTATTGGTATTAACCCAAGAAGCGGAAGAAAACCTCAGAATGATGACTGGATTACAAAGCAGACACACAAAAGCTAACCGTAATATCAGTGGCAAAGTCGACGAGGCCATTCAAGCTGCAGAAGATAATATGCCAAGAATGCGGTACCCAAACTAATGACTGACGAACATAAACCAATAGAATTCATTGAGAGAGCTCGCCGAGAAGAGTCCGCCGAGCCTATCACTGAAGATAACCGTGACCATGTCAGGTTAAGCCTCAGAGACTCCAAAGAAGAGCTATCTCAAGCATGTGACGGCATCAGTGTAAAGCTACACAAAAAAGGTTGGTTTCTCATGGAAGAGATAGGCATAGCCAATATCAAAGACATGAGCTTAGGTGGTGTTGGGTTAATCACCCCATTGACGCTTGAGTTAAAGCAAGAAGTTTGGGTAGAAATTCAGCAATCCTTTTTTGCCTTCACCATTATGCGTCAGTACCCAATAAATCAAAAATTAAATTTTATTGGTGGTAAGTGGAATTCGAATTACCAAAAAAAAATTAACAAGCTATTAGTCGAGATCAACAACTTAAAACCTTAGCAAAAATCGCGGTATTTTATAGTGTTTTTCCGACATAAAAATAGGGAGGTATTATGCGGACCAGAGAAAAAAGAAAAGGACCTGATGGCCTGCAAAAAATCTTTCTGTATTTGATATTACTTGAATGGTTTTTACTGATTTATACCACAACAACCATCAGCAGAATGACCTTTAGACAGGGGTTATTAACCTTAGCATTATTACTCGGGTTTAATTTAATATTGGGTAAGTTGTGTACTAAAAGAGCCAAAAGAACCACTGACGGTTACATTATTTATCCAGTAATCTGCGGCGGATTATTATCTTTCCTACTACTGGTTTATTTCATATTTTAAACGCTGTGAACCAGCGTCTAATGAAAGCATAATATTGTTTATCAAATATGATTAATAACCAAACTGACATATATTTTCACTCGACGAACATGGCACAACAGAAGCGCTGACCCCTGTCAGTGTTTCTTGGGTTTCAACCATAAATCCACTCAGTTCAGCTAACTCTTTCATCTTGATAAAATCATTATTTTTCTGCGATTCAAACTGAAACGTATCGCCTAAAGTAAATAAATTTTCTGGTGCTAAATCAAGATAATTACCGTTAGCATCTTTAAGACCCATAAACCTAAAATGTAATTGACTTTCCGAGTCAATAAAATCAACCTCAACGTAGATTTCCGAGCCATCAGCAAAAGCAACGACAATAGGTGGTGACAAGTTTTTCAACGGCAAACTCGCTTGAAGACTTGCGAATTCACCTTGTTGCCATCTAGCTAGCAATGCTGCATATTCATATTCGTATTGCTCTTGCCAATTAAACATCACCTTGCTGGCGGCATAACTGCGCTTAACCAACTCCCAAGCCGTGATAGCGATTTGTGGATCAGCCTGTATATATTGGCGTTGAAAAAAGTCTAACTGATACAGCTGCTCAGACAGTAAAATGACTTTCTCGCGCGCAATATTAGTGATTTTCAATGGCTCTACCGAAGAGCCATCATCCATCTTGCAATAGCCTTTTGTCGCTGATTTACCATAATCACTGCACACTTCAATTTGTAGCTTTTTCACATCAAATTTACGCACATCGAATTGATTAAAATTAATAACATTAACAACTTTTTGTTCTCTATCTTTAAGGGCTGATAATGCGGCGGTTTGATAATCTGAATCAGCAGTACAATGATTACATTGTATACTCACAACCGTGTTGAACACATTTGCCATGACTTGAGGGCTCAAGTACAGCGTAAATAAAAACACTAACGCACAAACTAAACCATTCATTAACTAAAAATTCCATTTCACAGGGGTCACCTGAGTATTTAAAGAAGCTTCCATATCTAAACTAAAATATTAGCCAACTTGGTTACATAAACTTACTGACTGAAAGTGAATAAAACAATCAATTTAAGAGGGGCATTAACAACCAGCTAAGTCTCTTTCGACTACTGGAGTTTCTGCTACTGCCTGTGGTTCGGAGTAACGGATTTCGCAGTCATTCACTGAATAATCTGCCGCAGGTCTAATCCGTAATCCAGCGCGCCCCGCAATGTTATATGTGGTAATTTCAAAATCGTCACCATCAACGATATTAATAGCACGAGCAATGCCAGCATTTGTATGTCTCGGGTAACCATAAGCTAGAGTTATGTTTTGCCCTTCTACCTCGATCGTATTTCCGGTACCTGGCCCTTCTGTTTCATCGCAATCTTGACTTAACACACAAGCCGAATAGATTAAATATTTGGCACTACTAATTGCCCCTGACACCCCTTGCATTTGGCTAGCATAGGCATCTTCTTTTAGGGTAATAAACTTTGGGGCAGCAATCACAGCGAGTACCGCTAAAATAATAATCACTACAACCAGCTCAATTAGGGTAAAACCACCTGAGTGATATTGGGGAGGTTTCATAAAAAGTGAAGTTGAGATTTCATTGTTATCAGTAACCTTATATACAGCAAAGTTTTTCCCCATATAACCTCCTAATAATACTGATATATCATTTAATATAGATTCTAGTACATAGTTGCTTATTACATTGACTAACTCGCCACCATCACTTTGTTTTTGCCTTGATGTTTAGCGAGGTACATCGCAGTGTCAGCACGATGGATCAAACTATCAGTATCTTTATCTAAACCGGTCGATAATGCCACACCAATACAAGCACTAATCGCAATCACTTTGTCTTCAATAATCACTGGCTCAGAGAAAAGCTGCAGTAACTTTTCAGCAGCACACTGTGCTGCGGTAGTAGAATCCATACTCGGCAGTAATACTACAAATTCATCTCCGCCATATCTGGCAAGAATATCGTGAATAAATAGATGCTTATTCGCTTTATCTGCTAATGATTTGAGTAGCTCATCACCGACTCGATGACCATGTCTATCGTTAACACTTTTAAAGCCGTCTAAATCAATAAATAATAGTGAAAAGTGCTTTTTCTGCTGCAATAGCGATTCAATTTCACCTCTAATTGCCACTCTATTTGCTAAACCTGTAACGGTATCATGATTCGCTAGATGTAAAGCTTTGGCTTGCGCTTCAGCTAAATCAGCAGTGCGATCTGCCACTCTAACTTCTAACTCTTCGCGTCCGTTTTTAATCTCTAAAGACATTTGCCTAAAACTATCAAATAGCTTGGCAAATTCAGCAGTATGAATGCCCCGAGGGTGACGATGAATGTCTCTAACTTCATCGGTAATGCCACGAGTTTTAGCTGTTAAAATATCAATTGGTCGAGTAATCAGTCCAACAATCCACCAACTAAATATGCTACAAACAAGCAGTGAAATTAATGCCACCAATAGGGTAAATTTAATCACGACAAACGCACGTTGATCGAGCTCCACTATGGGTTGTGGGATCATCACCCCCCACCCCGTGAGAGGCACAACATCAAAACCTGCAATCATGTCAGCTTTTACCGCTGGAGAATAAAACTGACTAACTCCGCTTTCACCATTCATCATTTGCTGCACGATACTCACCTTGCTAATGTTTTTAGCCTCGGCCTGCCACTGAACATTAGGATGAGCCAACACATTGCCCTGCTGATCCACAATGGCAGCGTGACCTTTTTGACCAAACATAATGGCTGATTGTAATTGCTTAATATAAGTCGCGTGCATTGTGGCTAACCAAATGCGGTTATCGGTAGTTTGACGGATCATATACAAGGTCGGCTGCACAACGCCTTCTTTATGAATAGGCGTAAAATGAGCTTGTGATAAATTAGATAAATCGAATGAATTAACCGAATCGGTCAAACTGTGAGGTTGGGATTGTTCTGAGCCATATACCACGGTTTCGCGTTGACCGTGCTGATCAAACACTCCAATAGATACCACATCAATGGTGCTTAATAAACTAAACATCTCCTCAGCAATACCCTGTTCCTGATTAGCTTGTTGCAGGCTAATGTTAGTGACAGAGGTGAAAATTGCCAAAGCATCCATTGCATAACGGTTCAATGCTTTAGTGATGTTTTGGGCAAGCAACAAATGCTTGTCATGCACCATGTTGTATTCGTTTTCGAGAGCTGAATTCGCGGACCAAAATGAAATTGCAGTAATAGGGATAAGTGACGTTAATATCATCACCAAAAATAACAAATGGCGAAACGGTAATTTCATTGAGATTCCATGCTCGGGTTATCGTATCAATACGTTTTATCGTGACGTTTTTAATTATCTAAACGAGTAACAAACACTTGCTAAGTTACCTGTTTCAAATTGAAAACAATTGTTACAAAACAAGGGGCGCATTGTTACATACGCTCAAAGACTGTTCAACTATTAGCTTTTAAAACAGAATAGTTACTCTAAAAGGTATTATTGAAATTATTTGAGTATGAAAGTTGACGGTAAATAGCGACTTAAACAAAAACACCGTAGCCCAAGGCGACGGTGTTGATATTATGACTTTAGCAAATAGCCAGCTGCGATAAGCTAACAGTGAGTTACTCTTCTGGCATATCCGCTGTTTGATAGTATTTACCATTAATCCGCTCAATAATTTGAGTGGCAGTCAGATCATGCACCACATTAATCACGGTTGACGCAGCATCAGTTATCGCACCTAAAACCACAAGAATAGGGATCACTTCTAATGGTAAACCTAACGTGGTGACAATAAATATCTCTCCAAGAAAAGCGCCACCTGGCACACCGCCGATAACAAATGCTGATAGAACAGAGATCAATATGGTCAGCATAAATACATCACTGGTGAACTCCATGCCTAATAGCGAATAAATAAATACGATCTTAAGCGCAGTAATCATCGCGGCGCCACCTTTATTGAGATTAACTAATAAAGGCAAACTAATTTCGGCTATTTGTTCGTTTAGCCCCATTTTACCCGCGCTTCTTAAATTGACTGGTAGAGTGGCCAGGGATGAACTTGTCCCTAATGCTGTTACAGCAGGTTCAAGCATGTTTTGCCAAAACCGCTTAACGCCCGAAACTCCACCACCAAGCCAAGCATAAACGGTTGAACCTAATGTGAGATAAACTAAGGTTGCCACTAAAAATAGTCCAACAGCTCTCGCAAATGTTCCCATTAGCTCTGCATCTTGGCTCGCCATAGTGGCAGCAAAATATGCCCCTAAACCGATTGGAGCGACAAACATTAATATTGAAACAATCTTCATGATGACGGTGTTCAGACTATCAAGTAACGCTGAAACCTTTCGACCATCTTCACCTGACTGTCCAATCGCTATCCCACTTATCACCGACATGATAATGAGTGCCAAAATGTTGGATTTTGATAGTAAGCCAACAAAGTCGTTAGTCGTCAGTAAGCTAACAAAATCCATGCTGCCAGCAACCTCAACAGTATCTTTTAATTCCAACGTCACGCCTTGAGCAGGATCATACGCTATTGCTAACAACACAATGCCAATCGCGGGCACCATTGCCATGACCACTGATACGCCCATGATCGTTGCCAGTATAGAGCCAAGTTTCTTTAAGTCGGTCATCTTTGCAATTGACGACATCACGCTAACCGCAACTAACGGCACAATAATCATGAATAACAAATTTAAAAATATTTGCCCTATAGGCTTAAGCTTTATAGCCAACTCTGGGAACGTAAAACCCAATAATCCGCCGAGCATCAGTGCTGATAATAAGATGATTGATGAACGATAAGCGCTAAGGGCATTCCACATAAATATGTTCCATATAATATTGTGTAGCTAAATGTTGTACTTAATAGTCAGAATAATAAAAAAGCCTGCAACTTGCAGGCTTATTTGACCATGCACTAATTAAAGCACACGTTAACGATGTCCACGACTTCGTCCTTCACGCGCCATTCCTGATTGACGGGCTTGACGAGAACGATTCAAGCTTTGATGATCAAAGCCACCGCTTGGGCGACTGCGATTGATTGAATTGTTCATGTTAGAAGGCCTCGTTGAAGGCATCGTCGTAGGACGCGAAGAAGGCATCGTACTTGGTTTGCTGATATTGCTCGGTTTACTGATATTGCTCGGCTTATTCAAATTAGTCGGTTTACTCACATCACGAGTCGATGGGGCAGTATTCCATTTACCGTCACTGCGGTTTTCCCACTTTCCTTGATTATCACGAGCAACATTACCATGCTTATCGGCAAAAACATCATTGGTGCGATTCTTATTGTGAGTCGCCTTCTTGAAGTTTTTGTTCGCAACCGCAGGGCTTGCTAACCTATCGCGAGTCGCAGGACGATTATACAAGTTATTCTGCTTACCAATTTTGTTGCCATTAATATTAGTCGAATTCATACGATTAGAAATATTGGTACGGTTGCCCACACTAATACTGTTACCAATGTTGATATCACCTGTGTTAATCACTACAGGTCGGCGATAGCCACCACCATAATAACCACCACAACAACGATAAGGTCTATGGTATCCATACCCACCACCCCACACGACACCTGCGCGGAAGAAGCCGTTGCTCCAACTTACACCGACATTCCAACCTGTCCATGGGTTATAACCTACATGTAAACCCCAAGTCGGCGGACGAGGGTAATAATACCGTCCCCAATATGGTGGGTAATACCAACCTGTCCCATAAATAGGTACACCATAATATGGATACGACCACATATAACCTGGGGTATAACCGACATACACGACCTCAGGAGTCGAATCATAAACTTGCACATAGGTAGTGTTGTAAACAGGTGAACTAGCTGGTATTTGCGCTATTTCTTCGTTAGGAATGTCATCAGCTACAATCCACGGACCTTTTGCGGATGCAGAAGTAAACCACACACCATTATCGACTGCGTAATACACCTTATTAATCAATAATACTTGAGTTGAAGTATTAACGGCATAGGAGACTGAAGTGCCCGTTACTGCTTCAAATTTAGGTTCGCCATCATATTCCACTTCAAGCTTAGCTTCATCGCGTTTAATCGCTGCAGTTTGCGGAATTTGCGCATCTAACATTGCTTGATTTGCTTCATCAGTGCCAGCAACTGATACTCTCAGGCCACCAATATCTGACTCAGGTGGAATATCATTAAAGCTGTCAGGTAACTTATCACCTCTCACAAAGGCCCAAGGGCCTGCTTGTTTCTTAGACTTAAACCAACGACCAGACAACAATACATACATATCACCTGATGTCGTTTCGCGAATCCATGCTGTTTCTGTGTTGGCTACATAAAGTAATTTACCGTCAATCAAGCTCTGCCAATTAGGCGAACCATCAGTAGCAACAAGTTCAGTTGGTTTATCAGCGGTAATAATGTGCGGCGCATTAGCCGTGCTTTTTGCAGGTTCATCTTCATCTGTATTCACCATACTGACCAAATCTTCTGGAGGGTAAAGAGTCACTTGCCAAGGCCCCATTGGATCGTCCGCAACGTACCAATACGTGCCACTGCTTAAATAAAGTTTCTTTGATTGAGTATCACGAGCAACTGCAAAAGGCGTATTAAGAATACGTTCATAAGGACTATTTTCAATTTCTCTAAATTGTGGCTCACCATCATAGGACAACAATACGCTGAGCTTAGTGCTAAAGAGAATATCAGGAGCATCGTTTTTAATGTTATCTAAACTGCGTTTAACTTGGTCAGCCGTTTCTAAACTAGCAGATAAGCGATCCATCGAGATTTCAAATCGCGTCTCTGCCAATGCTTCAGACACTGTATCCGTAAAGGTTTGTTGATCTTCCTCTGTTGAAGATGGCCAGCGGACTTCAGTAACTTGAATATTACGCACAGTGGTGACATCGTCATTAGTATCTATTCTGGCACTAAACCAAAAAGCGCCAAATACTGGGTCTGCTTGGTCTTTCACTTCAAACGACATAGCAGCACGACTTTGCAATACATTGCCATTAAGAGACTCTGGTTGTGGCTGATATACCACTAACGTACCTAGCTTAGTTTCGACTTCTTGAGGCCATTCGAGAGCCATTGCAGAAAAGGAACAAATCCAAAGCGTCAAGCTAATGCAAAGCTTATGAAACCATCGATGACTGGCGTAATTAATCATTATCCTTCCTTAGTCTTAGCTGGCGTAATATTGAGTATAACGGGCTATGCTGAATTAGCTGCAAACTGTAGCAACGATTAATCCATTTGATTGCACAATTAATATACCGACAATTAACCGCAAAAGGGAAAAATCTTTATAAAATACAACTATAAATTGAGATAAGTAGAGGATAACTGCTAGATTAGATTCACCAGCAAAATGAAAGGCAAAACCATGGCTAAAAATTTATTTCAGAACCTTGATTTGAACCTGTTACATGTCTTTTTCATTTTGTACCAAGAACGAAATATGCGTTTAACCGCCAATCGTTTATTCGTCACCCAACCCGCTATCAGTAAATCTCTACAGAAGCTTCGCCATCATTTTGATGAAGAGTTGTTTGTGAAAATATCTACTGGCCTTGAGCCTACATCATTTGCTGACAAGCTTTATAGAAGTGCTAGCCCAATCTACCAAAACCTTGAAATTGCGATTAACAGTGCCAATCAATTTAATTCCGAAGACTTAACCGAAGCCATTTATATTGCCATGTCACCATTTTTGTTAAGCAGTATGGGCAGTAAAATTTATCGAGCAATTTCAATTGAGGCGCCGAACTGCAATGTGCAAATGTATAACTGGTCGAGTAATACATTGGCATATATTCAGAGTGACAAGTTACATTTAGGGGTTAATTATGAAGTGATTGACCTGCCAAGTGATATTTCAGAAAAAGACCTCGCTGAGGACAAGTTTGTGACTTACGTACGTAATGGGCACCCTTACAAAGGAGCTAAAATTAGCCTGAAAGAAGCTGCTAGCTTTGATTTTGCGACTATTTTAACGTCAGATTGGAATTATCGGCAATCCGTTGCTCAACAGGTATTCAACAAACATGGTTTCGAGAATCGCATTAAGTTTCGATCAGAGCTGCCTTCTGCTGTCATTGATACTGTATTGCATTCAGACATGATTGCGCCTTTGTCTGGTTTTCTTGATATGGATGATTACCCTCAATTACGCGCTATTGAGGCTCAAATAGACAGCAAGATTCTCAATCAGAAAATCAAGAGTTACTCACATTACAAGAACCGTCAAAATCCATTAACTCAATGGCTAGAACAAATCATTAAAAACACCTTTACTGAAGCCAAAAAAAGCCCATTAATTTAGGTAATGGGCGAGAGCAACCAAAGGTTAAACACTGGATTTATTAATAAACTAAAAGCCTGCAATTGCAGGCTTCAGTTTTTGTTATATGTCTTAAGTTTACTTAAGAGTTAAAGTTGCCTTTTCACCCCAAGCGCCTTCAGAACCATTAGATAAACGAGTAAAAACGTTTCCACGTGTAACACCATCGATGAAATCAATACGAGGCTCAGCATCTAACATGTCATAGATAGCAGATAGATTTAAATTATCTTGTATATCAGACATGTTGTCACATTCAGTATTGTTTCCACCATCGACTTTGACTGTAATTCGACAGTTAGCTTTAAACTCATTGGAATAGATATATATATTTGTCCAACCTAGCGTTGTGCTTACTTCTTTAGGCAACTCGTTAACTAACATTGAAACGTTAGGGTATTTAGTTGTACGTGGTTGGCTATCTGCATCACCTGCAACAACGATTAAAGTGTTGTCATCAACTTTTTCTACAGTTGCAACATTTACCGTAGAGTAGCTAACTGTTGGAGGGGTTTCGCCACCAATCGGTTTATTAATCCCTTCCCATTCATCAGCAGGACCATCAATTGAAATATCACCATCAGATAAGTAGTAGTGGTAATGAGTATTAACATCTGCACTATCAGTATCATTGTAATCACCTAACTGGGAATTTAGTAGCAGCGAGTAGGTTTCGCCTGTTACAAACCCATAGTTTGCAGCTTCATCTTCAATCGCTGGTTCACCATTAATTTCAACATAGTTAAGATGGCTAGAGTTAGCAATTGATACTAAGCTGAAATGTTCATTTGCTGTTTTAATTGTAATGTTATTCTCATCGATGGCGATTGTGTGCTCACCTTCAACCGACCACTTATTGCTAACAGGAACGTCTAAAGCTGATGAAATACTTGGATGAATAAGTTCGAGTTTATAGCCATCACGAATCTCAATAGTCAAGTTGTCTGCAATACACACATTTGATTCAATAACTTCACTATTTGCTTTTAAATCATAACCACAATTTTCCATCTGATTTGCGATAGTTGTTTCAGACATAGGGTTAATATCTTTATCAACTGTAAAACCGATAGATACGGTGCGTGACTCACCACCTTGAGGATAGTCAGGTGTGCCACTATCAGAATTACAACCGATGAGGGCAACAGATACAGACACGGCAAGTAAGCTTTGAAATAATTTCATTTGGTTCTCTCATTAAATTTAGCCTTGAGGATGAGTGGTCCCATCTCGTTGCATTACCAGTCACCTGACTGTGTAAGCGCTTGTTATGGAGCGTATATTAGTGACTAAAATGAAAGATGAATAATTGTTAATCCTTATTAAACTCATAACCAAAAGTTATCGGATACATGTTGATACATTTAAACATGGAATGAGGCGAGCAAAAATCAACCAACAAAAAAGCCCTTGATGATTATCATCAAGGGCTTTGAATTTAGCCGATGGCCGATTTACATGAGCGTTAAGCTAAGGCTTATAAGCTGTAGTAAAGTTGGAATTCCATTGGGTGAGTAGTACGAGATACTTGCTCACATTCTTCAGACTTAAGTGCAATGTAAGACTCAATAAAGTCTTTACTGAATACATCACCTTTAGTTAAGAATTCATGATCAGCAGCTAGGTTTTCTAGTGCATTCTCTAATGAAGTCGCAACTTGTGGGATCTCAGCCGCTTCTTCAGCAGGTAGGTCATATAGATCCTTATCCATTGCTTCACCTGGGTGAATCTTGTTTTGGATACCGTCAAGACCAGCCATTAGCAATGCAGAGAATGCTAAGTATGGGTTAGCGGTTGGATCTGGGAAACGTGTTTCAATACGACGAGCTTTAGGGCTAGGTACCACTGGGATACGGATTGAAGCACTACGGTTACGTGCAGAGTAAGCAAGCATTACAGGCGCTTCGAAATGTGGAACAAGACGCTTGTATGAGTTGGTGCTTGGGTTAGTGAATGCGTTCAAAGCACGAGCATGCTTGATGATACCACCAATGTAGTAAAGCGCTAATTCACTTAAACCAGCGTACTTGTCGCCAGAGAATAAGTTAACGCCATCTTTAGCTAAAGATTGGTGAACGTGCATACCACTACCATTATCACCAACAATAGGCTTTGGCATGAATGTCGCTGTTTTACCGTAAGCATGAGCAGTGTTATGCACAACATACTTCATAATTTGGATTTCATCAGCTTTGTTTGAAAGCGTGTTGAAACGGGTAGCAATTTCATTTTGACCAGCTGTAGCAACTTCATGGTGATGCGCTTCAACTACTTGACCTAATTCTTCAAGAATTAGACACATTGCACTACGAATGTCTTGTGATGAATCAACAGGAGCAACTGGGAAGTAACCGCCTTTAACGAATGGACGGTGACCAGTGTTACCATCTTCATAGCTAGTACCTGAGTTCCATGCAGCTTCTTTCGCATCAACTTTCACGAAAGTACCTGACATGTCAGTACCAAACTTAACATCGTCAAATAAGAAGAACTCTGGCTCAGGACCAATTAATACAGTGTCAGCAATACCAGTAGACTTTAGGTATTCTTCTGCTTTCTTAGCGATTGAACGTGGGTCACGTTCGTAACCTGTCATTGTCGCAGGCTCTAAAATGTCACAACGAATAAGACCAGTCACTTCTTCAGTAAAAGGATCTAATAAGAAAGAAGAAGGGTCTGGCATTAATACCATGTCTGATTCGTTGATGCCTTTCCAACCGTTGATAGATGAGCCATCGAACATTTTGCCATCTTCAAAAAAGTCTTCGTTCACTTGGTGAGAAGGAATAGAGACGTGCTGCTCTTTACCTTTAGTGTCTGTAAAACGTAAATCTACGAACTTAACTTCTAGTTCTTCAATTTGTTTTAGGATTGATTCAACTGACATTCTTAAGCCTCCGGTAGGGTAAAGGGTGGTCCCTTAATGTAATCTTGTTATTCGTCAGACATAATATCTGTAGTTCGAATTTGTTTTGTTATAAGCGACTTTCATGCCAGAAAGATAAACTACTGATTTAGAAAACAATAAAAATATCCACATAACCGAAAACACCAATAACGCACAACTTCGGTGCACCACTATGCGCACTAATGGTGCAAAAGTCCATTTCGGTGCATTGCTTTCAGTAGCATCATTGATCTAGTTCATTAAAGCGTCACTTTATTGCGGTAATATGATCCTTTTCTATTTTTATCTTCTATCTTTAAGTCGTAAATTTTTATTAAAAACGACCTGTTCAAAAATAATCCTATCTACTGAGCCCTCGCTGGAGTAGAATGGCACGCTTTTTTATAGTGGCTATACTTATCAGCCCTATGAATTCCTATTTTTATTTGATGGTATAGAGGTTTTATCCGTGTTAGAGAATTTACGTAACATCGCCATTATTGCTCACGTTGACCATGGCAAAACGACCCTGGTAGACAAGCTATTGGCTCAGTCAGGCACCCTTGAAAGTCGAGGCGAAGCCGCAGAACGTGTAATGGATTCTAACGATCTTGAAAAAGAACGTGGTATCACCATTCTGGCAAAAAACACTGCCATCAAATGGAACGACTACCGTATTAACATCGTAGACACCCCTGGTCACGCCGATTTCGGTGGTGAAGTAGAACGTGTTCTATCTATGGTAGATTCAGTTTTATTATTAGTAGATGCAGTTGATGGTCCTATGCCACAAACTCGCTTCGTAACTAAAAAAGCATTCGCACAGGGCCTTAAGCCAATCGTTGTTATCAACAAGATTGACCGTCCTGGTGCTCGTCCTGATTGGGTTATCGACCAAGTATTCGATTTATTCGACAACTTAGGTGCAACTGACGAACAGTTAGACTTCCCTATCGTATATGCTTCTGCATTAAATGGTTTCGCAACATTAGATCCTGATGAAACAAGCGAAGACATGACCCCACTTTTCCAAGCTATCGTTGAGAAAGTATCTTCTCCTGACGCTGATGCTGAAGGTGAGTTCCAAATGCAAATTTCTCAAATCGATTACAACTCATATGTAGGTGTTATCGGTATTGGTCGTATTAAGCGCGGTAGCGTTAAAACTAACCAGCAAGTCACCATTATTGGTGCTGATGGTAAGAAACGTAACGGTAAAATGGGCCAAGTATTAGGTTACATGGGTCTAGAGCGTCACGAAGTTGAAGAAGCGAACGCTGGTGACATTGTAGCAATCACTGGTTTAGGTGAGCTTAAGATTTCTGACACCATTTGTGCGCCAACAGCTGTTGAAGCATTGCCTGCACTTTCTGTTGATGAGCCAACACTAACCATGACTTTCCAAGTAAACACTTCACCGTTTGCTGGTAAAGAAGGTAAGTATGTAACTTCACGTAATATCCTAGAACGTCTAGAGCAAGAGCTAATTCATAACGTTGCATTACGTGTTGAAGAAACTGAATCTCCAGATCGTTTCCGTGTATCAGGCCGTGGTGAATTACACTTAGGTATCTTGATTGAAAACATGCGTCGTGAAGGTTACGAGTTAGCAGTATCTCGTCCTGAAGTTATCGAAAAAGAAATCGATGGCGAAATGTGTGAGCCATACGAAACATTAACTGTCGATGTTGAAGAAGAGCATCAAGGTAGTGTTATCGAAAAGCTTGGTACTCGTAAGGGTGACATGCGCGACATGCAGTTAGATGGTAAGGGTCGTGTACGTATCGATTTCGTTATCCCTAGCCGTGGCTTAATCGGTTTCCAAACTGAATTCATGACTGCTACCTCTGGTACTGGTCTTATTTACCATTCATTCGACCATTACGGTCCAGTGAAAGGCGGCGATATTGGTCAACGTGCTCGTGGCGTATTGATTTCTAACGCAACAGGTAAAGCACTGACATTCGCATTATTTAACCTTCAAGAACGTGGTCGCCTATTTATTGGTCACGCAGCTGAAGTTTACGAAGGCCAAGTCGTTGGTTTACACGCTCGCGCAAATGACTTAACAGTTAACTGTTTGAAAGGTAAGCAACTTACAAACATGCGTGCATCAGGTACTGATGAAGCACAAGTACTAACACCACATATCGAAATGACACTTGAGCAAGCTCTTGAGTTCATCGATGATGATGAATTAGTAGAAGTAACACCAGAGAACATCCGTGTTCGTAAGCGTTACTTAACTGAAAACGAGCGTAAGCGTCACAACCGTGGTTCTTAATCGTTTATAATCATGTAATATGATTTAAAGAAACCCGCTTAGGCGGGTTTTTTATTACCTGTAAATCACTCATATTTAAAACTAAAACTACGTATCCAATCGATAAACTTTTCCATCTAACCTATAACTATCTATTACTTTATATTCAAGCATAATGAATTTATATTCACAGGTGTAACACTATTTTACTTTAAGTTTATCCATTAGGAGAGCAGTAATGAGCGTGATTTCACAGGTCGATGTCGCAACACAAGCTAATGTCTATTTTGATGGTAAAGTCATCAGCCGCACCATTCATTTTGCAAATGGCAGCCACCAAACCCTAGGCGTGGTGATGCCTGGAGAATATGATTTCGACACCACACAAGCAGAAGTAATGAATATTACCTCTGGTAAATTTGATGTTTTACTCCCAGAAGCCGCTGAGTGGAAAACCATTGCCGCAGGCAGTTTATTTGAGTTAGATGCCAATGTGAACTTTAAGATCCGCACAGAAGTCGTGAGCGAATATCGCTGTCAGTACAAGTAATTAACCAAGATTTACACCAGTGATAGACTAAAGCTATACATCAGTAATTGCTGATTTTTTGTTTAAAAGAGGCTAGTATTAAGGTGATTAAAGCCCAAGGTGAAGGAACCTCCAATGCGCTCGACTCTAATGACCAGTTTAATAACTAGCCTAATTATCAGCCTGATTTTGTGCAGTATGGCTATCTCGAACAGCCACGCAACGGTTTATCGCTGGGTCGATGAAAATGGTAAAGTCCATTATAGTGACGAACCCAAAGGGAATGCTGAAGAGGTTGAGCTTAACCAAAATACTCAAAATAACATTTCAGTGAGCCTGCCCGCTGAAACAGAATCTCATGCTAAGCCCACTGAAGCAATTACCTACCGCGTGCGCATTGTTAATCCTACCCAAGAAGAAACCATCCGCAATAACCAAGGCAATTTTACCGTTGTTGCCAGTGCCGCACCTGAATTACCTAACGGTTACCTTCTCGCCTTATATATTGACGACATCCTTTACGGTCAACCACAATCTGGCGCTATTTTTAATGTCACCGAAGTAAATCGAGGTGAACATAACTTAGTGGTTAAGATTTTGACCCAAAACGGCAAAGTCCTTGCATCTAGTTCTGCTAGAAAGATATTTCTACATCAGGCATCAATTGCATTAAAGGCTAAACCTACGCCAATGCCAGCTAAAAATTGATATATATCAAATAGATAAATTTAAGCTGTAAAAATTATTTATTGTTGATTGTCGATGTAGAATAAGTTGCACAACGCACCAAATCGGTGCAACATGATGGTGCAACTTCATTATGCAGGACAATTGATGGACACAAATAATCTGCTGAATCATTTAGTTACCGCCGTTTTCGTTATTGATAGCGAATTACGGCCTCATTATGCCAATGCAGCAGCAGAGCAGTTGTTAGGTGTTGGTGCAAACAAGCTACTTGAGCAACGTCTACCTGAACTTTACCAATTCATGGGCGTTGAAAATCAGTTATTAATTGATTCAGTCAATGCTAACCAAGGTATTACCGTCAACACTGCTGCGCTCATCACATTAGATGGCGTACACCACATCATCGACATCACGTTAAGCCCGATGGAAAGCGAAGATAACTTGAGCTTATTAGAGCTACGCCAGGTCGACCAACAACACCGTATTCATCAGCAACTAAACCTCGATGCCCAGCAACAAGCAGCACAATTCTTAGTTCGTAACTTAGCTCACGAGATCAAAAACCCGCTGGGAGGGCTTCGTGGTGCAGCTCAATTACTTTCTCGAGAATTGGCTGAACCTGAGTTAAAAGAGTTTACCGATCTCATCATCGAGCAAGCAGATAGATTACGTAATTTAGTCGATAAACTTTTAGGACCACAACGCCCAACTCAGCACACTGAACACAATATTCACCAAGTGGTGCAGAAAGTCTTAAAGCTGATTGAGCTAACTTTACCCGAAAAGGTGACTCTCTCACGCGATTATGACCCATCGATTCCTGATATGAATATGGATCCCGACCAACTGCAACAAGCGGTGCTTAATATAGTGCAAAACGCCATTCAAGCCCTGGAGCATCGAGGGGGGGAAATCTTAATTAGAACCCGAACCCAGCATCAGGTCACCATTGGTACCCAAAGGTTTAAGCTAGTGTTGGCGTTATCAATTATTGATAACGGTCCAGGTATCCCTGCTGAACTGTTAGATACATTGTTTTATCCGATGGTAACAGGCCGAGAAGAAGGTTCAGGCTTAGGGCTATCTATTGCACATAATATTGCTCGACTACATGGAGGTCGAATCGATTGTGTATCGGCGCCAGGACACACAGAATTTACTATTATCCTGCCATTACAATAACATGCCATTGATGGCTATAGAGGAAGTAACATGAGTATAAGCGAACAAGTTTGGATCCTCGACGATGACAGCTCTATTCGCTGGGTATTAGAAAGAGCCCTACTCGGGGCCAAAATATCTACAGCCAGTTTTGCAGCTGCAGAGTCATTGTGGCAAGCATTAGAGATCTCACAGCCAATAGTGATTGTGTCAGACATTCGCATGCCTGGGACCGACGGACTAACTTTGCTTGATCGCTTACAAATGCATTATCCGCATATTCCTGTGATAATCATGACTGCTCACTCTGATTTAGATAGTGCAGTAAGTGCCTACCAAGCAGGGGCATTTGAATACTTACCTAAACCTTTTGATATTGATGAAGCCATTGCACTGGTTGAGCGTGCCTTAACTCATGCAACCGAGCAAGTTCCAGCTCCGAGTGCAGAACCTGAAGTGGTCAAAACACCAGAAATTATTGGTGAAGCTCCCTCAATGCAGGAAGTATTCAGAGCCATCGGCCGCCTTTCACGTTCTTCAATCAGTGTGTTAATTAATGGGCAATCTGGTACTGGTAAAGAGCTGGTCGCAGGTGCTCTGCACAAACATAGCCCACGAAAAGACAGCCCTTTTATTGCTCTTAATATGGCTGCAATTCCAAAAGACTTAATTGAGTCAGAATTGTTTGGCCATGAAAAAGGCGCCTTTACTGGTGCAGCCAACGTTCGCCAAGGTCGCTTTGAACAAGCTAACGGCGGAACTTTGTTTTTAGATGAAATTGGCGACATGCCACTTGATGTGCAAACCCGTTTATTGCGTGTGCTAGCTGATGGGCAGTTTTATCGTGTCGGTGGTCATATTGCAGTACAGGTCGATGTTCGGATCATTGCCGCAACGCACCAAGACTTAGAATTACTGGTGCAAAAAGGCGATTTTCGTGAAGATTTATTTCACCGCTTAAACGTAATTCGAGTACACCTACCACCACTGTCACAACGACGTGAAGATATTGCTCAATTGGCGACTCACTTCCTTATTTCGGCAGCGAAAGAAATTGGCGTCGAACCGAAAATTCTCACCAAAGAAACTGCTACCAAACTTGAGCAACTGCCATGGCCTGGTAACGTCAGACAACTTGAAAATACTTGTCGCTGGTTAACCGTCATGGCATCGGGTCAAGAGATTCTGCCGCAAGATTTGCCGACTGAGTTACTTAAAGATCCTGTCAGTGCAGGCGAAAGGGTCAACGGTGTATCTGATTGGCAAGTGGCATTAACTCAATGGATAGATGAAAAGCTAGCTGCTGGCGAAAGTGATTTACTCACCGAGGTTCAACCAGCGTTTGAGCGGATTTTACTTAAAACTGCGCTCAAACATACTCAAGGGCACAAGCAAGAAGCCGCCAAACGATTAGGCTGGGGACGTAACACCCTCACCCGTAAACTCAAAGAATTAGAAATGGATTAATTTACGGCAAGAGTTGAAACAGAAAGGATAGCGAAAGCTATCCTTTTTAACTTAACTCGCTTTATCTTTTTATGCTAAAGAGCACTCAGTTTAAAACTGGTAATGCAGGCCTAATGCTAACTGTGAAGTATCTGCATCAATATCTAGCATTTCAGAACGATCGGCATCTAAGTCACCGGTGACATACTCATAACTTAAACGTAAGCGCAGCGATTCGGAAACTGCAGCTGTTATGCCAACACCATAAAGCACATTAACACCACTCCAATCGGCAGTATCAAAGCCTTCGTCATAATCGTAATCTGGGTCAACTTCGAGTGCACGAATCGCTAAGCCCACTTTACCAAAAACAGAAAAGGTATCATTGATAGCCCAAGTAAATTTCGGTGCAGCCGAAAAAACAGCTAAACCAAGATCAACACGACCATCTTGTAGATCATTGCTCAGCATCCATTTTCCTTCAATGCCAAACCAATGATTGAAGTTATAACCACCATAAGCACCGAAACCAGCACCAGAATCGTCAAAACTGCCGACTTCCAGTTGTACATTACTCAGTTCACCACCCACATACCAACCCGTATCGCGGGCTTTGTGTTCTTCGGCTGTGACATTAAAAGATAAACCAACCATTAATATTGCACTTGCTACTACAGATAAGCGTTTCATTATCATTCCTTAATAATTCTATCAGCGCAGGCAGCATAGCAGAAAGCACTCACTCATCAATCATTTCAAATGTAGGTATTTGTTCGAAAATGTGTCAATAACGATAAGCTAATAAAAAAGGAGCGTTGCTGCTCCTTCTTATCATTATCTAATAGATTAATACTGGCTTAACTTATTAAAAACCTGAATTCAGACTAGATAATCATGCTCAGTACACCGACAATAATAAAGGCGATAGTCCCAAGTAATGTTTCCATCACGGTCCACGTCTTTAAAGTGGTTTTCTCATCCATTTCCATTAAACGACCCACAAGCCAGAAGCCTGAATCATTAAAGTGAGACAATACCGTCGAGCCACCAGCAATGGCAATGACAATAAAGCAAAGATCAAACTGTGTCAGACCCGAAGTGACAGCGACCATTGGCGCAATCAACGCTGCTGTTGTGGTTAAAGCAACCGTTGCAGAACCTTGAGCAACCCGCAAACAAGTAGCGATAACAAAAGCAGCCACAATGATGGGCATACCAGTATCATTCAATACACCTGCTAAGGCTTCACCGATACCACTGGCACGTAATACACCACCAAACATACCACCAGCGCCTGTCACTAAAATTGCACCACAAATAGGAGCGAGCGAATCACCACACAATTTCTCAAGCTGCTTCATACCGTAATCTTTAGCAAACACAGCAAGACAAACGAGTAAGGTTATTAGCAATGCAATGGGAGTTTTACCTAGCATTCGCAGGCTTTCAACCCAAGTGGCACTGCCATCTATCACACCTGCTACGCTCAAGGTGTTCAAGCCTGTATCTAGAAAAATTAGTAATACTGGTAACAATAAAATCATCAGAACAGTAATGAATTTAGGCTGTTTAGCTGGGTCAATCACGGTCTCAGAGCTTAAAAAGACCTTAGATAAAGGAATATCAAACTTCTTGCCAGCATATAAGCCAAATAGGTAAGCACCGAGATACCACGTCGGAATGGCGACTAAAATACCAATCATTAGTAGCATGCCTATGTTTGCCCCAAGTAAATCAGCTGCTGCAACAGGGCCTGGATGTGGGGGAACAAATGCATGCATAACAGCAAAGGCACCCGCTGATGGCAATGCGTATTTTAACGGTGAGCCGCCAAAGCGTTTGGCTACACTGAATATAATCGGCATCATCACAATTAAACCCGCATCAAAAAAGATAGGGAAGCCAAACAGGAGTGAGGCAACACCCAATGCCAATGGCGCTTTTTCTGCACCGAAACGGCCTATGAGGCTGTCGGCTAATACCTGCGCCCCACCTGTAACTTCTAAGATTTTACCAATCATGGCACCTAAGCCTACTAAAAGCGCGACAGCTGCCAACGTGCCACCAAAGCCTGACATCATCGTCGGCACGACTTGTTCAGTAGAAATTCCTGTCGCAAGGGCAGTTGATAAACTCACTAATGTTAACGCCACAAAGGCGTGCATTTTGAGTTTTATGATCAATAAGAGTAAAGCAGTTATAGCCGCAGCAGCGACCATTAGTAGGTAGGTAGGATCAGCAGATTGAGCTAAAGTGTCCATGGTATGTTCCATCGTTCTTTTAGGTATTCTTTATCAAGTTGATTAAATCTAATCTAGTCAAAAAAAATCAACTCAACGCGGTACTATCACTCAGCTTCGAGATATACTTTCGAAACGGCTAAAGTATATAGATCAACCCTGATTTGAGGTACGTAAATGACCGGTAAAACCATTATTGTGATGGGTGTGTGTGCTTGTGGTAAAAGCACCGTTGGCGAAAAGTTAGCAAATAGCTTGAATGCGAAATTTATTGATGGTGACGACCTACATCCACGAGCTAATATTCAAAAAATGGCCCGTGGCGAGCCATTAAACGATGATGATCGCTCACCGTGGTTAGAGCGTGTTCGTGATGCCGCATACAGTATCGAATCAAAAAATGAAACGGCCATCATTGTTTGCTCTGCATTAAAACAACAATACCGAGACACCATACGAGAAGGTAACCAACAAGTCGCTTTTCTATATCTACAAGGCAGTTACGAGCTTATCTTGGCAAGAATGCAGGCTCGAAGTGGCCACTTTATGAAACAAAACATGGTCGATAGCCAGTTTGCTACCCTTGAAGATCCTAGCCAAGAAAACTTAGTCGTCACTGTTAATGTCGATAACAGTATCGACAATATTGTTTCACTCGCGGTTAAACAATTTAAACAGCTAGGTTATTAGCCTATCTTGCTCAAACAGACATGAAAAAGCCGCTAACAATCATTATGAAGCGGCTTTATTATGTTAATAATCCAGGTCACATACTGAGAAGCAAACTGATTTAACAGGCTAATCGATGGGGTCTTGGTGAATAATCACTTCCGCACTATCAAATGCTTCACATAAACGTTTCTCAGTGTTGTCGGTTATTTCATGGGCTTCACGTAATAGTAATGAGCCTTTTAACTCGATATGAAACTGGATAAACGTGGTCTTACCCGCTTGTCGAGTACGTAAGTCATGTAAGCCATTCACTCTAGGATCTTGCTTAACAATTGCGATGATGTCTTCACGGGTTGCTTCATCTAGCTCACGATCAAGCAAAGACTGAATAGAGCGATAACCTAAATCTATTGCTTGATGACCTATGTATAAAGCAATCAATACCGCAAATAAACCATCGGCCCACCACCAGCCATATTGTGCCAGTACCAAAGCGAGTAACACTGCACCATTTAAAAAGAGGTCAGATTTATAATGCAGTGAGTCAGCTTCAACCACAGTGCTGTTGGTTTTAGCTAAGGCCTTCTTTTGAAGAAGTACTAACGCAAAGGTCATGATAAGGGCAATTATCGAAACAACTACGCCTAAACCAGCATGAGTAACTTCAACAGGGTTAAAGAGTCGCTCACCGCCATAAAACATCAGCAAGAAAGCAGAACCAAGAATAAAGGCAGATTGAGCTAGAGAAGCTAATGGCTCAGCTTTACCATGGCCATAACGATGATCGTCATCAGCAGGCAAAATAGCATAACGGATGGCAATAAAATTAACGATTGAGGCAAGTGCATCGGCAAACGAATCGGTTAACGATGCAAGCATGCTCGCCGACCCAGAGTAGAGCCATGCGAGCAATTTGATCACAATAAGGATTAACGCGGTGGCTACCGCTGCGCGACTAGCTAACTTAACCCAAAAATCGTAGTCTGAATCTGTTGTCATAATAGAGGTCATCACGCCTAAATAAATGCAGTAGTAACCTCCAGTATAACGGAGTCAGTTAACAATTAACCACGACCTTTACCTTTAGCTTTGGTAAAACGTGAGTCAAACTTCGCTTTTTGCTCTTCAGTCAGTAGCTGGTAGATTTCATTTTGCATTTTCATGAAGTTTTTCATGCCTTCTTTTTGCTTCAACTGTTTCGCTTCAATGATTGAATCAGCCTTGGCATCGTCAAAGTTAGCATTGCTGATAAGCGCTAGCATTTCAGTTTTATGTGCAGCACGTTCTTCTGCTGATGGACGCTCGCCTTTCTCTTCTTTGTACTTCTCAATAATCGCTTTTACATCTGTGCGTTGAGTGTCAGTTAAATCGAGTGAACGTAGCATTTTACGAACACTTTTATGCATACTTTTACCGTGGTGCTTACCACCATCTGCTCGCTCACCCTTTTCTTGTGTCTGTTCAGTTTGAGTATTGGTATCTGTGCTTGTTGCGTACACTTGACCTGCTAATAATGCAGAAGAAGCAACTAGGGCTAATAAACTGTTTTTTACTGTTAAACGTGATTTCATAATCTCACCTATATATTTGCTTAATTCATCATTTGAAGAATGGCTACCAGCACTTGATCAAATTGATTAAATAGCACTGCTAACAGAATTTTGTCTTGTTATACCAAGCTCACTAACTGCAAATCCTTTGAAGTCGTTTTTGGTATGAAGCTAGTTTAGCCAATGCAATGTCAGTTAGGGTTATGAGTCGGTAAAGCTATGTAAAGATCCCATTTTGAACATAAAAGTTATTCTATAAAGCAGAATGGGAGCCAGTTCACGTATATAAAAGCTAATCATTTCCATACTGAACAAAAGCATAAGTTGTGTATCTGAGATAACACTAGCGTCTTCAGTCTGCCTTAATATTTCTAATGGCGACGTAGTGATTCTGGTTAACTCTTTTGATGTTTATAGTTGAGGTTATGGATGAGCAAGTTTTTCACCCGCATAATGATTTTATTCAGCCTGATAGTGTCAGTAACAGGTTTAGCGCACGCAAACGATTCCGATATTTGGGTCAACAAAACTACCAGTGAGCCCTCGGTAAATTTACACTTTTTCTGGTCGCAGACTTGCCCCCATTGTCGTGAGGCACATCCCTTTATCGATGCTTTAGCAGAGCGATACAACTGGATTAATCTCGAAGATTACTTAATCAGCGAACCAGGTAATGTCGATAAGTTGATGGCTATAGGTAAGAAAACAGGAGTAGAGCCTAAATCAGTACCTTACTTTGCAGTTTGTGGTGAAGCGATAACTGGTTATAACAGTCACGACGTTACTGGGCGCTATATACTTGAACGACTTGAAGCTTGTTATCAAAGAAACGGCGGTACTGGAGATCTTAAAGATGTCATGGCTGATTTCTATGAAGATAAAACCACTGCTGATGCGCCATTATTTGAAACATGTTCAGACAGCGCCGATCCTGATGCGGGAACATGCGGAATGGACTTTGAAGCAAGTAATGGCGAACATTCAAACCTAGACTCAAAGCCCCACGTTCAGCCTGTTGATATTCCTTTAATTGGCGCTGTACAACCTGAAAAGATGTCGCTACCTGTATTGACCTTAGTGCTAGCTGGCGTCGATGCCTTTAACCCTTGTGCCTTCTTCGTCTTGCTATTTTTATTAAGCATCATGGTGAATGCGGGCAGCCGTGGACGCATGCTATTAGTGGGCGGGATTTTCGTTTTCTTCTCTGGCTTTATTTACTTCATCTTTATGAGCGCATGGCTCAACCTGTTCCAACTGCTTGGTGGTGGAGACGGAGGCTGGATTATCACAGGTGCGGGATTAATTGCACTGGTGGCCGCCTTGGTCAACATAAAGGACTTCTTCTATGGCAAGGGAGATGTCAGCTTATCGATGTCGGTTGAAAACCGTGGCAGCTTAATAAAGCGGATGGGTAAATTGTCTAAAACCAGCTCTTTACCAACCTTAATATTTGGTTCTGCGTTATTGGCTATTATGGCCAACGCTTATGAGTTACTTTGTACTGCTGGTTTCCCGATGATTTACACGTCTGTGTTATCAATTTCGGGGTTAGATACCATTGAGCGTTATATGTATCTCATCGCTTATAACGTCATTTACGTTATTCCATTAGCAACCATTGTGATTGTATTTGCTGCTACCCTTGGCAAGCGTAAGCTAACGGAAAAAGAAGGCGAAGTACTTAAACTGATGTCGGGTATTATGATGTTAGGTTTAGGCAGTATGCTTGTTATCAACCCGATGGCGCTGCAAAACGTGGTGTTCTCTATAGGCTTGATTCTAGGCTCTATCTTGTTAACTTATGTCATCGTTAAGATTAAACGCTTGAAGCAAAAGTCTTAATCTTGCTATACAAGGCTCATTAGCCTTGCTATTAAAGCGAGTCTTACGCGTAAGACTCGCTTTTTGTATTTAGTTTTCCAATAGACTTTATTGGTAAGCTCCAGCCGAGTAAGTTAACTCATAGCTATGGCTATAGATTTCTAAAATATTGCCGAATGGGTCTTCCATGTAAATCATCCGATATGGCTTCTCGCCAGGGTAATAGTAACGAGGCGCTTTCATGCGTTTTTTACCACCAGCGGCAACAATTTTTTCAGCCAAACCTTCAACATCTGGATCTTGAACACAGAAATGGAAGATACCTGTTTTCCAATATTCAAAATTATCGTCAGGGTTTTGCTGGTTTTTAAATTCAAACAACTCCACTCCAACTCTGTCGCCAGTAGATAAATGGGCTATCTTAAATCGTTCCCACCCTGGACCAAAAACGTCGGTACACATCTCACCAATGGCTGAATCGTCTTCAACAATTTCAGTCGGCTCCATGATTAAGTACCAGCCTAAGACTTCAGTGTAAAACTTAACTGCGGCCTCTAAATCTGGCACCGAGATACCGATATGAGAAAAGGTTCTAGGATACGGTGTAGGTGAATCTGGCATTGCTGCGGCCTCAGCAGTAGCCTCTTGTTGCGAGGTGGCAGACGCACAACCCGTTAATGCCATAGGCAAAGCAGCGGCCCCTAAACTTACACCCAGTAACTTCATGAATTCTCTTCGACTGGGATGATTGATAAACATAGTGTGTTCCTATAACGGCGATACAATTGAGGATGTCTAACAGATTGAAAGCGGGGTTACGAAAACTTAATAGCCTCCATAAGCCCCTGTGAATATTATTTATATGCACCACTGGCATAATGTAATTCATAGCTGTGGCTGTAGATTTCTAGGATATTTCCAAATGGATCTTCCATGTAAATCATGCGGTACGGTTTTTCACCTGGATAATAATAACGCGGTGCTTTCATTCGTTTTTTGCCACCAGCAGCAACAATTTTTTCAGCCAAACCTTCAACATCAGGATCCTGAACACAAAAGTGGAACACGCCAGTTTTCCAGTATTCAAAGTTGTCTTCTGGATTCTTTTGATTCTTGAATTGAAACAGTTCGACGCCGATACGGTCACCAGTAGAGAGATGGGCAATGTTAAAACGCTCCCAACCTGCACCAAATACATCCGTACACATTTCGCCAATGGCAGAATCATCTTCAGTAATTTCTGTTGGTTCCATAATTAAGTACCAACCTAGTACTTCGGTGTAGAACTTCACTGCCGCTTCTAAATCAGGTACTGAAATACCAATATGAGAAAACGTTCTTGGGTAAGGCATAGGTGCAGACATATTTATCTCTCCAGTTGTTGTTCATAAAGTCGGGCTAATTTCGATGAGAAAAGTATAGGAGAACTACAATCAAAAAGTTAAATTATCAATATTTATGTTTTTAATAACATTTTGTAATAATTGAAATTATGATGTGCTGGATTATGCTGATTTGTTTGATACTGTTTCTCACCAAGTGGCCTTTTTGTATTTCCTTTAGCAACTATAATTGACTGATACTTTGAGATTAATTTTAAAAATCTTATTTTAATCACGATATTGAGCACCGACAGAGATCGCAAACATGAATCTATTACACACAGTATTACCGGCTATTTTATTCAGCACTTTACCTGCCACCGCTGTCTTTGCAGAAACCTCCCCCCAGTCTGAAGTCATCACGACAGCTGATATTGACTGGGGTTATTTAAACCCACTTCGTGGCGATAAAAGCCCTGGGGCGGCCAACCTTTGGGGCGATCGCACCCAAAATGTGCCAACGGGTATGTTAGTGAAATTCAATAAAGGGTTTTCCTCACCTCCCCACATTCATAATATTACTTATCGTGGTGTGGTTATTGAGGGGAAAATGCATAATGACGATCCCGATGCGGCAACCATGTGGATGCCAACCGGTTCTTTTTGGACACAACCTGCTGGCGAGAACCACATCACTGCAGCCAATGGCGAAGACAACCTCATCTTCCTTGAAATTGATAGTGGCCCTTATTTGGTTAAACCATCTAGTGAGCAATTTGACAATGGCGAACGACCAATAAATCTTCATCAATCAAATCTTGTTTGGCTAGACCAAACCGACATGAAGTCTATCAATGGAAATAGTGCTGAAATAACCTCATTATGGGGCAGTAACAAAGTCGGGGAACTCGGCGGTGCAATGATAAAATTACCAGCCAACTTTAGCGGAACACTGACAAGCGATGCTGAAGAGTTTAGAGCCATTGTTATCAAAGGTAGCCTTAACTATCAATCTGTTGAAACACCAAACAGTAAGGGATTAACCGCGGGCAGTTATTTTGGCTCTAGTGGTAAATTCAGCCATAACGTGACAACGTCTGCGCAAGGGGCAATGGTATATATTCGCACTGATGGAAAATATCACGTCGCAGAAAAATAGTGAGGCTAAGTGGTAAGGCATAGCAAAATTTATGCTGCACTTACTCATCTTTATGTAAAAGAGTGCAATGTTGCTAAACTTGGATCCTCATTCGTTATATAGTGCAATTAATAAAAGAGTGAGGATCGCAATGAGTCGTATTTTATTAGTTGATGATGACGCAGGTTTATCAGAATTATTAGCACAGCTTTTAGTACTTGAAGGTTTTGAATTAACCCAAGCATTTGATGGCCAACAAGGCCTTGATTATGCCCAAAATCAAGACTTTGATTTAATTCTACTCGATGTCATGCTGCCAAAACTCAATGGCTTTGAAGTGCTGCGCGCCCTAAGAACCCAAAAGCAAACCCCAGTACTCATGTTAACTGCTCGTGGTGATGAAATTGACCGCGTGGTTGGCCTCGAAATTGGCGCTGATGACTACCTACCAAAACCGTTTAACGACCGTGAGTTAATTGCACGTATGCGCGCTATTTTACGCCGCTCAGCTTTAACGCAAACCGAAAGTGGTGAGCAAGATACGATCTCGTTTGGTGACCTAAGTTTAGACCAAGCCAGACAAGAGCTTTACTGCAATGAACAACTCATTATCTTAACGGGTACTGAGTTCTCTTTATTGCACAGCTTAATTACTCAAGCCGGTGATTTAGTCACTAAAGAACAGTTGAGCGAAACAGTGTTAGGTAAAAAACTCATGCCATTTGATCGTAGTTTAGATATGCATTTATCTAATTTACGTAAAAAATTACCTGAGCGCAGTGATGGTCGCCCAAGAGTTAAAACCATTCGTGGTAAAGGCTATATCTGGATCCCGTAATGAAAGCACCTTCTTCGATAAACCGTTTATTTGTTAAATTGCTGCTGGGCTTTTGGTTATGTAGCTCATTAATCATTGCCTTTGTTGGGATATTGCCATTTCTGCAACAAAGCCACGATCAACAACCCCTTTCCCATAAGCAAGAGCAACTACTTAAGCGTGTTGCGAAACACTTCATTGAAGAACCTGAATTATTAAAAGACTCACGGACGCTAAAAAAACTTAACCGCCACCGTGCACCTGACGGTAAATTTCTCAAATTTTACATCCTCGATGATGAAAGCCGCGTCATAAATCATAGAAAAGTACCTCGTACCTTTCGTGAGTTTTTGCTGCTTAGTGAAGACCATAAAGAACCTATAAGTCATCAATTTCGTACAGAGCTTATCTTTGGGCCTTACAAGTTTATCGCAGGTGAGCGTGAATACCGGGTTTACAGCCGTATTGCTGATAACCATCCAAAGCCTTGGTTTTTCTTTTTTAACGATAACAAATTACTCACTATCATCATTGCAATGATGCTCTCTGGCATGTTGTGCGGTTTATTAGCGTGGAATTTAGGTAAACCACTTCGCTCGCTTAAACAAAGCTCAAACGCGCTTGCTGAAGGTGACTTATCTAGTCGAGTTGATAGCAAAGTTGCTAACCGTGGTGATGAAATTGGTGAATTAGCACAGGCTTTTAATAGTATGGCCGATGCGATTGAAACCATGATTAACAATCAGCAACGATTAATGGGTGATATCTCCCATGAACTAAGAACGCCGCTGACTCGGTTACAATTATCGTTAGCTTTAGCGCGTAAGAAAGAACAAAGCAGTATTGAAATTGAGCGTATTGGCTATGAAGCTGAGCAATTAGAAGATTTGATATCTGAATTGCTCACCTTATCTCGCGTGACCATCAGTAACAACGAAAACCTAGTGCATTTAGAACTGGCTGAATCCTTAAGCCAGGTTCTTGATGACGCAGAATTTGAAGCCGAGCAACAGCAGAAACAGCTGGATATTGATATTCCTGAATCTATCAGCTTAGATCATTATCCAAAGTCATTATCACGCGCGATTGAAAATGTGCTGAGAAATGCCATTCGTTATGCTGATAGCGCAGTGAGCATTCATGCGATACAAGAACGACAAAACGTACTGATTACTATCAGTGATAATGGCCCAGGTATTGATGATGCAGAATTAGAAGAGGTCTTTAAACCTTTTTATCGACCAGACAGTGCAAGAGATCGCGAGTCTGGAGGATGGGGGTTAGGGCTGGCAATTACCCATGCCGCTATCAAATTAAACCAAGGTCATATCAGTGCGAGTAACCTTAAGCCTCAAGGCTTAAAGGTACTCATTACTTTACCGGTTAAAATGAAAGGTCAGTAAGCCCTATCATAAAATGACCCTAAGTTTTGATGGATTAGGTCGCTTCTGCTGACTTAATCCATCATTACTTTCACACCCAAGCATGTTTGCGTATAATTCCCAGCTCATTCAATCAAGGTAACGCCCATGTTTAATATTGCTCTTTATGAACCAGAAATCGCCCCAAACACCGGCAATATTATCCGCCTATGTGCTAACAATGGCGCAAAACTGCATTTGATTGAGCCATTAGGTTTTGATTTAGAAGAGAAAAAGCTTCGTAGAGCTGGCTTAGATTATGCTGATTTAACCAATATCACTCGCCACAAGAATTTTGAAGCCTTCCTTGAGGCGATGCAAGGCAAGCGCATAATGGCGTGCACGACTAAAGGCAGCCGCCCTCATAGTGAACTCGAATTTGCTAAAGACGATGTATTATTATTTGGCCCTGAAACCCGTGGCTTGCCAATGGAAATTATTGAATCTATTCCAACCAGCCAGCGTTTACGCATTCCAATGGCGGCCAGTAACCGCAGCTTAAATCTGTCAAACTCTGTGGCGATTATCAGCTACGAAGCGTGGCGTCAGCTAGATTATGTAGGTGCCGAGTAGCCCAATTAATTCAATTTATGGGTTGGTAATAGGGCTCAGCTCAATCGCACGAATTAATTGATACTGCTCGCTATCATCATCAAGGTAGTGAGCGCTTTGGCGCCATAGCCAAGTAACAGAACCATTCTCAGTCTTATTAGCACTCTGCACTGCTGTCGTTGAAGCTTTAGGTTCAAACCGCAATCTAATTAAAGCAGGACGTTGATTTAAATGCCCTTTCCCAAGAAAAGTAAAGCTATCACCTCGTTGATATAAGCTAAATAACTGCTCTCTATCTTCACCAACTCCATCGGTATAAGTCAGCAAAACGTCACTCCCTTGCGTTCGAAACCACCACACTTCACTGTTTGGATTACTGTCACCTCGACTTACCGTGAGCATCAAATTTCGTTTATCAGATGAGCAAATACCAGAGGTTGTGACTTGCCTAGGCGCGACACCATTTTTAGCTGCTGAACCTTGCCAGTCGCCATCAAGCACAGGGCAAAACTGACTCAATTCGACTTTTGCAGCCAACGCTCTAGGGGCAATCATCATGCCTATAATCACCATAACTAAGAGGATGAGATATTTACCCTTTGATAAACCTGCTTGATACCACATCAACAACGACACCTTTCATTTAAATGGTTCACTAGCAAGAACACTATTTTATTGCGATTATTTTTTCAATTAGAACTTAGTATCGCACCATTAGAATCACGCAATAAAAATGCCTTTCATCAAAGATAAAAGGCATTCAAAATATTAACCACAATGGTAAGGCTATCCGTTACTGACCAAAACCCACGTCCGTCATATTAATTTGGGTCACTTCGCCATATTCTTTGGCGATATCAGCTACTTTAGCTGCATTACCAATTAATACAAACTGAAGGTTTTCTTGCGGGAAGTAATTGCGAATCAAACGCTTAGTTTCTTCAAGGGTTAAGCCATCAACCTTAGCTTGAAACTCATTAATGAATGAATCATCAAACTTGTAGATATACATATCAGCCATCAACTCAGCAAGTTGACCGCCGGTTTCAAATTTTGGTGGATATTGACCTTTTACATAGGCTTTAGCCGAATCTAAGGTTTGCTGATCTATGCCTTCCTCCCATAAACGTGCATAGGTTTTTAAGGCTAAGTCCATAGCCTCTTTTGTTGTGCTGGTTTTGGTAAAGGTACTGATTTGAAAAGTACCTGAATCAGAAAACGCATTAAAGCCAGAGCGTGCGCCATAGGTTAAACCTGCATTAACACGTAGTTCGTCATTTAACCACGAGGTAAAACGGCCACCTAAAATGGTGTTGACTACCGTTAGCCCTACATAATCAGGATTATCGCGACTGATACCTAAGCCACCAAAAATAAAGGTCGTTTCAATAGCATCAGGCTTATCCACCAACAACACACGGCTTGACGACAAGCTAGGTAAACCTTGACTTAAATCCGGCTGCACTGCTTTTTCAGAGCCTTGCCAATGACCAAAGGCTTTGGTTAGCTTGGCCTTCATTTCAGCTGCATCAAAGTCACCCACGACATTAATTGCCATGTTGCTTGGCTGGTAATAACTTTTGTGGAATGCGCGCAGTTGAGCAATATTGATTTCGGCTAACGAAGTGCTATTGCCCGTTGTAGGGTTAGCGTAAGGATGCTGTCCAAAGACCATTTTAGAATAGTATCGACCAATCACAGCGCGAGGACTTTCTTTTGCTTGAGATAAGCCAACAATTTCCCGCTGTCTTAGCTTCTCAAATTCAACACTATCAAAGTCAGGCGACATTAGTACGTCTTGCATTATCGCCAGAACTGTATCGACATCTTTACTCATAAAATCAGCACCGATTAGTGTGCTTTCTCGGCCTGAAGCGGTATCTAAGCTAGCACCAAGAAAATCAATCGTCTGCTCAATCTCGGCTTTGGTTTTACCACCTGCGCCAAGCATTAAACTTTTAGCAGTCATGTACGACACGCCAGAGGTAGTGTCATTCACCGCACCAGCTCGAACAACGGCGTTTACATTAATAATGGGCACTTCAGACTGCACCATAAAATTCACTTTAAGGCCATTATCTAACGTCATTGATTGGTACTGCGGCATGCTGAAGCTACCGGTATCAACAGTGTTGGTTTTATCACTGGTACTTGCACAACCTGTTAGCGCCAATGTACAAGCAAGTGCAATGGCCGACACTGTGGTGTTTTGGCTAAATCTTGATAATGAAATCATTGGTCAGCTCCTTCTGTTGCAGCTAACACACCCACTGTGCGATTGGCTTTACGTAAATAAGTTTGAGCAACACGCTGAATGTCTTCAACGGTGACTTTGTTATAGGCTTCTGGCGCACTGAAGAGTTTTTCATAACTACCAAAATACAACTCATAACGGCCTAATGTATTAGCGCGGCCATTAATGGTTTGCATAGTACGGTAAAAGTCCATTAGCTTAATATTCTTAACTTTTTCAAGCTCGTTTTGGCTAACACCTTCTAAGCTAATACGATTGATTTCAGCAATCATATTGGCTTCAAGTTGCACAGCATCAACACCTAAATTGGCAACACCCATAAAGTAAAATAAGTTAGGGTCAAACGACATTGGTAAATACGACATCACGTTTGAAGCGACTTGCTTATCGACTAATCCTTGATAAAGACGCGAGCTATTACCTTCACTGAAAATAGTATTCAGTAAATCTAACGCGTAGTAATCTTCATGCTTTGTTGAAGGCACATGGTAAGCCAGCATCACATTGGGTGTGCTCACTGACGCTTTTTCAACAAATACGCGGCGCTCACCTTTTTGCAGCGGTTCTACTGTGCGTACAGCTTTAGGTGGCGTTTGTGCAGGTATAACACCAAAGTACTGCTTTGCGAGTTTTTTCACTTCAGCCACTTTGACATCGCCAGCAATCACTACCACGGCATTATTCGGTGCATAGTAAGTTTTATGATATTGCTGTAAATCTTCTAAACTCCAAGCGGCAATATCAGACTCATGTCCAATCACTGACCAACTGTAAGGATGCGCTCTGAATGCCGCACTCTTCACCTCTTCTTGAATGGTACGCCAGTTTGAATTTTCAAGCCCTGTAGTGCGCTCTGATTGCACCACACCGCGCTCACTTTCAACCATTTCAGGGTTTATATCCAAATTAGCGATACGGTCTGCTTCTAAATCAAAGATGGTTTCTAACGCATTGGCTGGGAACCAATCGGTATACACAGTAATATCTTCAGTGGTGTAAGCGTTATTTGCGCCACCAGCAGCTTCCATCGTGCGGTCAAACATTTTAGGGCCATATTTTTTAGAACCATTAAACATCATGTGTTCAAAAAAGTGCGAAATCCCCGTTATACCAGGTACTTCATTACGCGAGCCCACTTTCCAAAATAAATACATATTGGCATTGGGAATACTGCTGTCTTCCAGCACCATTATTTTCATGCCGTTATCTAACGTAAACGTATTCACATCTTCTTGAGTAGTGGCATTAGCATTAATGCTCACCCAAGTTGTCAGTAATACCACTAACGCGGCGATTCTGCGTTTCATGATTTTTTCCTTTTTATAAATCGTAAAGTACGACAATGAGTTCTATTTAGTCGCGCCTAATGCAGTTAAGGCGATTTGAGTCATGGTTTGTACGCCGACTTTAAGCGCGCTTTCATCCACATAAAATGATGGCGAATGATTACTTGCAACGGTTGCAGGGTCTTTCCCCTCAGGCGTTACCCCAAGAAAATAAAACAAACCCGGTGTTTCTAATGCGTAATAAGAAAAGTCTTCTGCACCAGTTATCAGCCCTGGTTCAATCAAGTTATCTTCGCCTACTACGCTGCGGATCACTGGGCGCATGTCAGCCACTAATTTAGGATTATTAACTGTCACAGGGTAACCAGCATCAATCTCAGTAATCGCAGTTGCGCCTAATGTTTTAGCTGAAAGCTCGGCAATTTCAGCCAGCTTAACTTTAATCTCAGCGCGCATATCTTGATCAAAGGTACGGATAGTACCAATCAGCTCTACTTCATCGGGAATGATGTTTGAGCGAATACCACCATTAATGGCGCCAAAGCTCACAACAGCTGGCGCTTTAGTCACATCAACTTGACGGCTAATAATAGTTTGTACGCTATTAATGATTTGTGCTGATGCCACAATAGGGTCAACACCGCCCCAAGGGCGAGAGCCGTGAGTTTGGCGACCTTTAACCGTAATGGTAAATGAGTCTTCTGACGCCATCGCAGGGCCAGAACGCAGTCCAATCACACCAGTTGGCAAGCTTGAAGTGACATGCATACCAAACACTTGATCTGGCGTTCGCTTAGCAAATAGTCCCTCTTTGAGCATTAACTCAGCGCCGCCCTCTTCTCCAGCTGGTGCGCCTTCTTCAGCAGGTTGGAAGATAAACATCACATCACCAGCAAGACTCGCTTGTGACTTGACTAAGTTTTCTGCCACGCCCATAAGCATTGCAACATGGGTGTCATGACCACAGGCATGCATCACGCCAACAGTTTGGTCGCGGTAGGTATCGGTGGCTTTCGATGCAAATGGCAAATCAACTTCTTCGGTGACAGGCAAGGCATCCATGTCGGCGCGAATACCAATAAGCGGACCAGGTTTTGCCCCTTTTAATATGGCAACAACACCAGTGTGAGCGATACCTGTTTGCACCTCTAAGCCTAAAGACTCAAGGTGTTTAGCAATCACTTTGCTGGTTCTAAATTCACGATTCGATAATTCAGGGTGTTGATGCAAATCTCGGCGCCACTCAATCACTTTCTGTTCTATATCTGCGGTAAGCTTGGCCGCATCGGGAGTGTTCGCTAAAACGGGAGCCGAAATAGGGCTTAATAGTGTCGCTAAACAAAGCGCAATCATTGAGGGACGCATAAATCTTCCATGGTTATTATGGTTTTTGTGCGATTTAATCTACAGGGTCTAGCCGAAGTTGTTAAATATTTTGTTATTGCAGGGCCTAAGAAATTGTTTCGATTTGTTTACTGACTCAATCGCCCAACTTATAAATAAACAATATTATGGCTTTTATCATCACCTTGTTATGCTTCAAATTAATAGTGATATGGTCATTTTTTGCTAAGTAAAGCGAATAAACCTAGGATGAAATTAATGGATATCAAGTTTCATGAGTTTACAGCCAAAACCAACAGTGTCAGCCTTGATATTGCCGACTGGCATATTTGCCATCAATCATGGGGCGTTTTTTGCGCTCATAGCGATATTGGTTCATTGATTGGCGATGCCCTTTGTCAGCCAAATGATCCTAGTCATAAACTAGACATTATCTCAGGAAGTATCACTAAATCATCTAACAACATCGCCCAAGTATCGTTAACAGAACAACAAAGGTTGCAGGCCTTAGAGCTTGAAAATGATGATACCGACTTTTCCAACGTGGTCGATAAAGGCAGTACGGTTATGGATCTCATTAGCCTACAAGTTCATGCCTGCACCGATAACAAAGACACCCTCGTCAATTCAATATTAACGGATCTGGATTTACACTATCTACAACAGCGTGGGTTTCATGAACTCTCCACCGGCGAAACTCGTCGAGTCATGTTGGCGCGCGCCATTGCATCACAACCCGACTTTCTTGTACTAGATAACCCCTTTGCAGGTTTAGATGTTGAACATAGGCAATCTCTAGCGACGTATCTTGCTCAACTCAATATCCCTATGATGGTGATATTTTCCCGCGAAGAAGACATGCCGCAATGGATAGATAGCATTGCGATATTCAGCCACGGTAAATTAGACAGCATCATGGATAAAGCCAGCTGGAACAGTCATCCGGTGATAGGACAAATTAAGTCTCAATCTAAGGTACAAAGCGAGTTAATGCTGGCATTAATGCAGCGTCACCAACATCAAAGTCAGTTTGAAAACCCCGTTTTTGAACTTAAAAATGGCAAAGTGGCTTACAGTGATAAAACCATTTTTACTGATATAAACTGGCGGATTGATAATGGTCAGCATTGGCAAGTAAAAGGGCCTAATGGTTGTGGTAAAAGTACATTACTAGGACTGATTTTCGGTGATCATCCACAGTGCTATAGCAACGATATCCAGATCTTTGGCAAGCAACGTGGAAGTGGCGAAACGATTTGGGAGATTAAACAGCACATAGGAATGGTGTCATCAGCATTGCACCTGCAATATCGGGTCAATTGCAGTGCTATGGAGGTGATTCTATCTGGGTTTTATGACTCTATCGGCCTGTATCAACAAGCCAGTGTTAAACAAAAAGAAGTGGCTCATGATTGGCTAACCATTTTACATATGGAGTCGCTGGCCAACACCCCAATGAAGCAATTGGATTACAGCCAACAACGACTATTACTCATCGCGCGCGCGTTAGTGAAACAACCCACATTGCTGATATTAGATGAACCTTACCAAGGGTTAGACTACTTAGGGATCCGCTTAGTAAGAAACACGCTTGAATTAATCGCAAGGGAAAACTTAAGTCAGCTACTGTATGTGTCTCATTATCACCAAGACAGTTTAGCCAGCATCAAGCATTACTTAGAGTTCGTTTATGATGAAGACAGTGAGGGCTATAAAGCCTGCGTCAGTTAATCCTGCTCTTCGATTTTACGTTCTTTAGCAGCGGCCTCTTTGGCTTCGCGTAGATATTTGTCTGCGCGAGACTCACGTTCACTGAATTGTGCTTGAGACTTTTTTATCTGCTCTTTTTCCCACTCGCCAGACTCTTGACGCGCTAGGACTTCTTGTTCGCGGTTTGTGGTATCGCTTGCAGCTTTACGGGCTTTTTCTAGCTGTTCTTGCTCCGTCTTTTTAGAATCAATTCTGCCTTGGTCTGCCTTTTGAGATAAGGTCAGACGCGGTTTATCACTGGCTGTTGCAGTAAAAGAGATTGCTAGCATCAAACTCATAAAAGCCATTGCTGTCATGCGGTTCAACATCGTCATTATCTTCCTTGTTTTGTTGCTGCTATTTTTCTTGAGCATAGCGTGCACGCACTGCGGCAGGCATCGCATCTAGCTTATGTTGCACCATAGCATCAAAGGGTGCAAACATAGGTGCTATGTCCAATGATGGACTTATAGCTTGAAGCATGTACGCTGTCGCTTCTAGGGTTGATAAGCTATCACTGCGCTTTGCCTTACGGATACGGTATTGTGATACACCTTCAAACTCAATATGCAGCGCAGGTAGCTCTAATAGCCACGGATTAAGCTGGAGCATTTTAAAAGCTTTTCGCCAAGTACCGTCAATCAATAAAATAATACACTCTTCAGAAGCTTCAGAGTCCGCTGCACTTTGACTGGTTTCACTCGGATAAACTAAATAAACCGGTTTACCAGCTTGTTGTAAATATACTTGCAGTTCAGCAAAGTCATCTGCCGTTTCCCCCACCACCACCTTCGTCGCAGGCAAGGTTAAACACAATAACTTCACCGTATTTTTAGCGTGCTCAACTTCAGATGGGTGCTGAAGCACAATCACCCCTGTCTTAATCGACATAGGTGACACACTATCGCAAATACAAGTTGTCTTTGGGTAACCACAATCATCACAGATAACTCTAATACTTCACCTCTATGAACATCTTTATGCTTTAAACAATCACTGTAAATTCACACCTTGAAAGACTATTTTAGCGCTAATTAGCTGTACTGTGCCAGAAACAACAATGCCGTTGAGTATTATTCAACGGCATTGCCTTAAATCAGTTTATCGCAAAGGGTTTAATGCTCTGGGTGAACTTGTTCCATATGCAAATGGCTTAAGCTTTTAAGTGACATCATTACCAGTAGTAATAAAGATAACCCACCCATTAAGATGGCAACAGCATATGGGGCTGTAATATCGGTCATTTGTATTAAACCAGCTAACACTGAAGCACCGCTCATTTGAATACAACCTAGCATGGCAGCTGCAGTACCCGCTCTTTCACCGAAAGCTGATAAAGCCATTGACGTTGCAGGGCCGAGCAAAATAGCAAAGCCAATACATAGCAGCATCATAGGCAGCATAAAGCCTAAACCTGCAGCAAAACCTGATTGTGGCCCCACTAATTGCACCACAACTTCAAGTGCGGCAGCCAATAACATCATACCCAGTGCCACAACAACAGCGGGACGATTACCAATATGCTTAACGAGTACTGGCGCAGCAAAACAAGCGGCAATATTCACTGCAGCGTTTAAGCCAAATAAACCACTAAACGCAAGCTCACTTACTCCTAACTCACCAATTAACCACATTGGCGAATACGATACGTAAGTGACGATAGAGGCCATAGCCACCATACAAGTGCTAGCATAAAACAAGAAGTGTGCATCACTTAACACAGGTTTATAACGTGCCCAACGATATAAAGGACCGCTGGTATCGGTGTTCTCTGGACGAGTTTCTGGGAATTTAATTAATACAATAGCAAGTACGATAATGGCGTACAGAGCCATAAAAATAAACGTAGAACGCCAACCAAATTGAAGCGCTAATAAGCCACCTAGTGTTGGTGCCAAAGCAGGAATCACACAAATAGCGCCATTTAAGTAGCTATACATTTTGACGCTTTCTTTGCTGCTATAGCAGTCACGTACAGCACTGAATACCACAATTGAGGTTGAACAAGCCGCTAGGCCTTGTAAAACTCGCGCTAATTGCAGTACTTCAAACTCTTGCGCCATCGCACCAATAAGACTACTGACGCCATAAAGGACAATACCAAATAATGCGATAGGACGACGCCCAAAACGATCCGCTAAAGGACCAATCAGGATTTGCCCTAAGCCCATCGCAAACAAAAACAGCACTAATGTCGACTGAACCTGACTGCCACTCACACCATACTCTAATGCCATGGTTGGCATTGATGGTAAGTAAATATCGATGGCTAATGGGCTTAGTAGCACCATAAACATCAGCGTTGGCAACAAATTACGTCTCATTGTTCAATTCTCTTTCTTTAATTCAAATGTTGATTCTGGCGCGCATTCTAGACTACTCATGGTATGAATAGAAATGGTATGATTTCCTAAGTAAATTTCCCTAGAGGAATATCAGTCAAGGAATATCACATGAATATTGATAATCTTGCCAAGATTGACTTAAATCTACTGGTCATCTTGCAAGTCCTGCTCGAAGAGCAAAGTGTCACCCGTGCTGCGAGTCGTTTGCACTTAAGCCAATCCGCGCTCAGTAAAAGTCTTAATCGTTTGCGGGTAACCCTTGATGATCCTTTATTTCAGCGAACGGCTCACGGTTTAAAACCGACTGCTCATGCTGTTCAGTTAGGGCACCAATTGCCGCAAATTTTACAAACTTTGCATCAACTCACCCAGCCGCCGACCTTTGTACCTGCCAGTAGCCACCAGCATTTTTCATTCTCTATGGTCGAGAGTGCCTATGAAACGTTACTACCTTATTTCATCGGCAGAATTTTACATGATGCACCCAACGTCAAACTCGACTCTTATGTTTGGACTGAAAAGTCGATGCAAGATTTACAGCTGGGCCAAATTGATTTTGGTATTGCTGGGCGTGATACCCACCCCCAAGCAGATTTGAAAATCGAACAACTTCCAGATGGCATAGAGCACCAAACATTATTCAAAGATAAACAGGTCTGTTTAGTGCGCAAAGGTCATCCAATGTTAGACGTGATCCGCAACAAAAAATGGGACTTAGATACCTATTTAAGTATGTCGCACGTACAGGTTCGTTGTGAAGGCAATGACTGGTGGGCATTGGATTATCATTTAGCAAATTTAAATTTACGGCGTCAGATCAGTACCACGGTGCCTGACTTTTATGGTGCTGCAAGCATTTGCGCTCATAGTGATTTGATATTTACCCTGCCATCGAGCTTTGCGCGTCACGCTGTAAAATTATATCCGCTAGAAGAAATACCCTTACCGTTCGAATTTATGCCAATGGCTTATGTGTTGTTATGGCATGAACGCAATAGCCAAGCACCAGGGCATTTGTGGCTAAGAAACATCATTTGTGAAAGTGTCGCTACGGCTGTAAAACAAACTCAAATCGAAATGCTGAAATAATGCTCATGAACTCTATCTATTCATACATTTGTGTTATTTGACCCTCTACATAGGTAGCAATCATGATCAAACATTAATCAGGATTAACGTGACGTTAATAGTGCTTTTATTGCACACTGAAAGTGTCATCACTTTAAAAAGTGATTTTATCAAAGGTTGAAACAGTATCCATCGCCATTTTGATACTCGCTCTATCCATATTGAGGAACATCAATGAATTTTAATCAGTTTGTAAATCAAGCACAGGTCAAACAGCGTGTTGGCACTATGCATCCATTTATTGCATTACTGTCGATTGTGGCCATCGGAATAACATCGATTGTACTGCTACCTTTTTTATTGGTATTTGCGCTAGTGAGCTTTATTGGGCTCAATTTATTAAGCCGTAAATATCTAGCACCTAAAATGCAGCCAATATTCGGCAACCGTTCACAACAAGATGAAGTGTACCGAGGTAACCCGAATGTACAACGCGAACAGTCGCTGTATAAGTCTGAGATGTTTAAGCGTTCGAACCCATCGTCTGGCGGACGCACTTTCGAGCATCAACCGGACTAAACATTCATATGGTCAGTTAACCTTGATTCCCCCGAGGTTGATTGGCCATGATGTTTATTAAAGCTTTTGAGAGTTTATAGCTCAAACTAAAACACCGCCAAATGGCGGTGTTTTTTATAATTAAACTGGATATTTATACACTAACTACTCAACTAGAAAATGCAGTTTTCGGTGCTCTTTCACACCTTTCACGGGCAACAGTTATCGCATGTCGCCCCTTGTTGGGAGCAGTTTTTAATGCTGGGAAAGATCTAATTTCTCTAAAATACCTAACACCATTACTTACACATTCATTATAAATTGCTTTCTCTTCTTTTATTTGGTCTTCAGTTTTTTACAAGCGGTTAGGAGCAATGTCACCAATATAAACGCAGTTCTTTTTGCAATCATAATGATTCTTCATTCCGTGATAATTAATACAAACCCAATAAAATCAACAACTAAAAATAATTATTAGGATTATTTCATAATGTACTATCTATTATAAACGATTCCCATTCTGAACCTAAAGTCGTGGTGCTTCGCCCACACCAGACCAAAAGGGAGTGAACGGCAACTCCCTCTTGGATCACCCACCCGCTCCATTGAAGTGTTATTCCCTCAATCTTATAAGTGAATTTTCTAACGCCTCAGATTCGCCTTCCATGGCTCAATCTAAGGCTACCTCGGCATCCTTGCCGAGCTCACTAAAATTCACTTAACACTTTCGGACACTTCAAACGGAGACCATTTAGCCTGCAAGTTCATCTCTTATTTCTAGATAGAACTAAGCTATAAGTCCTTAAAGCTTTTCGAATTCGGCCTGAAATTTCATAACAATTGAGCTCATCAAGAAAATCGCGAGAGTCTGGCCATGGTCTTTCTCGCACATCCATGTGCTTCAAGGCATTTAGTACATCCTGTACTTAAGATTCTGGCTAGCTTTAGAGGGGAAGGGACGCCCCATCGGAAGCGATAGTGATTTTCGAAGATGGGTGAAGCAGGTTACAGACAGCATTAGAAGCTAAAATAACTTCCGTTGGAAATTTTGCTTTTTAAATTTCGCCGGAGAGGCTAGGGATATCGAAAAGGGAAAAGCTGTTGTTTCCCTTTCGTCATTCTTTGCATAAGATCGGAGGCGAAGCGCCACGACCTTGATCTGTTTCATGTAGAAGAAATTAATTAAAAAGGTCATCCAGACATCTAAACTTAACTACCCAAAGATCAAAATTAAGCCAATATGCCTTGTGCATGAACCAAAGATTTAAGCTCTTCATCGCTAGGTTTAAGCGCGATGACATTATCAATTTGAATTTGCAGCGATTGCCAAATCGGTTCGATAATCTCGGCTTGTTCATCATTAGCATATTGTTTAGCAAGTTTAAGCAATGAGGCCGATTCAACCACATCAATGCGTTTAAATACACCATCAGCAAGCGCTACACTTAGCTCTATCATTGCAGGTACACTGCGGCCGTAGTTAATGACATCACGTAAATAACGCTCAGCTAAACACACATCAGCGCCTAAGCCAGAATCATCGTTTAACATGTGTTGAGCGCGGGTAAACATGGCATCAAGTTGCCCTTGCTCTGCCGCTTCTGCTAACCAATGTTCGCTGGTATTCGCGTTAGCTTCGCAACCTTCGCCGTTAAACAGCATTAGCGCTAAATGGTATTGCGCATGGGGGTAACCAGCCTGCGCAGCTTTATTAATCCACTCAAAGGCTTTGTCTAACTGTTGCTGCTGATAATATAGTACGCCAAGGTTAGACATGGCTTCGGTGTTTTCAGCTAATGCCGCTTTTTCAAGCCATGTAGCTGCTACGCTTAAATCAACGCTGAAGTTTTCACTGCCAACTAAGTAGAAGAAACCTAATAACGCTTTAGCTTCAACCACACCTTCTTTAGCAGCACGTTCAATGGCAAGCTCACCTGCTACGGCATTTTTACTGCCGTTGTATCCGTGAAGTAATGCAACACCGTGCTCAAACAAAGCTTGTTGATGCTTATCTGACGCCAATTCAAACCAATTAGCGGCTTGTTTGAAGGTACTGACTGATTCAGCATGCTCAGCTGCTTCTTGATCAAGAGATTGCTCTTGTTCTTGCTGCATTAATGCTTTTGACTTAAGCGACATACCCACTAAGTACTGAGCTTGATGATCATTATGCATAACGGCTTGATAGCAAAGTTCACGACCTACAAACGAGTCAAAAGCTTCAAACTGATATTCAGGCGCTTTTTTACGATGGATTTTAGGGTAAAGCAGGGTAATTAACGACAAGATATTCTTGATGGTTTTCTCAGCGAGTGAGACTAATTGATCTTGGGTTAAATGGTATTTTTCAGGATGCGCGCCACGATTACCGTCACTTCGCAGTCGATGCAATGCACGCGTCGTTGGTACATCAATAAAACGCATGCGATTTAACTGTTCGATGCGGTCATAGAGATTAGGGCTATTAAATTTTACTGACTGTTTTTCTGCCAGCAATGAGGTTACTTGATGGGTAAAGCTGCGAACAAACACCAAAGCTTGGGTTGGAATATCCCTGACATAGCTTTTAGCTTTGGTGTAATCATCCACTATTTCAGCTGAGAAGCCGCCAATAAACTCAATATCATTTAACACTGGCGGTTACCCCTCTGCTTTCATTCACTATTCAGTTAGATCTCAGTGGTATCAGATTCACTTTCATCTGTATTACGGTTAACCATATACAATCTAAATAGCGCAACGTTAACGAATAGTCCTAAAAATGCGAACAAGGTATCAGTAATAACTCGTAACGGGAATCCACCGAACTCGGTTAACTGTAAGACGATGCCACCGACCATTGAAAGCGGTAGATATAACATTAAAATCATCATCGTTTTCAATACGATTGGTGACGAAAACTTAAAGCTACTTTTAATGGCTTCTAATGGTGATACACGCTCAACAATGACCATAAAGTTAACGTAAGCAAGACGTGCGAACAGATAAAAACTAATACTTAAACCAATAATCCAAAATGGTCCAAATACTGCAAATAACATCACTGGCGCTAATATAGCTAAACCAGAGAATACCCCGGCAAGTAAAAGTGGTGGCACAAAGGTAAAGCTATTTTTCAGTACTAAACCTGGGGTGACTTCGTGTCCGCGTGAACGAACTTCCAGATATAGAGTTAACGCTGCAATAAGCAACGAGAATATGAGTAATAGCACCATCATAGCAGCGCCGTGAATAGCACCAAATTGTGGCACCTCAACTTCAGCTTGTGCTGCCAGCTCACCGCCAAGCCAAACTTGGATCATGACCTGAATTAACAGTAGTGGCACTGTAAGTGACGCAAGCTGCGCCACGTGGTTACGAAAGAAATTATATGCTTCAGTCAAAATTGCAGACAATGACATGGGATTTCCAATAATCTAAATAAGACAAATATGCTGCTAAGGATACCGAAAAAACTGCGTTTTTGCACAATTGATATTGTTGCAGCGTAAAGTTAGTTAAATCATTTGTCACATTTTTGTGAATAACGTTAAAATGGTCACAGGATCACGAAAACTAACCTTTAATCATTCAACATGAACCACAGGATGGCCACGATGAAATTAAGCCCAGCAGTAAGTCTTTTAGTTGCGATGTTTGCAGTTACTTCTCCAGCACAAGCGGGTTGGTTAGACAGTATTTTTGGCACTGAAGAAAAGAAAGTAGAAAAAGTAGAAACTACTACAGATGCACAATCTGCTGATTTAGTTGGCAATGTGATGTCACAACTTGGACTGAGTAAAGACCAAGCTGAAGGCGGCTTAGGTTCATTGCTAAGCCTTGCCCAGTCTAACTTAGGCGATTCTGACTTCAGTCAATTATCAAACAGTATCCCTGGTGCTGACGCTCTTTTATCTGCTGTTCCCGCTTTATCTTCAGATGACGGTATGTCTGGTCTTCTATCTCAAGCTGGTGATTTAGGTAAATCTTTTGAAGGCGCAGCAATGGTATACGATGCGTTTGAAGAGTTAGGTATTAAAAAAGAATACGTTGCTCCAATGGTTGATATCGCTAAATCATACTTAGAAACCAATGGCACTGAAGGGACAACTGATTTGTTAATGAAAGGCCTTGGCTCACTGCTTTAAGCTTGATACCGATAGAGGATTAATTTTAATTAATGCCGAGCTATTCGCTCGGCATTATTGTCTCTGTTAAGCTTATCTTATACTTGTTCAATAATAATGCGTCTCACTTGCTGGCGTTTAGGAGGCAATATGATCGCGAAACTGAAACAGTTTTTACAGTCGCACACCCAAGCAATCACCCCAGAAGAGCAAGCTAAACAGCTTAACCTTGCTGCGGCCAGTTTATTGCTTGAAGTCATGTATGCCGATGAAACGCTCGACGAGCAAGAAGTAGCAATGTTGCCTGATATGCTCAGTAGCAGTTTAGGCATGAGTCTCACCGAAGCCAATGAGCTCATTGATGAAGCAAAGCTTGTGCAAGGCAATGCGACCTCGTTATATGAATTTACCGCTGAAATTAACGCTCAATTCTCGATTGAACAAAAGCAAAAATTACTGCTTTGTATGTGGAAACTTGCTTATTCTGACGGTAAATTATGCCGTAATGAAGACCAAATCATCCGCCGCACTGCTGACTTACTTTACTTAAAGCACAGTGAAGTCATTCAAATGCGTAATATCGCCATGGAAGAACGTTAAGCCTTTTAAGGCGTAAATCAAAACAATACCCAAAAAAAGCGCGGCTCCAGTAACAGAGTCGCGCTTTTATCATTTTTGCCGTTTTTAATTAAGATACTGAATAAATTACGCCGCTTGCTTACGGTGTTGATGTTGTTTTTGCCAATACATAAATGGCGCTACCACCAATACCAGAATAAACGAATACAACATGTTTTCAGCCAGAGCGATACCCACTCCGATACAAAATAGACAACCGCCTACCACTAAGGGTAAAAAGCGTTTACTGAGTAATTTAACCGCTGACAGCATGGTCAATAAGTAGATAATCACAAATACGCCATTGCTCCAAGCAATCAAATCTTCTAGCTTTTGTTCAGTCACAAAAGTAAACGTAATCACCACTACCATGGTTACTAAAATGGTCATTAAGGCGCGTAAAGGCACGCCGAATTGATTGAGCTTACTAAAGTAACTTGGCAGCACACCTTCCTTACTAAAGCTCCAAAGCAAACGGGCCGCACTGGCGCAATACACATTAACGGTAGCAATACCGCTGGCGATCCCTAAAATACCAATGACTTGTGCTCCCATGCCTTGCCATACAAAGCTGCCCAATAAAGCATCAAAGGCATGGATCATTGCTAAGCCTTGTTTATCACTCGGCACCATTAGCAGCAATAGAGTACAAATAAGATAAATGATCCCCACCAGCACTGTGCCAATCATCATCGCTGGTAACATGTCTTTTTTAGGGTTTTTAAAATCATTAGCCAAGTGTGTCATGGCTTCGATTCCTAAAAAGCTCCAAAAGCCAATCCCCATTGCCAGCATCACAGTAGAGACTTCAGGCGTTGCTATATTCGCTAAAGTTTCAACTTCACTGACATTGGTTCCACTGGCGCCAAATAACACTGCAACCACTGCGACAATCGCTAACGTCAACGCAAACTGCAGCTTAGCAGAAACCTGAATACCGCGGTAATTTAGCAGCAAAAGCACCACCACAATGGCAAGTTCAGCAGCAAGTTGTCCCCAGCCCGTAATAGACACCAAAGCATCCATAAACTGGAAGGTCATCAAAATGGCCGCAGGGGCTCCAATAGGAATCACAAACAAGAAAATTAACCCAATGGTTCTTCCTGCAGTAGTGCCAAATGCTTTCTCAATGAAAAAAGCAGGCCCTGCCGCGTGGGGGAAACGGCTAGCTAACAAACCAAACACCACAGCCACAGGCAAAATGGCGACAGTAAGAATAACCCATGCCAGTAAAGCGCCACTATTGGCGACAGCAATGGTCATTTGCGGCAATATAAATACCCCAGTACCAAGCAAAGTGGTGGCCATCAACCCGGCGCCTTGCCAGCGCCCTATCGTTCCTGTAATTTGATTCATTGGCTTATTCTATGGTGAAGTTTGAAAGAATTATAAAGTGAATTTGATAAACAAACTGCCGTTAATGCCCCGCAAGTTTACCTATAAAACCGACATTATGACGTCATTAGCCAAAATAACCGACTATATGTTGGCAGTATAATGGCAATAGATAAAAAGACAGCTTGTAGTATTGATGATTAATCATCTAAATGTTGGCATACCCTTCAGTATTTAAAGATTAAAATTCAGTACCAAAATAATTAATTCTCAGTAATCTGCAATGAGTCTTAAACAAACGATGAGGAAGTAGCATGGATAAATTTGATCAACTCATTATTAATGCATTAAGAGCCAATGCTCGCCAAAGTATTTCTCACATCGCTGATACCGTCAGCTTATCGCGTAGCGCTGTGACCGAGCGGATTAAAAAGCTGGAACATTCAGGGATAATTCGTGGCTACCAAGTACTATTAAGTGAGTCGCAAAAAGAAGGCGTGTCAGCCTACTTTGAAATTCAACATGAACGGGCAAATTGTGCCGATGTCGTACATGTATTTCATGCAATTCCTGAGGTAATAACTTGCCAAGGCATTACCGGTGAAATGGATTTACTGGTTTACGTTAATGCAGCTTCGATGAAACGACTCCACGAAATTCGTGAATTTATTGATGCGCAAGCAGACATCATCAAAATTAAAACCCACGTGGTCATGAGCGAATGGATTAACAATCAAGCGTAACGCACATTTTCAAATTAATTATAATGAAAATAGCCATATATATACTGAAATACGGCTAAGATAAGATGTAGTTTCCAGCTCAATTTGAGCCTACTCTACGTGGTTTATACGATTCAGTTTCAACATCAATTTACAATTGGGTATTTAAGACTATGCAAACACAGCCAACTTCTGACATCAATTTACTTTGGGGTGCCTTAATCCTTGAAGAGCTTGCCCGTCTTGGTGTGAAACACGTTTGTATGGCACCAGGGTCACGCTCAACCCCGCTCACGTTAGCTGCTGCAGCTCAGGATAAACTTGAACGTCATCTGCACTTTGATGAGCGTGGATTAGGCTTTATGGCCTTGGGGTTAGCAAAAGCCAGCAATAGTCCCGTTGCTATTGTCACCACTTCAGGAACCGCGGTTGCGAACCTTTACCCTGCCATCGTTGAAGCTTGGCTGACCCAAGTCCCTTTAATTGTACTAAGCGGCGATCGCCCTCCCGAGCTCATTGGCTGCGGCGCAAACCAAGCCATTATTCAACCGGCAATTTTTGCCGACTATGCTAAGCAAGTAAACCTGCCGACACCAGACTTGGCCATTAGCCCCAATACTTTGCTAACAACTATTGATGAAGTTGTCGCCAACCAAACTCAACCGGTACATTTTAACTGCATGTATCGCGAACCCTTATACCCAACAGAATTAGAAACCTTAGCTCAACTGGCTAAATCAGCTTTATCAGGTTATGTCACTCCCATCGCTGATTGGCTAACGCATAGTTACCCTTATACTGATTATGGCCAAGTCTCAGCCTGTAACGTGCCAAGTGAAGACACCATGATGCGTTTCGTCCATGGTAAAGGAATAATTGTCGTCGGCACCTTATCGCCACAAGATAAACCGCAACAGATTATTGAATTAGCGCAGAAGCTTGGCTGGCCTATAGTGGTTGATGCTCAATCGCAGTTAAGACAACACCCAAGTGTTATCGGCCATATTGACCAATTAATGCTAAACCCAAAAGCAGCTAAATTTGTTGAACAAGCCGACAGAGTATTAGTCTTTGGTGGGCGATTTATCTCAAAAAGGCTGATTAGCTTTATTGCCCAGCAGCAATGGCACAGTTACTGGCAAATACTGCCAACGCAACAACGCCTCGACCCGAATCATCAATCAAAGCGTATTTGGCAAGCCAGTGTTACTGAATTATGCAGTGCATCATGGCCTCGTTCGTCTTCAGCTCATTGGGCTTTGCCATTAATTGAAATGAACCAACAACTCGAAGCTTTGCTCACCCAACACATAGATCAAAGCAGTTTTGGTGAGCCTCAAGTGGTGCGCCAAATCGCCAAAGTTCAAACGTCGAATCATCAATGGTTTATCGGTAATAGTTTGCCTGTTCGTTTATACGATATGTACTCGCCAATTACCTGCGATACACCAAATATCTATACCAATCGCGGCGCTTCAGGCATCGATGGCTTAATAGCTACAGCTAGTGGTATGGCATTGGCGACCAAACAGCCAAGCACCCTACTCATTGGTGATATATCAAGCTTGCATGACCTTAACTCGTTAGCCATCACTAAGCACATTAACAATCCGTTAGTGATTGTTATTTTAAATAATGATGGCGGCAATATTTTCAATTTATTACCTGTGCCTAATGAAGCAGTAAGAGATGAGTATTACCGCTTGAGTCACGGACTGGAGTTTGGCTATGCAGCTGCCATGTTTGGCTTGCCGTATAACCAAGTGGACGATTTAACCAGCTTTAATGAAGCTTATGCTGATGCAATGGCCTACACAGGTACTTCAGTGATTGAAGTGAATGTCAGTCCAAATCAAGCAAGCGATCAAATAAAGCTCATTGCACAATGGGTGAAACAACACTAATGCCAACCATTAAACGTTACGGTGACACCGCTTTACCTGCACTGGTTTTATTACATGGTTTTTTAGGATCTAAAGAAGATTGGCAGGCAAGCTTGCCTGTTTTAAGCCAGTATTTTCATTGTATTTGTATCGATTTACCCGGCCATGGCGAAAACGAGCAGCTACTGCCAACACCGGGGTTTGAAGCGCTAGCCAATACCATTACCGAGAAAGTGATTAATTTAGGCTATCCGCAATTTCACCTGTTGGGGTACTCACTAGGTGGCCGAGTTGCCCTGCACATTGCCAAATATCACCCTCAAGCATTATTAAGTTTAATGCTGGAGTCGGCACATTTAGGTTTATGTTCGACTCGCGATAAACAAGCGCGCCTCAAGCACGATCAAAAATGGGCGGACAAGCTTAATAACATGCCAATAAGTTTGTTCTTATCCGAGTGGTATAAACAACCAGTATTCGCAGATTTAGAGACTAATACACGTGAGGAACTCATCAGTATTCGCAGTAGAAATAACCCTCAAGCCTTACTGCATTGTTTTCAGAGTACTTCGCTTGGCTTACAAGATAATGGCCAAAAAGTACTGAAACAATTACACTGCCCGACATACCTCTTGGTGGGCGAGCAAGATAATAAGTTTTCAAAGCTTGCGGAAAAGTGGCAGCAAAAAATCGATTTATCGGTTATTGCTATTCCTAACTGCGGCCATAACACCCATAAGGCTCAGCCACAGATGTTTGCAGCAAGGATAATTCAGCTGCTTTACCCTTAAAAATTCTGGCAAACATTAAGCTGTCAGTACCTGATTTAAAAGGACGTACGCTTCATGCACACTGATGACCATTCCTCTGACGAGATTGAATCTAATCTAGGCGATAATTCACGAGCTAATATAGATTCGTCAAGTACAACACAGACTCAAGCTGCCATCATCAGTGAGCTTACACTGCATCGTTATAACATCGCCCTGTCACCAAGATTACCAGTGGCAACTCAGCGAATAGATCAACGATTTGGCCTCCTGCTCAGTGCTAAGTTAGATTCAGGTGTAAGCAATGAAGTAGAAATTAGCCCATTGTCAGGACTCGATATTGACGCTAAACCATTAACAGGTTTTAGCTTAGAGACACTTGAGCAGGTTACTAATGAATTAGAGCAACAACTACCTAGGCTAATTAGTAAACCGCTAACAGAACTCAACTTAGTTGCCAATAAAATCAGCTTACCTTCAGCAGCGTTCGGGCTCAGTTTACTCGCGCTTAAGTTTGCTCCTTCATTTCAATATGTACATGTTGACGATCGAAAAATAAGTTTATTTTATTATCAACCAACTATGACAGACGATGAGCTGACCGCAAAAGTACAAGCACTACCCAAACGTACTTATGCGATAAAAGTTAAAGTGGCTCAAGCAAGCATTGAGCAAGAAATTCAGTTTATTCATCAGATATTATCGATAAACCCGAAGCTCAAATTACGCCTAGATGCCAATCAAGGTTTTAGCGCTGAGCAAGCCATTGAGTTTCTGGCTTGTTTGCCTAAAGCCAGCATCGAATATATTGAAGAGCCATGTAAAACGCTAAAAGAAAGCCAATTGGTTTACCAAGCACTCAAAGTCCCTTTTGCGCTGGACGAAACCTTAAACGATACCAACTATCAATTTACCATGCTTGATGGTTTAGCTGCGCTCGTCATTAAACCGATGATTATTGGTAGCATCGACAAGTTAACTCAATTAATTGAAACTGCAACAGAGTATGGTGTTCGCTGTATTTTAAGCTCCAGCTTAGAAGCCAATTTAGGCATTAATGATTTAGCGACGCTAGCGGCGATTTTAACCCCTGATGAAATCCCTGGCTTAGACACCTTAGCTAGCTTTTCCGAGCAGTTAATCCTCGAAAACAATCAAGTAAACTCAAAGGTGAGCCAGCTTATCAATCGCTATAATTGTACGAATAAGCACGATACTCAATCCGATTAACAAGGTTTTGTGATGATTTCTCCACTACACCAAACAGCCCTAAATACACCCAATGCAATAGCAATAAAGCTTACTGAAAGTAGTGCTAATTACATTGGTCTGAATCAAAACGGGGCAATCAGTTATTCGCAGCTGAGTATCATAGTCACCAACTTGGTTGAGTCAATACAAACCCAAGGCGTAGGTCCAAATAGCCGCATCGCATGTATCAGCCGTAATAACCTAGAAATGATTTGCCTCTATTGGGCTTGCGTAGATTTAGGGGCAATATTTTTACCCATATCATCACGTTTCCCAACGGCACAAATCACTCAGTTATGTCAGCGCTTTAAGGTCGACTTTTATTGGTCTGAATCATCATTATTAAAGACTTACAGTAACAACAATACGACTGAGTTAGAGGTTAAGTTAACGACTGCTTCACCCGTTAGTCTTGAGCTGAATGATATAGTTTTAAGTCACAAACCTGTCAATCCGCCAAATATTGATAAGCATCGGCCTCTGAATATCATTCTCACTTCAGGCTCTAGCGGCGCTCCTAAAGGCGTGGTGCATTGTCTAGCCAACCACATTGCAAGTGCTGTTGGATCTGCTAAAAATATTGGACTTAAAGAAAATAACAGCTGGTTATTGTCCCTTCCGTTGTTCCATATTGGCGGCTTAGCCATAGTGAATCGTTGCACCCTTGCTGGCGCCTGTGTGGTATTAAGTACTGAACAAGCTTTATGGCAACAAATAACCACGGCTAAAATCAGCCATGTGTCGTTAGTTGCTGCGCAATTAAGCCAAATTTTAGCCCTGCACCCGCAAGCCTTAGATAATGTAGAGGCACTGCTTTTAGGTGGCGGAACCATTGAGCCTCATTTAGTCTCAGCGCTCGCTGACAGGCATATTAATGCTTATTGCAGTTACGGTATGTCTGAGATGAGTTCGCAAATAACCACTGCTTTGATTAACCCTCAAGGACATTTGGGTAAGCCATTAGCCAATAGGCAATTAGAAATTCGAGATGGTACGATTTGGGTTAAAGGTGAATGCTTATTTTTAGGCTATTTAACCAGTGACTCAAGTGGCGAAAGCTCGGAATCGAATAAACCATTATCGCTATCAAAACCAACAGATGCACAAGGCTGGTTTAATACCCAAGATTTAGGTGAGCTTGATGCTAATGGCAACCTAAAACTGCTTGGCCGCGCTGATAATATGTTTATTTGTGGTGGCGAGAACATCCACCCAGAAGAGATTGAAGCAGCGCTAAAATCTCATCCTCAGATCGACAATGCTATTGTATTTGCGCAGGAAGATGCCAAATTTAGTTTATTGCCTGCGGCTATTATTCAGTTTACTCAACCAGAGCAAATATTATCACCAGCAATACGTGATTCATTAGAGCAGCATGTGCTTAATCAGATTGCTCGTTTTAAACGACCTCGTCAATATTACCCTTGGCCAAATGATGTAGTCACTACCAGCCTTAAAGTCCCTCGCAAAGCGATCATTGCAGCTGTTACAAAGTAATCTGTTTAGGCCATTGCTACTTAAACTAGCTTTCAATTCGAGTAATTTCATTGAAACAGCCTGCTCAATGACACCCGCAAAAGCCAACCAGCTATCACGCATGAAGATAAATTTTAGCCATAAAAAAACCTGCCGTAGCAGGTTTTAATGATGTCGTTTCATTTGAAACGCAGGAAACTAGATTTCCATACAAGATTTAAGCTTGTTCATCGCATTTTTTTCAAGCTGTCTGATACGCTCAGCAGACACTTGGTAAGTTGATGCTAATTCTTGCAAAGTGGTTTTATCATCGTCTAACCAGCGCGCACGTAAAATGTGCTGACTACGCTCGTCTAATGTTTTAATTGCTGAGAATAAACGTGCTTGAGAATCAGATTCCCAGTTTTCGTTTTCGACTTCAACAGCTACATCAGATGAATGATCTTCTAAATAATGAACTGGTGCAAAATCAACACTGCTGTCATCGTCATTGTCGCTGGCTAAATCAAATGCAGGATCCTGCGCCGCCATACGCGACTCCATTTCGGTGACGTCTTTTTTAGACACCCCTAGGTTCTCTGCTACCATGCCGACTTCTTCATCGCTAAACCAGCCCAAACGCTTTTTAGTTTTACGAATATTGAAGAATAATTTACGTTGCGCTTTAGTCGTGGCAACTTTCACGATACGCCAGTTTTTAAGCACATATTCATGAATTTCAGCTTTAATCCAATGCACAGCAAAAGACACTAAGCGTACGCCAACACCAGGATCAAAACGTTTTACCGCTTTCATCAAGCCGATGTTACCTTCTTGGATAAGATCTGCTTGTGGCAAGCCATATCCAGAATAACCTTTCGCCACATGCACAACAAAGCGCAAGTGAGACATAATCAATTTCTTTGCAGCTTGTAGGTCGCCCGTCTCTTGCAAGCGCTTGGCTAGCTCATGCTCTTCTTCTGCCCCAAGCATTTCGATGCCTGTGACTGATTGCATATAAGCTTCTAAGCTGCTACTTCCCCTAGGGACAGTGAGTGACATAGATTGCGATTGAAAGGCCATTAAAGCTCCTACTATTTACTGCGTTTTTAACACTTATGTAACTTAAATATTTTAAGTCAAGTGGTGAACTATCTATTATCGGACAACATATGTCAACAGTGGTTCAACACAAGTCTGCGCACAAATCGAGCGCTGAATTATACTCTGCTGAAATCAAAGCAATTGCAAGTGAACAAATGTTCATTTTTAGTCCAAAATAATCTTACCAGCGTATTTTACTCACTTTGTACGACAGTAATATTAAGATGGTTCAATCGCACGTAAATGCTGTCTAACCGACAAATATGAGCCTAACCAGCCCAAGAAAGAAGCCAGTAAAACCAACTTAACTAACTCAGCAAGACTTAATGCCTGAATTTGTAGTTGGCTGCCATATAAGCCCAATAGTTCAGCTAAAGCAGAATCAAGATACCAGACTAAAATATTAATGATGATCCATGCGAGCACGCCGCCAATCACCCCATACCAGATTCCGGTATATAAGAAGGGCCTTTGAATAAAGGCCTCAGTTGCACCGACTAACTTCATCACTTCGATTTCGGTGCGGCGGTTCATAATCGCTAATCGAATCGTGTTACCAATCACCAATACCACAGCCAAGACTAATAAGGCGGCAATAGCGAGCACCGTACGCTCAATGAGTCTCACCATAGCTTGTAGACGCTCTAACCATTCAATATCTAAACGGCCAAAACTCACTTCAGGCTCACGCTCAAGTTGTTCCAGTAGCTTTCTGGCACCTTCTGGGCTTGAGTGACGCGCTAACGGTGTAACAACCACAACTGCAGGTAACGGGTTACTGTCTAAATAAGATAGTGCTTCACCGAAACCTGAAAGACGCTGGAACTCTTCGAGTGCTTGATCGCGATTGATGTAATGCACCACATCGACTTCGGAATAGACATTGATCCGCGAAATCAGGCTTTGTATTGATTGCTCACTACGACCTTCATTAATAAATAATGAAATCTCAGCGGCGTTGTTCCAAGACTGAGTAATATTTTCGGCATTTTTAACCAACACTTGTAATGCAGCCGGTAGGCTCAAGCTAACTCCAAGGACAGCCATGGTCATAATGGATGACACAGGGTTACGCCATAATTCACCAATACTCGCCATGGCTTGTTGAATATGACGCACAAAAAACATCACCAAGCGTCCAGTAAAAGGCAGTTTGCTGGCTGTAATCTTAACTTTTTTAGTCATTAAATCTGCCCCTGCGTTTCAGCTGAATAGATTTCATCACCACCAAGCATTTTGCCTTGGCGTAAAGTTAAGGTGCGGTATTTCATTCGTGCAATTAAACCCAAATCATGGGTCGCAATAAGAACGCTCGTCCCTGCATCATGGAAGGTCTCAAATAAACGTAGAATATCCATTGATAGCTTAGGGTCTAAGTTACCTGTTGGCTCATCGGCTAGTAACAAAGGTGGTTTATTAACGATAGCACGAGCGATACCTACACGTTGTTGCTCACCACCAGATAACATCACCGGTAAATGACGTTCTTTGCCGTAGAGGCCAACCATATCTAATGCGCCAGCCACACGTTTACGAATTTCGCCGTGGGAAAAGCCTTCAATCACTAATGGTAGTGCCACATTATCGAACACGCTCTTATCCATTAACAAGTGATGATTTTGAAAAATCATACCGATATTACGGCGAAGGTACGGCACATGTTTCTTACCAAGCTTGGCAGTATCATGACCGTTAATGGAGACCTTACCAGCACTAGCACGCTCAATAACTGTGATCAATTTGAGCAAGGTACTTTTACCTGCGCCAGAATGTCCGGTTAAAAAGGCCATTTCACCTTGTTGAAGACGAAAATTCACTTCAGAGAGTGCTTTTTGGCCACCCGGATATATCTTACTGACTTGCTCAAAATGGATCATATGTGACTATTCTGCCTTATCCTGACTAAATAATGCTTCGATAAAATCGTTTGAATTAAAGGTACGTAAGTCGTCAATCTGCTCACCAACACCGATGTGGCGGATAGGGATATTAAACTTATCTGCAATGGCGAAAATCACCCCGCCTTTTGCCGTGCCATCTAACTTACTAATCGTGATACCTGTAACGCCTACCGCTTCTTGGAATAACTGCGCTTGGCTAATGGCATTTTGCCCCGTACTCGCATCAAGGGTTAGCATGACTTCGTGCGGTGCATTCGGGTCAAGTTTTTTCATGACACGAACCACTTTCTTGAGCTCTTCCATCAAGTGACCTTTGTTTTGCAAGCGCCCTGCTGTATCGGCAATTAATACGTCAACATTACGCGCTTTAGCCGCTTGAAGTGCATCAAATAATACTGACGCACTATCGGCACCAGTGTGTTGAGCAACAACAGGGATTTCATTGCGCTGTCCCCATACTTGTAATTGCTCAACAGCTGCCGCGCGGAAGGTATCACCCGCAGCTAACATGACAGATTTGCCTTGTTTTTGATACTGTTTTGCCAATTTACCAATGGTAGTCGTTTTACCTACGCCATTGACACCAACCATTAAAATAACGAATGGGCCGTCGGTATTTTCAGGCACCAAAGGAATGGCCACAGGATCAAGAATCGTCTGCATTTCATCACGCATTAAATCATAAAGCGCTTCGGCATCTTTAAGCTGTTTACGTGACGCACTGTCAGTAAGGCTGTCGATCAGACGTGTTGTGGTTTCTACGCCAACATCTGCAATTAATAGTTGTTCTTCTAGCTCTTCAAACAACTCATCATCGATTTTTTTACCGCTGAAGATCCCCATAAAGCCACTACCAATGTTTTCACTGGTACGTTTAAGACCACGCTTTAAGCGAGCAAATAGGCCTTCTTTAACGGGTTTAGCTTGAGGCTCTGATACTGCGCCTTCAGTTTGAGCAGTTGCTTCATCTTCAAGTCGCTGTGCTTCTATTCCCTCTGCCTCAACACGTTCAGCTTCTTCTTGTGCTAACTGCTCTTCTGCCAAGCGAGTTTGTTCAGCAACGCGTTGTTGTTCAGCTAATCTATCTGCTTCAATTTTTTCTTGGGCCGCTTTTTCTTGAGCTGCTTGCTCAGCAGCAAGACGTTCTGCCTCTATTTTTTGTGCTTCAGCTTTTTCTGCAGCTAAGCGTTCAGCCTCTAAACGCTCCATCTCTAGACGCTCTGCTTCTAATCGCGCTAACTCGACGCGCTCAGCTTCCAATCTTTCCGCTTCAAGCTTTTCTGCTTCAAGTCTTTCTTTTTCAAGACGGCTTTTCTCTTCAATACGCTGCTGTTCAGCTAAACGCTCTGTTTCAGCACGTTCTTCTGCTGCTTTTTGTTCTGCAGCAAGACGTTCGGTTTCCAAACGCTCTGCTTCAGCTTTATCGGCTGCGGCCTTTTCTTGAGAAGAATGATCGGCAACTTGTTGCTCAACAACCGCTTGCTCAGAGGTTTGCTCTATACTTGTAGTATCTATTTGCTCTTGTGCGTTCTCGGTTGTAACGTTCTCTTGTTCTTTGGTTTTGTCTTTACGAAACCACGAAAAAAAACCTTTCTTTGCCATGTCTACTACCAGTGCTTATTGAGCTAAAAAATTCGGAAAAATATTCTCGATAACCTATAACCTATAATGTCAGAAGGATTGCTCACCTTTACGCATCAGTTTGGTATAAAATATCGAGTATTCTAATTGGTTGCATAGTCTACCACTTTCTTTGTTCAGGCAAAATCACGAGGGCAAAATGTCCAAAAATAAGTCCGCCAGCGGCCAAGTCAGGATCATTTCAGGACAATGGCGTTCAAGAAAACTTCCTATTCATGACCTTGAAGGCCTTCGTCCAACCACAGATCGTGTTCGTGAAACCTTATTCAATTGGTTGGCTGGTGATATCAGTGGTGCAAGAGTATTGGATTGCTTTGCAGGTAGTGGGGCGCTTAGCTTAGAAGCATTATCACGCTATGCTACCTACGCTCGTATTTTTGAACTGCAAGCCAGTGCCGCTAAACAACTACAACAAAACTTACAGACATTAAAATGTGAAACCGCCGATGTCGTTAATGGTGATAGTTTAGCGCTGTTAGGAAATGTTAATAAAGATAAAGGGTTTGATATCGTATTCGTCGACCCTCCTTTTCGTAAAGGTCTCGCTAATAAAACCATTGCATTGCTGGATGAAAAACAATGGTTAAATGAAAATGCACAAATTTATGTCGAAACGGAATCCGACCTAGCTCACCTCGAAGTCCCGAATACATGGGTTGAACTTAAACGAAAATCGGCAGGACAAGTCACCTACCGTTTATTCCAATATCAAATCGATTAAAGGTTAACGATGAAATTTTTTATTCTGGCAGGTAAAAGCTTTACTCTGCTTACTTGGTTGGTGATGTTTTATAACCTGTTCATGCCATTTGAAGGTCAAGTGAGCATTATTCTCAACATTCTGTTGTTGATTACTGCTTTTATGCACTTTTTCCAATTACTGATTTTCCATACTATGTTCAGCACGCTACTGAAACTTAAGTTTGTGGATTTCATTAAAGTCTATTTCACTGGGGTATTCGGCTTACTTGAGTATCGCCAAAAAGTTATCGACTTACCTAAAACTGAAGGTGAATAAACAACTTTAATCAATGAGATAGTTTATTTAATCCAGCTTATTAGCCTCACATTAGTGGGGCTTTTTTGTATATTCAAGTCATCATATCTCTACCTTTAGTTCATCACTCCAACCTGAAAGCTACCGAATGATGCTCAACAAACAAAATAGTTATGACAATCTACACAAGTCTTTCTGCCTAGAATAAAAGTCGCCTTCTTGCAGTGCTTTGAGCTCACAACACTAAATCGCAGCCATAAAAAAACCTCACCGAAGTGAGGCTTTATTATATCTTCGGGTCATCACTCCCGATTCACTCTCTATTGTGAAGGTCGACTTACTTTTTAGGGTAAAGGTGAGCAACACCTTTATGACAATCTACACAAGTTTTTCTGCCTGGAATAAAAGTCGCCTTCTTGCAGTGCTTTGAGCTCACAACACTAAATCGCAGCCATAAAAAAACCTCACCGAAGTGAGGCTTTATTACATCTTCGGGTCATCACTCCCGATTCACTCTCTATTGTGAAGGTCGACTTACTTTTTAGGGTAAGGGTGAGCAAAACCTTTATGACAATCTACACAAGTTTTTCTGCCTGGAATAAAAGTCGCCTTCTTGCAGTGCTTTGAGCTCACAACATTAAATCGCAGTCATAAAAAAACCTCACCGAAGTGAGGCTTTATTACATCTTCGGGTCATCACTCCCGATTTACTCTTTATTGTGAAGGTCGACTTACTTTTTAGGGTAAGGGTGAGCAACACCTTTATGACAATCTACACAAGTTTTTCTGCCTAGAATAAAAGTCGCCTTCTTGCAGTGCTTTGAGCTCACAACACTAAATCGCAGCCATAAAAAAACCTCACCGAAGTGAGGCTTTATTACATCTTCGGGTCATCACTCCCGATTCACTCTTTATTGTGAAGGTCGACTTACTTTTTAGGGTAAGGGTGAGCAACACCTTTATGACAATCTACACAAGTTTTTCTGCCTAGAATAAAAGTCGCCTTCTTGCAGTGCTTTGAGCTCACAACACTAAATCGCAGCCATAAAAAAACCTCACCGAAGTGAGGCTTTATTACATCTTCGGGTCATCACTCCCGATTCACTCTTTATTGTGAAGGTCGACTTACTTTTTAGGGTAAGGGTGAGCAACACCTTTATGACAATCTACACAAGTTTTTCTGCCTAGAATAAAAGTCGCCTTCTTGCAGTGCTTTGAGCTCACAACACTAAATCGCAGCCATAAAAAAACCTCACCGAAGTGAGGCTTTATTACATCTTCGGGTCATCACTCCCGATTCACTCTTTATTGTGAAGGTCGACTTACTTTTTAGGGTAAGGGTGAGCAACACCTTTATGACAATCTACACAAGTTTTTCTCTTGTCGCCTTCTTGCTTCGCGTTACGCTCATGCATTCTTTTCGCCATTTTCTTCATATCTTCTGGTTGGTTTTCGTAGATACGAGTATGACAATGTTGGCAGTTAGCAGAATCAGTCGCTTCGAAATATTTAAGCGCTAAGTCAGCTTGCTCTTTACGGTTTTCATCTAACCAAGCCTGCGTATTGAAATCTTTAATTGTCATGAAACCATATAAATCTTTAGATACAATGATTTTCTTAACCAAGTAATCAACTGGGCCGTGTGGAAGGTGACAATCTTGACACTGAACAGTCACACCAGCGCGACCGCCGCCATGTGCCGAAGCTAATACTTCATCTTTCAATGAATGGTTACTGTGACAAGTCATACAGAACTCATCTGTACTTGTCGCATGTAAAGTCTGTTGGGTAGCGAAGTAACCCACTACGCCCATAACCACACCGACTATAATCAGTGCGATAATTGAATATTTTGCGCTTGGTTTGAAAAGTGCACGCCAGTTCATCGGTCATCTCCAGTAAAAATTTTTAATTTATAATTCTTAAACTCTAAAATATAATTTTTAAATTCTAAAAAATAATAATTGTATTCTAGGTGGTTTTAGCCTTAAAAAAACGATTTAAGGACATGTTTTAATTAATAAGTTGCCATATTATGCTCAAAATGAGAGCTAGATCTAATAAACCACAATATTAGTGATACAATCCAACTTACTTAAACCTAATACAAGCCGAGCATATTGGCAAAGATTCTTTAACATTCTTAGTAAGGTTCATATAAATCACATTCATGATAAAAGTAATGAACTATCATTAACTTAATGACTCTACATTTTAGGTTCTTGATTGGTTCGAGGCTTTAGACAATTGTTAAAGTCTGAAAGTGTTAACAAAACATACTTACTTGGTTGGATATGAACACACTCATATTGTTATCACTGTTTTAATTAACTGAAATTTACCAATATAGGGTCAAGGTGAAATTAACTAACAAGGTTGTTATTCGCTCAAAATGGCAATTCGGTTAGTGATTGTTTTAGTGCTATCACTTAAGACGTCGATATCAGCTCTGTAGTTTACTGTTTTAACGACAGAATCCGTACAAAGTAAAAACGTGAACTTTATCAACACATGATGTGAGAACTATTGCTAAACTCAACGCTGCTTTTTTATTGGAATATTCATGTTTAACAAACTTCGTCATTCATTTATAGTTTTTACACTGCTCACAATGTTGAGCCAGGTGATGCTAACTAATGGTTCATTGATGATAAGCAACGCCCAAGCTCATGAAGCTCCAATGCAAAGCATGCAAGTCGAAACACATCACCAGCAAACCAATCAAGCCGCAAATACTGACTGTTGTAAAACAGCGCAGATTGCACAGCAAGCTATTGAATCAACGCACTGTTGTGAAGGTAAGATGAGCTGTGAACTCGATTGTAATCATTGTTTGGTGATAACAGTAACAGGTACGTTGTTAAGCTTTTCACCTTGGCCAGGTAACAACATATCCGACATTGCAATGGCTACTCCAATGCCTCATTTCCACTCTATCTCTTTGCTGCAAGATCTAAGACCTCCAATAGCCTAATTCGCATCGTTTTAGCCCTATTTTAATCTTTTTAATTTCGCAAAATATTTGTGCCGCCTTGCTATTGCGCTGATACGCAACAGTTCCGGCCATCTCTATGATGGAGTTACGTTATGAAAACCTTTATTAGTATGGTATTAACTACCTTTCTGTTTTTTACATTGTCCCCTGCGGTTTCTGCACACGAGCATAAACATGATCACGGCATGCATCAGAGTTCATCAACTCAGACTCATGCTGAATATGTCTGCCCAATGCATAAAGATGTCACAGGTAAAAAAGGCGACACCTGTCCTCAGTGCGGTATGTATTTAGAGCAAACCCAAGCTCCAACTAAATGCTGTGACAACTACCCAAACAAGGCTGAGTCAAAAGGCAAATGCTGTGATAACTGTCCGAACAAGGCTGAATCAAACGGCAAATGCTGTGATAACTGCCCGAACAAGGCTGAATCAAAAGGCAAGTGTTGTGATAATTGCTCGAACAAAGCTGACTCAAAAGGCAAATCTTGTGACAACTGCCCTAACAAAGCTGAGTCAAAAGGCAAATCTTGTGATAATTGCCCGAACAAAGCTGAGTCAGCTCACACACATGCGTGCCCAATGAACCCCGCTATTACAGGGAAAGCTGGAGACACATGTCCAAAGTGTGGCATGAACCTAGAGCCAATCGCTAAGCAAACAACAGAGCACCAGCATCACTAAGAAATAAAGTGGAGATAGGCATTATGAGTACATTCATATTTTCAGCATTCAGGAATTATGCTGTTGGTGCATTAAGTTTGGTATTAATAGCGACGCCACAAATAGGACTAGCCCAAGAGTCACAATCAATGGCAAGCGAAGCAACATCATCGCAGAAACTACAAAACAATTATTACTGCCCAATGCACCCCGAAGAAACCAGCCATGAGGCTGGACGATGCTCGTTGTGCAATATGTTTTTAGTCAAAGAAGAGGCTGCAATTAAAGATGAACATGCAGAGCATACACATAACTCTGCACAAACATCATCACAGAACCAGCAAAACAATTATTACTGCCCAATGCACCCCGAAGAAACTAGCCATGAGGCTGGACGATGCTCGCAATGTAATATGTTTTTAGTGAAAAACGAGACAACAAATAAAGATGAGCATGCTGAGCATGCACAAACATTACCACAGAACCAACAAGACAATTATTACTGCCCGATGCACCCTGAAGAAACTAGCCATGAGGCAGGACGATGTTCGCAATGCAATATGTTTTTAGTCAAAGAAGAGGAAGAGGAGTCAAGCGTAGATGAACATGCTGGTCATGCACATCAAGCTGTATCAGAGCAACAATCGGCTTCGGCTTCAAATGCAACTGGAACTCAAACCAAAGCAGACGCATTACTCAGTCAGCCCAAGCCTACATTGAAAGCAGCTCAGTCAAATGATGAAGCCAATATAAAATACGTTTGTCCAATGCATCCCCATGTCATTTCAGATGAACAGGGTACCTGTCCAATATGTGGGATGGATTTAGAAAAAGTTACCATGGGCGCTTCAACAGGTGAAGAGCTCACCGTTGATGTTTCAGGCGGGATGCAGCAAGCCTTAGGCATGCGCAGTGAACAAGTTACCAAAGGAACCTTATGGAAGCTTGTCAAAACCATAGGCACCGTCGAATACAATGAAAACCGTATCGGTCACGCCCATACTCGTGTTGACGGCTGGCTTGAGACTTTAATGGTGCACAATGTCGGCCAAAAAGTGAAGAAAGGCCAACTGCTCTACGAGCTTTACTCACCTGAGTTAATCACCGCCCAAGATGATTACATGCAAGCTGTTGACTACCTTAAGCAAGATAAAAACCGCGGCGCGAGTTTACTGCGTAAAGCGCGTATGCGCCTTGAATTGTTAGGCGTCAGCAATAGCACAATTAAGCAACTTGAACGTACTGGTGAAACCATTTACCGCGTCCCTTATTATGCGGACCAAGACGGCTTTGTCAGCAAGTTATCTGTGCGTCACGGCATGTTTGTAGAGCCTGGCACTACCTTATTTGAAATCGTCGATTTAAAAAGTGTCTGGGTCATTGCAGATGTATTTGAAAACGAACAAAGCTGGCTTGAGCTAGGTCGACCAGTTGAAGTCACTTCAGCTGCTCAAGGTATTTTCGATTTAGAATCGACTATTGACTACATTTACCCTGAACTAGACCCTGTTTCGAAAGCTATGCGTGTGCGCATCAAGCTCGATAACCCAAGTAAGCTGTTGAAACCCGGCACATTAGTGGATGTGAAATTGTTCGGTGGCCCTAAGCGCGGAGTATTATCGATCCCAACTGAAGCCTTAATCCAAACTGGTCGAGAAAATCGAGTCGTTGTGCAGCGTGACGACAATAGCTTTGCCTCTGTCGCAGTAAAAGTTGGCATGATAGCCCAAGGCAAAGCCGAAATTATCGACGGACTGCAAGATGGTGAAAAAGTGATTGTTTCAGGACAATTCTTACTCGATTCAGAAGCCAGTATTCAAGGTAGCTTACAGCGCTTAAGTGGTGGTAACACCAAACCTGAACTTACACCTGATGCGCACGCACATCACTAATCGGAGACTGCTATGTTAGAAAGAATTATCAGCGCCTCGATTAGACAAAGGGCGATGGTGTTAGTGCTTACTGCAGTGATTGCCTTAATTGGTTATCAAGCCATGCGCATGACACCACTCGATGCACTACCTGACTTGTCAGATGTGCAAGTGATTGTAAAAACCTCTTATCCAGGACAAGCACCACAATTAGTTGAAGATCAGATAACTTACCCGTTATCGACCGCAATGCTCGCCGTACCTGGAGCTAAAACTGTCCGCGGCTTTTCAATGTTTGGCGACTCTTACGTCTACATTATTTTTGAAGACGGCACAGACATTTATTGGGCTCGATCACGAGTATTGGAGTATTTATCACAAACCCAAGGTCAACTACCTGACAATGTCACCCCCACTCTGGGGCCTGATGCATCAGGGGTTGGTTGGGTATTTCAATACGCTTTGGTTGATCGAAAAGGCCAACATGATTTAGCCCAGTTACGCTCATTACAAGATTGGTTTTTAAAACTTGAATTGCAAAGCGTCGGCGGCGTATCAGAAGTGGCCACTATTGGCGGCATGGAACAGTCATACCAAATCATTGTTGATCCGCATAAGTTGGCTTTGTATCAAATTGATTTAATGACTGTAAAAAATGCCTTAGACAATTCCAATAGCTCAACTGGTGGTTCAGTCATTGAAATGGCAGAAGCCGAGTACATGATAACTTCAACAGGTTATCGTCAAACACTGGCTGACTTTAGGGAAATTCCGTTAGGCATAGTCTCTGAATCTGGCACACCAATATTGATGAAAGATGTGGCGCAACTGCGCACAGGACCTGCGGCAAGGCGAGGCATTGCAGAGCTTGATGGCAAAGGTGAAGTCGTCGGCGGTATTGTCGTCATGCGTTACGGCGAAAACGCTCTCGCCACCATCAATAACGTTAAAGATAAACTCAAAGAAATTGAAAACGGTCTACCTGACGGCGTTGAGTTAGTTATCACTTACGATCGCTCTGAGCTTATCCTCAATTCAGTGGATAACCTCAAAAACAAAGTACTCGAAGAAATGATGGTCGTCGGCATTATCTGCCTGATTTTCTTACTCCATGCTCGCTCAACACTCGTAGCCATTATCTCGTTACCAATCTCAATATTAATCAGCTTTATTGTGATGAATATTATCGGGGTAAACGCCAACATCATGAGTTTAGGGGGGATAGCCATTGCCATAGGAGCGGTGGTGGATGCCGCCATTGTGATGGTCGAAAACGTTCATAAACATTTAGAGCAATATCGGGAAAAACATAATGGCCAAACGCCCACTGGCGAAACCCATTGGGAACTAGTCCGTAAAGCGTCTGTGGAAGTGGGGCCAGCACTGTTTTTCAGCTTATTGATAATCACCTTAAGCTTTGTGCCCGTATTTGCCCTTGAAGCTCAAGAAGGGCGATTATTCCACCCTCTGGCATTTACTAAAACCTTTGCCATGGCTGCCAGTGCAATTCTCGCTATTACTTTAATTCCGGTATTAATGGGTTACTTTGTTCGAGGCAAAATCCCTGATGAGAAGAAAAACCCTCTTAGTAGATTTTTAATTGCCATTTACGAACCAATACTGCGCTTAGTGCTGCGTTTTCCAAAGTTCACCATTTTATTGGCCATCATTGCTCTTGGCAGTGCGGTTTATCCAATGACAAAAATGGGCAGCGAATTTATGCCTGAACTTGAAGAAGGTGATTTGCTTTATATGCCAACCACCCTACCAAGTGTTAGCGCTGGTAAAGCCGCTGAAATTTTGCAGCAAACCGACCGACTCATTAAAACTGTCCCTGAAGTTAAACGGGTATTTGGTAAAGTTGGCCGAGCAATGACAGCTACCGATCCTGCGCCGTTAACTATGTTAGAAACCACGATAATGCTTAATCCTCGTGATACATGGCGTGAAGGAATGACACTTGAAGGGATCATTGCTGAGCTGCAAAAAACCGTCAAAGTACCGGGCATGACCAACGCATGGGTGCAACCGATTAAAACCCGTATCGACATGCTATCGACAGGAGTGCGAACACCAGTAGGAATTAAAATTTCTGGCGCAGATATTGATGAGTTACAACGTATCGGCACTGAGATTGAAGCTGTGGTGAGCCAGTTACCAGGGACTAAGTCAGCCTTTGCACAGCGAACCAGTGGTGGGCGCTATATTGATATTGAACCAAACCTTAAAAATGCAGCTCGATACGGTATGACCCTCAAAGACATCCAAGATGTGGTGCAAATGGCCATTGGCGGTATGCAAGTGGGTCAATCAATTCAGGGACAGGAACGCTACCCGATTAATATTCGTTACCCACGCGAATTACGTGACAGCATCGAAAAACTACGTGACTTGCCTGTGATGACTAAAACAGGGAAATACCTACCATTGGGCAATTTAGCTACCATCACTATCAGTGATGGCGCGCCTATGTTGGCTAGTGAAAACGGTCGACTGATCAGCTGGGTATTTGTCGATTTAGATAACATATCCATAGGTGAGTACATTACCACGGCGAAAGAAGCTTTAAATGAGCAAATTCAGTTACCTCCTCGATACAGCTACAGCTTTGCAGGTCAATATGAGTACATGCAGCGAGTTGAAGCGAAAATGGGGCTAGTGATCCCGCTCATGCTGGCAGTGATCTTCATGCTATTAATGATGACCTTTAGTTCATTTATTCAAGCATCGGTGATCATGCTAAGCCTGCCGTTCTCATTAGTAGGCAGTGCATGGTTATTGTACTTATTAGACTTTAATTTCTCAGTTGCAGTATCCGTTGGGATGATTGCGTTAGCTGGTGTTGCAGCTGAGTTTGGTGTGGTTATGCAAGTGTATTTAAATAACAGCATTAAGGACAGACAAGCCAAGGGGCAATACAACCAACGTAGCGATTTAAGTGAAGCATTAATTCACGGCGCCGTAATGCGAATACGCCCAAAAGCCATGACTGTAGCCACCATATTTTTCGGCTTACTGCCTATTATGTGGGGAAGTGGTACGGGTAATGAGGTGATGCAGAAGATTGCTGCCCCGATGGTGGGCGGTATGGTCACAGCGCCGCTACTATCATTGTTTGTCATTCCGGCTATTTACTTACTGGTATATGGCAGGAAGTTGCCTAAATCGCTGAGCTAAACGATAACAATTTGCGAATAAGCACATACTAAAAAGGCGCCTAGGGCGCCTTTTTTACTGATACTCTCACCATAGTTTGCTAGTCACTATGACTCATCATTCTGAACTTGCTGTTTCAGCTTGGCTAATTGGAACATTTTCATCAGCCCCCACAACATAATCACTCCACCTATACCTAACATGGCAAAATGGACATTGGAGTTATCTAACATTGGCATCGTCTCGATACCAAAGCCTGAAAATATGCCATATAAGCCCGCGGCTACTAACAAAGTACCAGGAAAATCAATCACTGCCACCATGGTCATTTTCTTTTGAATATCAGCTAATTTTTGTTGTTTTGTCTGCTGCATGCTGCTTCCTTGAGCTTGGTTGATTAGAGGTAAAGCTTTGCTTTCTTTATAAACAAAAGTGATAAGCAAAGCTAACTTAAGCTAACAAACCCTTAGCCTTGGTTAAAGCAAATTATCTTTTAGCAATCAGTAGCAGCCAATTTAATGATTGAAAATGTCCCACCTTGAGGGTCGTCTATCACCGCAAAGCGCCCCACATCAGGTATATCAGTCGGTGGCACACAAATCTTGCCACCCAATTCATCTGCTTTAGCCGCCATCGCATCACAATCATCAACGCTAAAGTACAGCATCCAGTGGGATGGCATATCACCGAATTCTTCGGTCATTTCCATCATGCCACCAACGGCTTGCTTGGCAACCATCCATTGCACGTAATCTCCAATACCCATTTCTGACATATCCACCGTTTCGGTATCAAAACCCAATACTTGGCAATAAAAGCTTTTAGATACAGCAGCGTTTCGGCACATGTATTCAACCCAACACAGGGTATTAGGCTCAAAAGTACGTTTAATTCCGATATGCTCAATGGCTTGCCAAATGGAGAAACGCGCACCTTCAGGATCATGGCACACAGCCATTCGACCGGAGTCGCCAACCTCATGGGGGCCTGCAATAATTTCACCGCCTGCATGTTTAATGGCTTTTACCGTTTCATCGACATTATCAACGGCAAAATATAACTCCCAATGAGTCGGCTGTGACGCCATCTCTTTTGGCATTTGATACATTGCACCTATATCATCACCGTCGATTTGCAACATGGTGTAATGCCCTTCAGGCATCGGCATGTCGTCAGCATGCCATTGAAATAAATTCTGATAGAAACCTTTAGCAGAAAACCAGTCATGGCTTGCCAGTTCTACCCAACATGGTTGCCCTTGTAAGTATTGAGTCACGTTCATAATGAGCCGTCCTTGAACTATTAATCATCGTAATCCGCTGCAGTATTGCCAATGGCAACCTGTCCATGGATAAGGAAGAGTGAGGATGAGTACTATAGTTAAGACCGTTTTAAGCCTGCTGTCGAGTGACTTTGGTAACTATTTATCCCATAAAAAAACGCCCTCATTGGAGGACGTTTTTATGATGGTGTAATCTAACCTTCTAATTATCAATATTTATTAGCTATACATTTAGGTTTACAGTAAGCAATGATTATTGATTCGCTGCAAAACAACCTTAAAAGATCAGCAGGTCCTAATTTCGTTATATAGACCAAATGTAGTAAATCTGAGATTTCATTCGAATAATAATGCCGCGAATCACATCTAAAAAGCCCATGAACTCAGCAGGTTTAGTACCCGATACCCAAGCTAAGCCTACCGAGCCTACTGGAATATCATAGTTGTCTGACTCATGTAGCTTCAAGCGGACAAAGTGATGCTTATTATTAATATTCTGCCCAGTAGTTTGCCTTACATTGTCATCACGGGCCAGTAAACTGCCTTGTGCTTCACCTGTCGCTTCAATAATCCCTTCAACCTCAGCATTGAAGATCTTGCTTGGGTAAACCGCCGATGCAAATTCAGCCATTTGCCCTACTTCTACATTACGAATGGCTTGATGATTCACTCGCATCAACACATACTTTTCATCGGTATACATTTGAATCCGCGGTGCCACACCAACATACTGGCCTTCACGCATGATAAAGTTCGTCAAATAACCATTGGCGGGTGCGTAAACCTTCGTATTATCAAGATTCCACTGGGCTTGAGCCACGTTTTCAATTTCACTTTCTAAGTCCGATTGACGGCTTTCAACAGTTAAGTGGGCCTTTTGAATATCAAGCTTAGCTTTTTGCACTTCAGTTTTAGCTTTTGCTATCTGAGTGGTGTATGAGTCCACTTTAGCTTGAGCTAAATCCACACTAGTTTGTTGCTCATCTAACTGACTTTCAGTGATGGTATCTGGAACTTTACTATTTTGCTCTACATAACGCGCAAGAGTTGTTTGTTTCCACGCTAAATCTTTCTGCGCTGCATGTAACTGGTTTTTACTTATGGCTTCATCAGAATCCGCTGCTTGTAGTTCTTTCTCCGCAATATTGATATCTTCTTTTGCTAAAGATAATGCGACTGCAGCAGTTTGCTTACCAACAACAGCCTTATTTAGCGCTATTTGATACGGCTCATCATCCAATTCATATATCAACTGCCCTGCCACTACTCTTTCATTAGGTTCAACATAAATGCCCTTTACATTGCCCTTGATTTTTGTTGAAGCAGGACGCAATTGAATATGAGGTGATTGCACCACCGAACCGCCTGTTATATCCATAGGTGCGTAATTTAATAAACCGACCCAAACAAACATTAACCAACCTGTTCCACCTAAATAGGCAAACGCTTTAGTACCTTTATTCCACGGCATACCAACCATGCGTAGAATATAAATAAACAGTGCCCAAACGGCTAAACCTTCAATCATGAGCTAGTCTCCTCTTTTTCGGGAGTGGCGGTAACAGGGACTTCCCGTTCATTCTCTCGCCAAATATCTCTTATCCTTCTTAGCGCTTTTCCGCTGTCAATGAAGGCAACCATCACAGCTAAAACCCACACCCAATGCCACAGAAACCCTATCCAGGTGAGCGCAGTAATCAACCCTATTTGCTGATGGTTTTCTTTGTGCGCCTTATCAATTGGCAGCTCATGGACCTTCCAAAATCCAATACCTGCGGCGGCAACCACACCTACAAGTACCACTAAGGCTACGCCATGAAGTGCAGCATCAACACCTGTATCGACGAATGGCATACTGAATAAACTCATATTGATCTCACCTCGGTAAACTTAGATGTTGCGTAGTTTGCATCCAAAACCCAAAAGAGCAACACTAAGTACCCATAGGTATCAATATTCGACTATTTTTGATATGTTTAGACATCTACATATCGTTAACCTTTTCAATAAATCTATGAGAAATTGACATGGCATTTGATGTTTCTTTTATCCGCGTTTGCTGTATTTTACCTGTGCTTAAAGGGGTTCAAGAACACTTTAAGATAAGCCATAAAGACTTATCGATACCTGAAAGCTTGCTTAATGAGCCAATGACGCTAATTCCCTTCACTGAAGTATCCAAATGGCTGAGCAAAATAGAGCAATTGTCTAACTCTCAGGATTACATGCTAACAATCCAAAATGATTTAAAAGTCAGTCGATTTAACATGCCTAATAATTGGTTCCTTGCCACACCGGATTTAGCCATTACTTTTAGGCGAATCAATTATGCGATGGCCTGCTTTCATTCAGGCGCAAGTTATTACGGCGCTCAGTCGAATAGAATCATAAAGTGGTGTTACCGTAATGATTATGTCAGCTCAAAAGCTAAGTCACATGACTCATTAAGAGTAGCGCTAACATTATTAAACACTTGCAAATATTTTCTCGGTAAAGATTACCAACCCAAGAAAGTACTATTAAGTGGACCTTCGATGGGACAACTAGGAGTTGAGAAAGCGTTTGGCTGCCAAGTCAGTTGGAATGCACCACTGACGGAGATTTGGTTAGATATCGATTCACTCATTAGCTCAGAGCAGAATTTTTTAGCCTCATTTTCTACCTCAAGTCACATTCAAAAAAGCAACTCCAGCAGCATTACCCTCAACCAACTTGATTCATATTTAAATATGCCGCAAACCCATGACACCCCTAAGGTACTTTATGAATTAGTGAATTATATTCGCTTTTACGGATTACCCACATTGGACTCACTTGCTGATCAATGCGGCCTTTCACGGCAGCAATTACAACGCCGCTTGCAAAGTAACGGATTCAGTTTTACAGAGTTAATGCGTTATATTTTGGGGAATTTAGCAATTAAATACATGCTGGAAGGAAAAACAGTAAAGGAGATATCGCAACTACTTGGCTACGCAAGTGTGCGCAGTTTTAGTAAAAGCTTTCATCGATTACACCGACAATCACCGACACAATATGTTGAAAAATTGCATCAAAAAAGCCCTCAATAGAGGGCTTTTTATTATTAAACAATAAAAAATTAATTACTTATACACAGGCAATAAATCAGCCATAGCCAATAAATGACATGCTGCAGTTAATACACCAAACAAGATAACAATCACAACTAAAGGCGTACCGCCCGGGACTCGGAAACTATTTTCGTCAGGGAACATTTTACGCGACTTGTACGCCATCATAGCTGGCACAATAGCTGCCCAAATGGTTGCCGCTAATGCTGCAAAACCAATTGCAATCAAAAAGCCGTTCGGGAATAACAAACCTAAAACCGTAGGAGGAATAAAAGTAACTGCTGCTGTTTTAATTCGTCCATTAACCGACTCATCAAAACCAAATAGATCAGCAAGGTAATCGAATAAACCTAAGGTAACGCCTAAGAATGAAGAAGCGACTGCCAAATTAGCAAATAGAGTCAGCATGGTGTTCAACCAAGCGTTAGAGATTACATCCGATAATGCACCAACCAATACGCCCATATTACCACCTTGAGCAATAATATCGTTGAAATGACTGCGAGGAATATTACCCATGGTTGCCACTAACCAACAGCTATAAATCACTAACGCGATAAAGGTACCAATACAGATGGCTTTAATAATTAAATTAGGCTGCTTGCCGTAATACTTAACTAAACTTGGCACATTGCCATGGTAACCAAAACTGGTTAAACCAAATGGAATGGCAGCTAAAATATAAGGTGCAAAACTCGCTTCGCCATCAGGCACTAATAACTTAACGCTATCAACATCAATGAGCAGATTACCGACTGCTAAAAAGAAGGTAATGATCATGCCGCCCAGCATCACAGTAGTAATGCGATCGACTACCTTAGTACTGATCATCACAATAGCCGCCAAGACTAGCGCAAACACTAAGCCAGCAATACTTTGTGGTAAATGGATTCCCATACCGGAAAGCGTATGGTTTACGATTGAACCACCGCCACTGATGTAGGCGTAGGTGAGAATATAAAGCACGAAGGTAATCGACAGGCCGTTAACAATACGCCAAAACTGGCCTAAGGTAACTTTGGTTAAGGTGTCAAAACTATCACCTGGTTTAAAGTGCAAGTTAGTCTCAAGCAACATTAAGCCAGACACCAACATACAAAACCAAATACCTATCAGTACTGCGATTGAGTAGCCAAACCACATACCGGCACTGACGACAGGAAGGGAAAACATGCCAGCACCGACCGTGGTACCAGCAATAATCATTGCGCCGCCTAACAAAGATTTATTTTTCGGCTGCGTTTGTGTTGAACTCATAAAGTTATTCGTTACCCATGTTCCATAGTCACACTGTCGACTATGGTTTTACGAACAGATAGTCGCAACATACCATTGGCATGATCGCGGATTCGGATGACAGCAAATTGATTGTCACTACCCGATAAGTGCCCTAATTCTTTTAATTTTACACTCAAATTATTGTAGAGTTTTTTATCATAAAACTCTGGCGCAGTAATTCCGTGTAAAGCACCTAAACGCTGAGCTAGCATGTGGCTCGCGCTTTCTAGATCTGAACGTTCAATATCCGGTTTGTAAGCCAGTAAATTAAAGATAATCGCGTAACGTTGTAATGTCTCACTGACAGTTTCAGACAATAACATTAACTGGGTAATATTACCTTGATTGACTTCAAACTCAATTGTTCCGGTAATCAGCCCTTGCTCAACAAACAAGTCTAAAACATGATCTACATAAGCTGGTAAATCTTCAATCCCCATAAACAATTCTGCTTTTAGTAATGGGTAAAAATCATTGACGATGCTATGGATCTTCTCACGGCTATGTTCTTCGTATTGCACTAAACAACTAGCAATTAACGAAGGTACGGCCATCAAGTGAATAATGTTATTACGGTAGTAACTCATTGCAATGACAGCATGCTCTTCAATCGCAATAATTTCACCAAGCTGATCGCTAGTTGAAGTGAACTTTTTAAGCGACAAACATTGTTCAACCACTTCAGTAGGGTTACCTTCCGCCACTGAGGTATAACCGGTATAAGGCACCTCTTTTAATAGCTTAAGATATAAACCTAGCTGTCTTTCAAGCTCACCGCGCTCCAGCGCATTTTGCTCAGAAGCCAATAACACCATACTGGTTAGTGTGACTGAACTAGCCGCAGCAGCGCTATTAATGTTAGTCATCACTTTATTGGCAAGTGTATTTACCGCTGGGGTTAACCAAGTTGGTTTTTGCTCAGGATCTTGAGCAATTTCTTCGCGCCAATCAGGTGCTTGCTGGTTTAAGAATTGCTGCACGTTAATTGGCTCACCAAAGTTCACATAACCTTGGCCAAAGTTACCTAATTTACGCAGTGCACCAAATACCTGCCATACCGATTCTTTTTGCTTTTTCTTACCGCTTAATTCTTTGTGATAAGTCGATACTTCCATCACGTGATCGTAGCCTAAGTAAACTGGCACCAGCGTTACAGGGCGCTCGATACCTCGTAGTACACTGTTCACTGTCATTGCTAACATGCCAGTTTTAGGCGCAAGCAAACGGCCTGTACGTGAACGACCACCTTCAGTGAAGTACTCAACTGAATAGCCTTTGGCAAATAGTTGATCTAAATACTCTCTGAATACTGCGGTATAAAGCTTATTACCGTTAAAACTACGACGGATAAAGAAGGCACCACCGCGGCGGAACATCGGCCCTGCAGGCCAAAAGTTCAAGTTAATACCAGCCGCAATGTGCGGAGGAACCATCCCTTGATAATAGAGGATATAAGATAGTAATAAGTAATCCATGTGGCTACGATGACATGGCACATAGACAATTTCGTGACCATCATGATGCAGTTTACGAACTTGCTCAGCACTCTTAATGCTAATGCCGCTGTATAACTTGTTCCATAACCAAGTTAAAAAGCGCTCTGCAATACGAATCAGGTTATCTGAGTAGTCAGCTGCGATTTCATCTAAATATTCAATGGCCTTTTCACGCGCCTTTTCTTCAGAAATCTTCTTGTTCGCTGCTTCTTCTTGAATCGCTTTGGTGATCGATTCTGATTTAAGTAACGAGTTAAACATGGCTTGACGGTTAGGCAACTGTGGCCCCGTCATCACTTTGCGTTGACGTCGGAAATGCACACGGGCAACACGAATTAACTTGTGAGCAATGCTGACATCTGTACCGTGTTCATCGGCCATATAACGTAAAGACATGGCATTTGAGAATTGAATAAAGTTATGACGACCTAAAAATAAAATCATTAGCCACTTGCGTAGCCAAGTCGGATTTTCACGCTCAAATACTGCAGCTGTCATGGTGTCATCTTCTTTACCCGGGATACGTCCCCAATAAAGGCTAACTGGCACCAATTGAATATCTAACTGCTTATTCTTTTGGTGTAAGTCGAGTAATTTGGTGAAGTTAGCAACAAACTTCTCGCCACTATGACGTTTGCCAAATAAGGGTTTACGGCCTTCAACACACACAATTCTTGGCGTGTTCAGCCCATCGATGTCCAAACGCTCATAAGGACTAGGTAGATTGTACTTTGCAGTAATTTCATTTAGTGCCGCGATATCACTCAGCGACTCTGTCTTCATGACATAGACCACTGGTTTTTCAGGATCTAGGTTTAAGTCAGCGAACGGATCTTGAGGTACAACAACACTGTGTACCATTAGTTTCTGAATCCAACGCAACGATTTAGCAATGATAGAATCTGGTTTTAGCATGAGTATTCGCATTATCAACAACGATTTATTGCGCATAGGATACCAGAATCTAGGTGGGATTCACTAACCTGCGTATATGTAGTTAACAATTAAGCATCAAACTAAATCCCTTTAAGGCTAATTATATAAGCAAATAAGTCACTTATTTATACTTATCAAAAGTGAACATCAGTACTGTATAAATATACTGTATCGACGAAAAACCGAATCATTTGTTTATCAATGTTAATTTAATCAAAATAAATCCCCTTCCAACGGGAATGACTTAAATAACTGTTTTTAAACAAATTTAAATTTTGTCAATCTGTTAAAAATGAACTTTAATCGGTATCATCCTTAAAATTCATTGGTTAATACTTGCACGACCAAGGATACTGTATATAATGACAGTCACTGTATAAAAAAACAGGAATCAACATGAGACCTTTAACGCCACGACAAGCTGAAATTCTAGAACTAATTAAATGTAATATTGCCGAGACAGGTATGCCACCAACTCGTGCAGAAATTGCCACTAGATTAGGCTTTAAAAGTGCTAATGCTGCTGAAGAGCATTTAAAAGCACTTGCTAAAAAAGGTTGTATCGAAATTATTCCTGGTACTTCACGCGGCATTCGCATGATTCAGGAAGAAGAGGAAGTCGAAGAAGGATTACCGCTTATCGGTCAGGTTGCGGCTGGTGAACCTATCCTCGCAATGGAACATGTTGAACAGTACTTTCAAGTCGATCCTGAAATGTTCAAACCTAATGCTAATTTCTTACTACGCGTTCGTGGCGACAGTATGAAAGATATTGGCATTATTGAAGGTGACTTATTGGCTGTGCACAAAATGCAGCAAGCCAAAAATGGACAAGTTGTCGTAGCTCGTGTTGACGATGATGTCACCGTTAAACGTTTTGAAAAGAAAGGCAATGTTGTTTATCTGCATGCAGAAAATGAACAATATTCGCCGATAAAAGTCGATTTAACATGCCAGAGTCTCACCATTGAAGGACTTGCTGTTGGCGTTATCCGAAATGGAGGTTGGTTATGAACACATTATTAGGTAATGCACCACGTCACCCTGGCTTGTGGGTAGACATGACATCAGCCACAGCGCCTGTTAAACAAGGTATTGAAACCAAACAAAGTGCTAATCAAGGCATCACTGAGCTAACCCAGTTATGCAGCCAGTTAGCAGTGTTAAGCCAACAAGGCCGTTGGATTGTATTAATTAATCCACCACATATTGGCTATAAGCAAATATTGGCCAATGCCAATGTTCGTATGGATCGAGTATTGCTTGTTCATACCAAAGATGAAGTTGAAACACTTTGGGCAATGGAAAAAGCATTAACAAGTGGTACTTCCAGTGCAGTTATTACATGGACAACACCATTAGATGCTCGCGATAATCGACGCATTCAGTTAGTCGCTAAAAGTGCTTTGGCACAAGGTGTAATCATTGAGGATGTAAATACTCACTTACATGATGAACATATGAGCGACAATACTTTAGCAGCACCATCACGGTTAAATTTATCTGCTTTCCACTAAACTAATCTCTCTTAAAAAAGCCCTTCATTACTGTGAAGGGCTTTTTTTACGCCTTTTTTCAGCAAATTAGATGATAAAGTGATCTTGATCAATATTTAATCTCCAAGTAATGTAGTTAACAAGAGGCTAACAAATTGTTATCACTCTTGAGTTAGTAAAACGATAAGAAGCTACAAAACGCTGTAAAGATTGTGCTGGTACCATGCGGTATAGAAAGCCTTGAATAAAAAGCGTCAATTTAAGAATTGAAAAGTTCAGTATTAGGTACAAGTGTGGCCACCATAACCCAATAAAATAATCGAGTATTGATACTCGCAGCCACCGTGTACTTTGAAGTGATCAAACTTTTTCGGGAATTAGAGAAGTTTGCATAGAGCAGAGTATTACTGTGTGACTTTTCCTTGTTGTTATTGCAAATCGCAATTGGCAGAGGAGTGGTCTTGTGAAGCGATTGTTGTATGGATTAATGGTGCTGCTATTTGCAGTGCCGCTTGCTGCGGCTGATATGCCGCTTAACATGACACAAGGTGTGACAGAAATCAGTGGTAGGGTTTATGACCTCCATATGATTATTCTATATATCTGTTGTGCGATTGGTGTTGTGGTCTTTGGGATCATGATTTACTCGATGATCTATCACAGAAAATCTAAAGGCGCTAAACCTGCCGATTTTCATGACAGTACCAAGGTTGAAATAGCATGGACTGTCGTGCCATTTATCATCCTTATCGGTATGGCAATTCCTGCCACTAAAACTCTGATAGCTATGGAAGATCCTAGCGATGCAGATTTAACCATTAAAGTTACCGGCTCTCAGTGGAAGTGGCATTACAGCTATTTCAATGAAGACGTCGAGTTCTTCAGTTTGCTTTCAACTCCAGCAGATCAAATCCAAGGTTCTGCTGAAAAAACTGAAACTTACTTGCTAGAAGTTGATAAGCCGCTCGTATTACCAATCAATCGTAAAGTGCGTTTCTTAATGACCAGTGATGACGTTATTCACTCATGGTGGGTACCTGCTTTTGCGGTTAAAAAAGACGCTAATCCCGGTTTCATTAATGAAGCATGGACACGCATTGATAAAGTTGGCACCTACCGCGGCCAATGTGCTGAGTTGTGCGGAAAAGATCACGGTTTTATGCCTATTGTGGTCGAAGCACTTTCTGAAGCCGATTATGACCAATGGTTACTTGACCAAAAGCAGCTAGCTGTCGATGCTAAAGCTGCTGCAGAAGCCTCGCTTTCGCAAACACTCACATATGATGAGTTAATGGCTCAAGGTGAGAAAGTCTATATGGGCGTTTGCGCCGCATGTCACCAACCTAATGGTGCAGGCCTTCCTGGTGTATTCCCATCTCTTATTGGTAGCCCTCTGATTAAGGGTCCTGTTAGCGATCATGTTGATATTGTGGTTAACGGTAAACCAGGCACTGCGATGCAGGCATTTGCTAAACAGCTTACTGCGACTGAAATTGCTGCAGTTGTGACCTACGAGCGAAATGCTTGGGGTAATGACTCTGGCGATGTAGTGCAAGCAGCTGACATCAATGGTGGCGGTTCAGCAAGCTCAACTGAGACTACATCAGAACAAACCGCTACGCCTGTGACCTTACCTGCTGAAATTGATCCATCAAATGTAGAGCAAGCCGTAACCGAAGCCGCTGCAGAAGTTGTGAAAGAAGTTAAAGCTGAAGTCGTACTAGATGATTTAACCATGGATGAACTCATGACCATGGGCGAGCAAGTCTATATGACCAATTGCGCTGCATGTCATCAGGCTGCAGGCACAGGATTACCGGGGGCTTTCCCTTCATTAATCGGTAGCCCAGCTATTACTGGACCAGTTGAAGGACACATTGAAGTTGTTGTCAATGGCAAGGCTGGTACTGCAATGCAGGCATTTGGTTCTCTACTCACACCGCAACAACTCGCAGCAGTGATTACTTATGAGCGTAACGCTTGGGGTAATGACTCGGGAGATGCTGTACAGGCTTCTGACGTTGATGGTCATGGAAAGTAAGGGATTAAAATGAGCACTATTACACAAGATACAACCGAAGCTCATGATGGTCATTCTCACGATGACCATGGCCATGATGATCACCATCATGGCGCGCCGAAAGGCATCATGCGCTGGATTTTAACCACTAACCATAAAGACATCGGCTCATTATATTTGTGGTTTAGTTTTCTAATGTTTCTCACGGGCGGTGCAATGGCGATGGTTATCCGCGCCGAATTGTTCCAGCCGGGTTTACAATTAGTTGATCCAAACTTTTTCAACCAAATGACCACAGTTCACGGACTTATCATGGTATTTGGTGCCGTTATGCCAGCCTTTACCGGCTTAGCTAACTGGCTTATTCCTATGATGATTGGTGCGCCGGATATGGCACTGCCTCGAATGAATAACTGGAGTTTTTGGATCCTACCATTCGCGTTTGCCATTCTATTAAGTTCGTTATTTATGGAAGGCGGCGGCCCTAACTTTGGTTGGACGTTCTACGCTCCACTCTCAACGACCTACAGCCCTGATACCACTGCACTATTTGTATTCTCAGTACACATTATGGGAATAAGCTCAATTATGGGCGCGATCAACGTGGTCGTGACAATTGTGAATATGCGTGCACCAGGTATGACTTGGATGAAGTTGCCACTGTTCGTATGGACTTGGTTAATTACCGCATTCTTATTGATAGCGGTGATGCCAGTGCTTGCAGGCGCAGTGACCATGGTATTAACCGATAAATACTTCGGTACCAGCTTCTTCGATGCTGCAGGTGGTGGCGACCCCGTCATGTTCCAGCACATTTTCTGGTTCTTCGGCCACCCCGAAGTTTACATTATGATTTTACCCTCATTCGGTATTATCTCAGCGATTGTGCCGACCTTTAGCCGCAAAAAGCTATTCGGATACTCCTCCATGGTTTACGCCACCTCAAGTATTGCGATTCTGTCTTTCTTGGTGTGGGCGCATCACATGTTTACCACGGGCATGCCAGTATTTGCAGAGTTGTTCTTCATGTATTGCACCATGCTCATTGCGGTGCCCACAGGGGTTAAGGTATTTAACTGGGTTGCGACGATGTGGCGTGGCTCAATAACCTTTGAAACCCCAATGTTGTTTGCAGTTGCCTTTATTATTCTGTTCACAATTGGTGGATTCTCTGGATTAATGCTGGCGATTACACCTGCGGATTTCCAATACCATGATACTTACTTTGTTGTGGCGCATTTCCACTACGTACTAGTAACGGGCGCAGTGTACTCCATTATGGCCGCAGCTTATTACTGGCTGCCGAAATGGACAGGCCACATGTATAGCGAAACCTTAGGCCGCTGGCATTTCTGGTGTAGCACTATTTCAGTCAACGTGTTGTTTTTCCCAATGCACTTCTTAGGACTTGCGGGTATGCCGCGTCGTATTCCTGATTATGCGATTCAATTTGCTGATGTTAACCAAATTGTCTCAATTGGTGGGTTTGCATTTGGTTTATCACAACTAATCTTCCTTGCTGTTGTTATTAAGTGTGTTCGAGGCGGTGAGAAAGCTGCGGATAAACCTTGGGAAGGCGCTGAAGGACTAGAATGGACCATCCCAAGTCCAGCACCTTATCACTCATTCACTACACCACCAGAGGTAAAGTGATATGAGCCAGCCAACAAAATCAAACCGTAAATTATTAATAGGTCTCGTACTGGGTTCTATCGGTATGTTCGGCTTTGGTTTTGCGCTAGTGCCGCTTTATGACGTGCTGTGCGATACCTTGGGCATTAACGGAAAACCCCAAGGTACCGCAAGTAGTTATGAAGCGGTGGTCGTTGATAAAGACCGCACCATTACTATTGAATTTATCGCCCAAGTACAAGGCAGCATGCCGTGGGAATTTGGCCCTAAGGTGAACAGTATTCAGGTTCACCCAGGCGAGCTCACTCGCACAGCCTTTTTAGCAAAAAATCTATCTGCTAATCCCCTTGTTGGCCAAGCCATACCTTCGGTATCACCAGGCCAAGGCGCGGCGTATTTCAATAAAACAGAGTGCTTTTGTTTTAATCAACAACCCCTAGCTGCAAAGGCTGATGCTGAACTGCCATTAATCTTTTATGTGGATCCAGACTTACCAGATTCCATTAAAACTTTGACTCTCTCTTATACCCTCTATGACATCACAGACAAACAAACTGCGGCCATAGAGCAAGGAGCAGCAAGATGACAACCAAACATGAAAACTACTACGTGCCAGCGCAAAGCGTTTGGCCCATTACCGGCGCAATTGGGTTATTCCTCATTGCTTTTGGCGCTGGTTCTTACGTTCAACAGTTAGCCACTGAAGATACTTCAGGTGGTTATATATTAGTGGCTGGTATTGCAGTCATTATCTTTATGCTATTTGGCTGGTTTAAAAATGTCATTGATGAATCAATGTCAGGCTTATATTCAGCGCAAATGGATCGTTCATTTCGTCAAGGAATGAGCTGGTTTATTTTCTCTGAAATTATGTTCTTCGGCGCATTTTTTGGCGCCTTGTTCTACGCCAGAATGGTCGCAATCCCTTGGCTTGGTGGTAGCTCGAACAACGCCATGACCCACGAGGTGTTATGGCCAACCTTTGAAGCGATGTGGCCTCTTATTAAAACGCCTGATGGCACCACTACAGAAGCTATGCCTTGGACAGGGTTACCACTGTATAACACCCTCATCTTATTAGCCTCTTCTGTCACATTGCACTTTGCTCATGTGTCTTTAGAGAAGTCTAAACGCGGCGCATTAAAAGTCTGGCTAGGGCTTACCATTTTATTAGGTATTGGATTCTTATTCTTGCAGGTAGAGGAATATGTTCATGCATACCAAGAAATGGGGCTAACGCTTTCATCAGGTATTTACGGTAATACCTTCTTTTTGCTTACTGGCTTTCACGGCATGCACGTGACCTTAGGAACGGTCTTTCTAATTATCTTGTTCTTTAGGGTGCTCAAAGGTCATTTCACCCCAGAAAGCCATTTTGCCTTCCAATCAGGTAGTTGGTATTGGCATTTTGTCGATGTAGTTTGGCTATGTTTGTTTATTTTTGTCTACGTGATTTAAATAAATCTAACTAGTACGGCCTAGGGTTGGGCGTTACCCAACCTAGCCCTAAGGCCAGTAATAGCAGCAACATGACTAAAGCAGAAAAGATAACTCTACGTCCTAAAAATTGACTCATAGGTTGTTTCGTTTCAGCTTTCACCATAATAAACAGGGCTCTAGCTAGATTAAATAATATGAATACAAGCAGCAGTACTAATACAAGCTTGAAAATAACTAAGGTATCTAACGCTGCCATGGGCTCTCCTTTGCGAGTCTGGCGACTATCTACTGGGTTATTGCTAGTTGTTACTGTGAGTGTGTTTTGTATTTTGGTCAAGTTAGGTGTTTGGCAACTTGATAGAGCGGAGCAAAAAACTGCGTGGCAAGCGACGTTATCAGCAAGACAAGCAGCCAGTGAATTAAGTTTTGATGAATTGCTTGCTTTTGACGCTGATGAAAGACTCAGTGGTTACCGTTTAAGCGTCAACGCTACGCCTGTTAATCAGCAAATATTGCTACTCGATAACCAAGTGTTTGAAGGCCGAGTTGGTTACCTGGCCTACCAAGTATTTCAAATTTCAGATTCTGATTTGCAAGACCTGCCTTGGCTAATGGTTGAGTTAGGGTTTGTCGCAGCCAATATCGATCGTCGAATTTTACCTGACATTACTCCAGTGCCATTGTCAGCCATTGACCTTAATGGCCGCGTTTATCAAAAACAAGTTAACCCCTTAAGCCACCAGCTCCATTCAGAAGACGGCAATGTTATGCGTTTTCAAAACCTTAATTTAGCGGCCTTAGCTGAGAAAATAGGCCACCCACTGGCACCAGTAGTACTGCAGCCAGATTCAATCCCTAAGATTGCATTACCTAAGCCTTGGACACCGATTCCATTATCAGCCCAAAAGCACCAAGGCTATGCACTACAGTGGTTCACTATGGCGGCGGTATTTTTATCGTTAATGCTATGGATTGGATGGAAATACTTGATTAAAGCAACACCTGAAAGCACTACTAGCAACGCAATTGACACTAATAACACCGTAAAAAATGAAACAAAAACTGAAAACGAATAAAACCAAACTAATAAATTAAGCCGTAACAAGAGGAGCAAGTATGAACTCCCCAGCAAAACCTAAAAATAACAAGGCATTGTTTGCCCTAGTACTGGTATTTATCTTACCAGTGGCCGTCGCCAAGCTGGTATTAAGCATGGATTTATATAATGGCGCTGCGACCAATAAAGGCCAACTCATTCCTCCAGAGGTGAGCTATCAAAGCTTAATGATGGATAACCCGCACCCGCAATCTTGGCAGCTGTTATATCTATTGCCAAAAGAATGTTTAGAACAGTGTCAGCAACGCTTATATGTATTGCACCAAAGCCATGTCGCCTTAGGTAAGCATCAAGATCGTGTTAGCCCAATTATCATGTTGCAACCTGATAGTGACACCGCAATCCTTGAAAAGCTCCAAGTACCATTTGAAACAGCCAATGCAAGCCAAGCCATCATTGCGATGATGACTGAGCAGCAAATGATTATTGTCGATCCGCTTGGCAGCTTGGTAATGGAATACCCTGGGATTATCGGCGAGCAAGAAAATATGGCTCAAGGTAAGTCGATGATTGCAGATTTAAGAAAGCTACTTAAGCTATCGAGGGTCGGTTAATGGATATAAAAAACCTCCTCAAATTTACCTTAGTATTTACCTTTGCCGTGATTTTGATGGGCGCTTATACCCGCTTATCAGATGCTGGTTTAGGCTGTCCTGATTGGCCGGGTTGTTATGGTCATATTGGTGTACCCAGTGATGCAGCCGACTTAGCTAAAGTAGAAACCAACTTTCCTGATCTCACTGTCGAGCCAGAAAAAGCTTGGCTTGAAATGATCCACCGTTATATCGCAGGCACATTAGGTTTATTAGTATTAACGATTTTAATCATTTGCTTAAAGCGTGCTGATGCGCCGAAAAAACTTCCAATCTTCATTTCCGCACTGATCTTATTTCAAGCGGCATTAGGCATGTGGACAGTCACCATGAAGCTCATGCCCATTGTGGTCATGGGGCATTTAATTGGTGGCTTTAGTTTATTCGCTTTGCTGTTGTTACTTTATCTACGCACCAAACCCTTACGGATCCCCGGTGGCGATACCTATGCCAGAAAACTCGGCCCATTAGCGATGGTCAGTTTAGTTGTGTTAGTGGTGCAAATTATTTTAGGCGGTTGGACATCATCAAATTACGCGGCATTAGCCTGCACCACATTACCTATTTGTGAAGGTAACTGGATAGATAATTTACAGTTTGCCAAGGCTTTCTCACCCTTCCAAGGTGACCATCCAAGTTTCGAATTTGGCGTACTTGAATACCCTGCTCGAATGACCATACATGTTACCCATCGTATTTGGGGGGTGATTACTGCCATCAGTTTATGCTGGTTAGCGTTTAAATTACTTAAAGCTCAATCGTCAATCATGCGACAAAGTGCATGGGTTTTATTTGCCCTTGTGGTGTTACAAGTGGGTTTAGGCATAAGCAATATTGTAATGCACCTCCCTCTTGGTATTGCAGTCTCACACAACGGCGGCGCAGCGTTACTGTTGTTAACCGTTATTTTTATTAACTATGCGCTGTGGCGTAAAGCATAAGCAAGGATTCTATTATGGCTAAATCACTATCTTTACCCGCAAGTGCAACCAAGACGGCTGACGTCAGCTCAATGTCGAGTGCTAAAAATGACACTATGCAATGGCGCGCTTATTTTGAAATGACCAAACCCAAAGTGGTCGCACTGATGCTGTTAACTGTGCTGGTCGGTATGTGTCTTGCGCTTCCCGGCGCTGTTCCACTTCAACCGCTTATTTTCGGGATGATTGGCATCGCCATGATGGCAGGTGCTGCAGCAGCTTATAACCATTTAATTGATCGCCGTATAGATGGCTTAATGGCACGTACCTACAACCGCCCACTACCTAAAGGGAAAGTATCAGCAATCAAAGCCATGACCTTTGCCACCTCAATTGGCCTAGGTGGTTTTATTATTTTATACGCGCTGGTAAACCCGTTAACTGCATGGCTAACCTTTGCCAGTTTAATCGGTTACGCCGTGGTCTACACCGCATATTTAAAGCGTGCCACACCACAAAATATCGTTATTGGCGGATTAGCTGGCGCCATGCCACCACTCTTAGGCTGGACTGCAGTCACTAACGAACTGCACGGCAATGCCCTGCTTTTAGTTATCATCATCTTCACATGGACACCGCCACACTTCTGGGCTTTAGCGATTCACCGTAAAAAAGAATACGCCAAAGTCGATGTGCCGATGCTGCCAGTTACCCATGGTGTAGAGTTCACTAAAACTTGCATATTGCTTTACACATTATTACTGGCTATCGCCTGTTTATTACCTGTGCTGGTTGGCATGTGCGGCCCAGTTTATTTAGTCGGTTCAACCTTATTAAGTTGCGGCTTTATCTATAAAGCATGGCAACTTAAATATCACGACAAACCAGGACTGGCGATGGATGTATTTAAGTTTTCGATTTACCACTTAATGATTTTATTCTTGGTGCTACTCGTTGATCACTACTTGTGGGTTTAAGCTATGGGCTTAAGTTATGCGCATAGCAATAACCAATGCTGCAATGAATAAACGGGGAGTGACCGATTGAAAAAAATCCTTTTATTAGCCGTCATCATGTTGGGTTTGGGCGTTGCGGTTGCAGCGCTATTCCCTCGCCAATCAGCAAATACGGCATTGATGACTCAGGTGCCAGATTTAGCCCTTCAAAGTAGTTATCTTTTTGATAACCCAAGACCACTGGCACCGTTTACCCTACATGATCAGTTGGGCAATGAGTTTGGCAATCAACAATTACTCGGTAAGTGGAGTTTACTGTTTGTCGGTTTTACCTCGTGCCCTGATGTGTGCCCGACAACGTTAAATAAGCTCAATGCTGCTTATGCTGAACTGCAATCGGTATCAGAAGATATTCAGGTTGTGTTTGTTTCAGTCGACCCAGACAGAGACTCGCAAACAAAGCGCTTAGATTACATCAACTTTTTTAATCGAGACTTTAAAGCTGTCACAGCTGACCACACTCAACTGTTCCCGTTCACCCGTGATTTAGGCTTCGCCTATGCCATGGTGGGTGACGGCGCTGACTATCAAGTCGACCACAGCGCCAGCTATGTTTTAGTGTCACCAAAAGGGGAAAAGTTTGCTGTGTTTAAACCCAAGCAACAACCAGGGAAGATCCCACAGATTTTGAATAAAGAACTGGTTGCTGATTTGAAATTGATTATTGAAAGTGCATAGTGTTTTTTGATTAGAAATTGAATTATGACAAAGCCTCAATAAGAAAATATTGAGGCTTTTTTAGAAGGTTGATACTGAGAGCTAACTTATATATGTGGACAATTCTGTGTCAGTGACATTGTTAACTTAACAACCAATGAATTAGCTTAGATATGGGACAACCGACTGATTATAAGCGTTGCTTCGCATACCAAATTCCGAAACCAACGACCATAACTAGCTCAACAGCAACCCACATCCAATGCCTTGGTACAGAACCATCAAGGAAAATACCCATTACGCGCGAAATTAGCGCCCCCAATGTTAATGTCATACCGGCTGCAGCAACAGTAAACAAATATGGGGTAATTTGATGATGAAAAATAAGTAACATACCTATCCCCATCAAAAAGCCCCACTGAACTCTTCTTTCAACAGCTTGGAAGGCATCCTCTGGGATGGGTTTATTACTCACTAGTTCAGGGTTATAACTAAGAATACCCCCTAGCAATAAAATGATAAAACCCACCACCTGTAACACGAGTTTATTTTCCATAAATACCCTTAAACCTACGTAGCGCAAAGCCGCCATACCATTGTTTAGTATTTTATTCCTGTTAGTTCTTCAGATAGCGTCCATAGCTTTTGCGCAGCACTGGCATCATGTGACAGCTTGCTTGATTCGACCTTAATAGGTGCCCCGTGCAGTTCAAAGAAATCCTGCGGGCCGAAAAAATCTCCCGACGATGCACTCTCGTCTATTGCCGCACGCAGTGTTGGCAGTGCTCCCATTTCTTTACTCTGCCCGAAAAAGATATTTAGAAACTTCACAAACCCACGCTGAAGTTCTGATGTCGTCCACCCTGGGTGAGCAGCTGTAACCATCGGGTTTCCACCTTCGGATTCAAGTCGTCTTTTCAGCTCATAGGCAAAATAGAGGTTCGCCAGTTTACTATCTGCGTAAGCCGTAAAATTGCTGTATTTTCGTTTTCCCCAATTTAGATCACCCAAATCTAACTTCGAGGACTTGTGAGCGCCAGCAGAAACAACCACCACACGGGAGTTTGCTGTTTTCTTAAGAGTTTCGAGTAAATGACCGACCAATGCAAAGTGACCTAGATGATTCGTCCCCATCAGGATTTCAAATCCGTCCTCAGTCTCTGTATAAGGACACGCTACTCCGGCATTGTTGATCAGTAAATCAAGTCTGTCGAAATTGGCTAAAAACTTGGAACTGAACTCTTGGACGGAACGAAGGCTGGAAAGATCCATCTGCATGACCGAAATGTCAACATCTGGATAGTCTGCTCGGATGTCCTCAGCCACCTTCTCACCTTTTGGCACATTTCTAACAGCGAGTACCACTGTCGATTGTTTCTGTGCTAAGACTTTGGCTGTTTCTTTACCTATACCACTAGATGAACCAGTAACGATAGATACCCTGCCTTTTTGACTCGGTATTTGTTCAGCACTCCAAGATGTTTTTGACATGAATTTTAGTCCTCAAAATGTTCAATAGAGTTATCTTAGAACTAATGGCCAAAGTAAGCAGTACACAAAACAGCAAGAGTTGTATACGAAATAACGAAACGAATCACTACGTTATTTCGTATACACAATACATTGATTAATGCTCTGGGTTTTCAATGCTACTCAACCATAATATGCTTAAACTAGAGGACTATGCTGTGAGACGTCATACTAAAAGGTGAAGCAATGAAAAGGTTCCATTTTGATAGCATTAAAGAACTCAATGCTGTTCTTGGTATACGCCCACCAGAGCGTCCTTTAGTTGATGTAATGAAACTAAAGCCAAACAGTGATGACAATCAATTACTCAATGGTGAGAGCATTTCACTCACCACCAGTTTCTACGCGATATCATTCAAACACATCACGTCAGGCGAAGTCATGTACGGTCGTACCCAATACGATTGTTCAAATGGGACGGTGCTTTTTATTGCTCCTAATCAAGAGCTGACAGCCAGCGGTATAATAATCGACTCAGTTGCCCGCACTATCTGTTTTCACCCCGATTTCATTCGAGGTCATAAGCTACAAGACGAGCTCAAAAAATATCAATTTTTCAATTATTCGGTTAACGAGGCTCTACACCTTACACCAAAAGAAGAGCAACATATGGTTGCGATGTTTGATGCACTTGAGGCAGAAAACAACATGAGCCTAGATGCCTTTAGTAAAGAACTCATTTTATCGCAAATTAGTACCTTATTGATGTACGCAAATCGCTATTACCACCGCCAATTTATGATGCGTAAAGAAGCAAACACATCGGTTTATGACAAGTTTTCAGCGCTATTGGAGGCTCGCTTAGAGGCTGTAATTCAAGAGTCAGCGACCATTCCTGAAGTGGAAGATATGGCGCAAGACATGAATATGACCAGTCGATACTTAAGCGATGCCCTGAAAGCTGAAACAGGTAAAACAACAAAGGATTGGATCCATTATGCTCTGATTGATAAGTCAAAAGATCGCTTACTCTCTAGCAAGGATTCTGTGGCGACCATTGCCTATAGTTTAGGCTTTGAGTACCCACAATATTTTTCTAGATTATTCAAGAACAAAGTTGGAGTGACTCCTTCAGAGTATCGATTACAGAATACCCGGCATTAATATTGCTACTTGAGGGTAATATGCAATTATGAACTCTATTGGCTGGAAATGTCTATTTAACTCACTTTGGGGCAAAGATGAGCTAGCTCTGAAATTTGTAAAACACATGCTTGATTATGATCGTCATTTCCCAAAATTCATTTCCAAACTTCGTTTGAATTAGGATCAAGGTCGTGGTGCTTCGCCCACACCCAACGAAAGGGAAACAACAGCATTTCCCTTTTCGCTGATTTTCATAAGAGCCTTGCCGCCCCTACGAAATTGCTCTTAAAAGCGAGCAAGCCTCATGCTTATTCAATGGGGAATTGTTGTATCCGCAGGTTTGTTTGTCCCAGTTAAGTACGAATAAAAGTCTTAAAAGGCTTGAATGCTCCAATTGAATTGAGGTAAGCAAGAAAATTACGTGAGTCCAGACATGGATGTCTGGCTAGCTTTCGAGGGGAAGGGACGCCCCATCGGAAGCGTTAGTGATTTTCACAGCTTGCCGAAGCTGGCTAAATAAAAGTTTAAAGCTGGATGGTTCTCCATTGAAATAATCGTTTTTCAGATTATTTCGTGGGAGCGGCAAGGGTGATGCAAGAGGGGGATTGCTGTTGTTTCCCCTCTTGCTCTGGTGTGGGCGAAGCGCCACGATCTTGATTTGGCTTCTGCTCAAAAAACTAAACTTATTTAGCCATCAGGCTAAACCAAAAGACTATTCTTTTGGCCAACTCCCATCATTATTAGGTCTCACCCACGCTTGTGAAAACCAATAGTAACCACTTTGAGTTTTACTCGGTGCAGTACAGTTATAACGACTGCGTCCTGCGGGTAAATTCGCTGGCGCTTGAACACTAAATTCAGTTTCAGAAATCCAAGTCGGCTTTTTAGCCCCTTGTCCTTGAACAAAGCACATCACCTGATGTGGGTAAATATCAGTGATATCTAACTCGACTTTTAACTCTGGACGCCAGTTGCCCGAGGTTAATAAAGGATCGGTCATATTCTGCTTAACCACTGGCATGTTCAAACTAGTAAATTTAACTTTTAAACTATCCAAATCCGCATAAGGTCCTGCAACAGGGAAACGAGGTAACGCTGTTAAAATGGAGTATTTACCCGCCGCACCTGATTGTTGGCCTAAACCAATAAAATCATGCTTTTTAAGAATGTTTTCAACGTCAGCATTGTACTCACCATATGGATAAGCCAGCATTCTTACACTTTGACCCGTATGCTTTTTAATCTCAGCTTCGGTGTCTAATAAATTGTTCTCAATACGTGTTAACCATTGCTGATCACTTTCACCATCAAGCTTGCGATTAAGATGCTCATGAGCCCAGCTATGATTGGCAATGGTCGCACCATCTTTAGCTAACTGATTAATATCATCCCAACTCATCATTCCTGAATAACCTTTTTCAATCGGCTCTACCGAAACAAATAAGGTATAGGAGAAATCATGCTTGGCTAGAATCGGCGCTGCTGCCTTAGCAATGCTGTCGTAGCCATCATCAAAGGTAATCACAATGCTTTTTTCAGCAATGGGCTTATTGTGTTTTATAGCATCTACCGCCTCTGTCAGACTAATGATGGTAAACTCATTATCTGCAAGGTACTGCATTTGCTCTTCAAATTGCGCCGGTGTAACACTAGTACTTGCTGGCGTTGTTTCTGATACATGGTGATATTGCAAAATCACCACTGCGCTGGCATTAAATGAGAGTAACCACATTAATCCTAAGAGACTTTGTTTTAACATAAGATTCCTATGTCCATAAAAGCATTATTATTTAACAGCCAAAAAAACCGTCAGCTCTTTGCATTAGCACTGCCGATGATTTTATCCAATATCACTATTCCTCTGTTAGGTTTAGTCGATACAGCTGTCATTGGTCATTTATCTGAAGCCTATTATTTAGGCGGTGTGGCACTAGGCAGTACAATTATTACCTTAATTGTCTGGCTATTGGGCTTTTTAAGGATGTCTACAACAGGTCTAGTCGCCCAAGCATATGGTGCTAATGATAACGTAACTCAGCAAAAATTGCTGGTACAAGGTTGTAGCCTAGCACTGATATTTGGTTTAAGTGCGATCATTTTACAGCAGCCCTTGCTTGAGTTTGCCATGTCGCTAAGCCAAGCCAGTGAAGAGGTAAAGCACTTCTGTAGCGAATACGTCAATATTCGTATCTGGTCTATCCCTTTCGCACTTTTGAATTTAGTCTTATTAGGCTGGCTATTAGGCAGACAAGCGCCAAAAGCTGCCATGTGGCAACTCATCATTGCCAACATTGTTAATATCGTGCTCGATGTGGTGTTTGTTATCGGTTTCGAATGGAACGTAAAAGGCGCGGCATTAGCATCGGTCATCGCTGATATTTGTGCTTTCACTGTTGCTGCGGTGATTGTTAAACGTGCTTTGTACCAGCAAAGTGACTTCAATTTAGGCAAGCTGTTTGTCCACTTAAGCTTTAAAGGCTATTCGCAATTACTCAAACTCAATCGTGATATTTTTATCCGTAGTTTATGCCTGCAAGCAAGCTTTACCTTTATGACCTTTTACGGCGCAGGCTTGGGCGATGATATCATTGCCGCCAATGCCGTACTTTTAAATCTTTTAATGCTGATTTCCTATGCATTAGATGGCATTGCCTATTACGCTGAAGCGGAAGTTGGGCGGGCTGTGGGTCAAAGAAACCTAACGTTGCTGCAAGATTCAGTATTACTTGCTGGCTACTGGTCAGCACTATTCTCGTTTGGCTTTTGCTTATTATTCTACTTTGGCGGCAGTGGCATTATCAGTCTGCTCACTAGTATTGAGATTGTGCAGCAGCAAGCCAATATTTATCTCATGTGGTTGGTGTTCATGCCACTACTGGCGTTTGGCTCATACTTATTTGATGGGGTTTATATTGGCGCCGCCCAAGGACGCGCCATGCGAAACAGCATGATTATCGCCACTTTTGTAGTGTTTTTCCCGTGCTGGTACCTACTACAAGATTATGGCAACCATGGTTTATGGGCAGCAATGAGCGCCTTTATGTTATGCCGCAGTGCCTCACTTGGACTCCATTACAAGTACAGTCAGGCTTTCAAGCAAATATAATCATTACATAGGTTTAGCGTTAGTAAAACTGGATTTGTCCATCTTTTTACTGATAACATGTGTGCAACATATTTATGTTCAACACGGAAAGTTTGAATGAAAAGGATTTTACTTATACTAACAGCATCAATGTTGCTGTTATCTTCACTGATGTCATTTGCAGAAAATCAGCAACTACCTGTTGAAGCGTTTGCCAGTATCCCTGATGTCAGTCATGTCACTATGTCTCCCAATGGCACTAAAATCGCCTCTTTAGTTCGCTCTGAAGCTAAAGGAATGGAAGGCACGTTAGTCAATATTCTCGATATTGATACTCGTGAATCTTCTTACCCCATTCAAACTGACAATGAAAAATTTGTTATTTTATCCATGAGCTGGGCAAATGATGATTTGCTACTCATAAAAGCTAAGTTTCCCGCTGTTCGTTTCGGTACTCCAACCACAGAAACTCGCATCATTAAGTATTCTCTGAGTAAGAAAAAAACCTCTAACTTACTAAGTCGTTTTGGACTTAAAAAGTTTAAATGGATGCCACAAATCCAATCAAATATTATCGATTACCTTCCCGATGACGACAAATACTTGTTACTGGGTACTAATGGCATTGGTAATAAAGCTCAATTTGAGTCGGTCATCCAAGTTAACTTAAATAACGGCAATATCCGTTTTGAGCAACCTGCTGAAGCAAACGTTACAAACTGGATAACGGATAGACAAAATAGAATTCGAATTGGCATTTACCGTAAAGAAACCCAATACCGAATTTACGAGCAAGAAGATGCCCACAAAGATAGAAGAATTTTATGGGAGTTCGAAGCTTTCGAGGAAGATCAGGTTTGGCCAATGGGCTTTGCTCAGGATAAAAACATCCTCTATGTTCAAGCTTATCATGAAGGTTTTGAAGCTATCTTCAAGGTTGATTTACGCGACCCTGAGCTTGCTAAAGAATTAGTATTCAGTAAAGAGTTTAACGACGTCGAAGGTTCATTGATTTATTCAAAACTCAAACAAAAGATTATTGGTATTGATGATGGCGATGAGTCTGAATATACCTTCTGGGATGAAGAGTATATCGGCCTCGTTAATGGCCTAAACAAAGCTCTGCCTGAATACCGCAATTATATAACCCAGTTTAGTGATAATGAGCGTCGATACATTGTGTATTCAACCAACTCAAAAGAAGCAGGCACTTATCTATTTGGTGACCGCGATGCTGGAGAACTATTCCCGATTGCTTATCGATATAAAAAACTAACACCTGATTTATTGGCTAACACCCAAACCTTATCGTACAAAGCTAGAGATGGTTTAGAGATCCAAGCCTTCTTAACCACACCGTTAGATAAAGAAGCTAAAAAGCTACCAACCATTATCTTCCCCCATGGCGGTCCTATTAGCTATGACTCCAATAGCTTTGACTACTGGACTCAGTTTTTAGCCAACAGAGGCTATGCAGTCTTTAGAATGAACTTTCGAGGCTCTGCAGGATATGGTTACGACTTCATGAAAGCAGGCCTTAAAAACTGGGGGCTCGACATGCAAAATGATGTCGAAGATGGCACTCGCTGGTTAATCGATGAAGGCATCGCCGATCCTGATAAAGTGTGTATTGTTGGCGCCAGTTATGGCGGGTATGCAGCCCTAATGGGAGTGGCTACGACTAAAGATTTATACCAATGCGCAATTAGTGTTGCTGGTGTCACCGATGTTGAATATCTGGTTAAGTCATCTCGACGTTATAGCAATTTCGATATCGTAAAAAAACAGATTGGCGATGATTATGATGCGCTTTATGAACGGTCTCCTTTAAGCAAGGCCAAAGATATCAATGTGCCAGTGTTACTTATTCATGGCGATAAAGACCGCGTTGTTAGGGTTCAACACAGTGAAGATATGTTTGAAGAGTTAGAAGACCTTAAAAAACCAGTTCAATATATCGAGCTTGAAAATGGCGACCATTACCTTAGTAATAATGATCATCGAGTTAAAACCTTTATGGCCATTGAAGCATTTTTGTCGAAAAACTTATAACACCGTAGCTAAGTATTGGACAATAAAAAAGGCCCTAGTGTAATCACAATACACTAGGGCCTTTCACTATAACGCTTTACAAATATTTGGTGCTTAATTCTGTGAACTTAACAACCTGTAAATTAGAACTTTGCTTCAAACGCTAAGCTAAAGTTTCTACCTTCACCCACAGTGACGTCAGTGTTAGTACCGCCACCTAAGTAGTCAGTATCAAATAGGTTTTTAACGTTAAAACGCACGCTCATATCAGTATTTTGTACGGCAAATGTATATGCTGCACCAAAATCAAAACGAACATAATCATCTTTAACAATGGTGTTTTGTGTATTAGCAAAACGCTCACCCACATAAATTGCACCAATGTTTAAAGCTAAATCATCAGTGACTTCGTAACGTGTCCAGATATTAGCTGACCACTCAGGTGCATCAACAGGCGTTTTACCGTCAAGCTGTGCAGTATCTTCTGCACTAGTAATGTATTCAGCATCTAAGTACATCATTGAGCTCGTTACGAACACATTGTCGCTAACTTGACCTTGTGCACCCATTTCGAAACCACGGTGTTGCTGCTTACCACTTTGAGTCGTGATGTATTCTTTATCGCCAATTGGTTGTTCAAGTTGTTCTTGCACAGTCACGTTTGTCACTGTGGTATCGAACACGGCACCCGTTAACAATAAGCCACCATCAAACAGTTCCCACTTAGTACCGATTTCGTATTGCTCACCGTACTCAGGCTCTAAATCCATACCATCATTCACATCGTTATCACTGTTAACGATTGATTGAGGGTTGAAACTCTTTGAGTAATTGACATAAATACTGCCATTCTCAGATGGTGAGTAAATCACACCAAACTTAGGTGATACAGCGTAACTGTTCTCACCTTCACCATCTTTCTTTTGCTCATCATAACGAACACCAGCAAGCACTTGCCACTCATCGTTGATGGTCATTAAATCTTGTACATAGAAGCCATAATGCTTATAGCTAGACTCGTATTTAGTGGTGTCATTGTTGTAATCTAGACCTGGATTTGGTACCGATTCCCCAGGTTTAACAATTTGCGCTTCGCCACTGTCTTTAAGCTGACCGTAATAATAGTCAAGCATATTAGCGCCGACTAATAATTGATGTTCCATACCAAAGGCATTCACAATACCCGTGAAATCCATATAACCTGTTTTGTGTTGCCAATCATCGTAACGGTCAAAGGCATTAATTTGGTAACCTTCGGTCACAGGATCCATACCCGACACCATAGAAGGAGACGAATCTAAACGTTGGCGAGTAAAGGTTTGGTGGTTATAACCAGTGGTCATTTTCCAGTCGTCAGAAATATACCAAGTTAAGTCAGCACCTAAGTTTTCTACGTTGTTGTCAGTGAATGCCCAAGACATATCCCAGATATCTTCACGGTCGCCAACTAAGTCACCATTGTCGTCTAACCAACCACCTCTATCGATACCCGTTTTGTCATCGGTGTAATCATATTTAACCGACAGCATCACGTCATCGTGTAAGTCAAATTCAAGGTTGATGTAACCTAAAAAGCGGTCACGCTCTTGTTCTTGCTCACCGTTACCGTCTTGGTATTCACGCCAGTATTTCGTATCTTGCTTCACTAACACTGTGCGGTAGCGAATAGATTCAGCATCGTTTAACGCGCCTCCTGCATCTAACTGAAAACGAGTAGAACCGTGAGCATCGGTATCAAATGCGACATCAAATAACGTGTCATAGGTAGGCTTTTTGGTCACCATGTTAATCAAGCCACCAGGACCTGACTGACCGTATAACATGCTTGATGGACCTTTCAACACTTCAACTTGTTGTAGTGTTTCAATCGGTTGAACGTAGTGAGACCATTGTTGCTGACCATTAATTAAAAAGCCGCTACCTGAATCTAATTCAAAACCACGAATGTTGAATACTTGGCGGTTCCACTTTTCACTACCACCCGTCACACTTGAATCATTGACCAATACTTCTGAAAGGTTTCTTGCTAACTGCTCGTCAGTCACAAAATCTGGAATGACGTTAACCGATTGCGGCGTGTCCATTAAATCAATGTCACCACGCATAGCACCTGAAGAAGAGCCAACTTTGTAGTTATTGAAGTTCATACCCGTTACTTGAATACGCTCAATTTCAGCGGTAAACCCCTGACTTGATTCAGTGTTATTAGCAGCTTCTTCTGCTGCCACTGATGCTGACGCTAAGCTTGCTACAACAGCGAACGCAATTGGTGAAATTCTCATACAAAATAGCCCTTAATTTGGCAGTTATCGTTAATGAGATGGATTATCATTTGCGTTTCGTGTTTTGGGAAGTGATTTTTAACGCACAAATAGAGATTTGTGAACAACCGCACTAATGCGATTAAATCTCATTACAATTGTTGAATAGTTATTGCATATTAACTTAAATTAATGTTAATGATTCTTATCTCGTTTATATGATTCACATATACATCTGAAATACTCCTTGATAACAAGAATACACAAAATCAAAATTAACAATGACTTAACAAACTGAATTTTTCATAGAAATACTTATACACTTCACTTCCTTTGCCATTTAATTATCGATTCCACCGAACATTTAAGTGAATAGTTATTCAAATGTAAAATCCACTTATCGACGATTTTAAAACCAATGTGTGATCTTAATAGCAATAATTTGGATTAAACCTCTTCTTTACATTTCTTTAATTGTGTAAATAAATGAGATTAATTATCATTCTCGAAATTTTACTTTTGACGTTAATTTGTTCCACTTGAACTGGTTTTCCGTCACCAATTGGTCACTATTAACGTACTTTGAGAACTTCACTATGAATGTAGTCCCTGCTTTAAAATGGTTTCATAACTGGGTTGGTTTCGTCATCAGTGTTTCTATGCTGATTGTATTGACGACTGGTGTTTATCTTGGCGGCATGGATATGCTTAAAAGAATGGACGACAAAGGGCAGCAATATGTGCCGTTAACGTCTGAGCAAAAAGCACACGTTACCGAAACACTTTTTGAACGTTACCCTGACATGAGCACGGTTCGCTTTCCAACTGAATACTCTCCGTATGTCGAAATTGCCGCAAGAGGTCACTCGATTGCTTTTGATAACGACTTAAATGAACTCTCAACCTATAAAATGAGAGACATTCCACTCTATAGCACCATGTTCTGGCTACACCGTAACTTCTTATTAGGTGATTTTGGTAAATACCTTAATGCATGGGCATCGATGATCGGTGGTGTTATTACCTTAGTGGGTATTTATCTTTGGTGGCGTGTTCGCAAAACATTCAGGTTAAAACATTCAATCCCAAGCAATACTAAGTCAAGCAGCTTAGTAAAAAGCCACATTCAACTAGGGCTTTTCATCTCAGTTCCTTTGTTTTTACTGTGTATTACTGGCTTTTTAATTACCTATAAAGGGTTGTGGACAGGCGCACTTAAAACAACGCCCGATAGCAGTATTCAATACCCAATCAGCCAAGCAAAAGATTGGCAAAGCCAAATTCAAACGGCACAAAGTGTATGGCCAGATTCTGAGTTAGTATCAATCAGCAAGCCACGTCAGCCTAGACCCGATCCAAAAGCGAAGGCAGAGGCACCGAAAAAGCCTGTTGACGCAATTTATAGCTATCGATTTAATACCCATAATGACGTCTGGTTACGTCAAGCTGATAGCATCAACATGAACTATGACAAAGGCACGATTAAGTCGGCACTGCTTCATAGCGAAAGACCACTTTCAGGCCAAATTGCTACGTTTGTTAGACCTTTGCATGACGCGATGAATATGCCGTTTAAGTATGTGGCATTTATCACTGTCATCGCATTGATTGGCACTGTGATTTTAATATTCAGCGCCGTGACTTTTTACCGACGAATTTTTAAAAAGAAGCGTAAGTAACCAACCGTTTGGTTACTCCCTTTAGTTGGGGCTAATGTTTAAACGTTAAAAAGCGGCTTACTGATTTCAGTAAGCCGCTTTTTATATGTTTACGCTTTATTTACGGTCATATTAATCGTCAATGAATTCGTTGACAGTACCTGCTACGGAGTCATAAACAATCTTTATTTCTGCTCGGTTTCTGCCCCGAGTATCACCCAATGTACGCAATACATATGTACACTGCGTCGCACCAGAGCCACCATCAGCACTATGGCGATATGACTCGAAGTCCACATTATCAGCAGTATTTCTTATAGCAACTGAGGGTGGGTCTTCAATAAGGCTATTCCACAAATCAACGCAACCAGCCTGGCCTTGGCCGATGTTGACAGGATTACCCATTGGATTGCCTTTCCCAGTTCCTAATGGATAACCAAAGGCATTCATGTCTAAATCATCATCAGCAAAATCAGGCAAATCATTCATGGCGCCATTTGCACCAATCACTTGCCAACGAGTATGAGAAAAAGTCACTGATTGCTGAAATGATGCCGCAATCGCCTGTACCCGACTGATTTCGGCATCTCGTTTAAGATCAATAAACTTACTAACAGCTACCACAGCCAAAATCGCGAGTACGATAATGACTACCACCAACTCAATTAAGGTAAAGCCTGCAGAACGTGCCAATACATTGTTATTTTTTATTGAAATAAGCACATGTTACTCCTGTGTTACCTCTTTAGATTTAACACAAGCTTGACACTGACGAGCAGTTACCTCAACCCAAAGTGCTATATTTATTCTCTAAATGGAATGATTTTTGACTATTATGCGACCCAGCCTATTCCCTCTAGGCATAAAAAAACGCAGCTTATGAGCTGCGTTTTTATTGTCTATCTTAGTATTAAGATATCACCTTAGTGATTACTGGTAAGAGTGAGAACCATGTTGATGATCTGTCACGTCTTTAACGCCCGATAATTCACCTGGGAACATGTCTAATAATTGCTTCTCAATACCATCTTTCAAGGTGATATCAACTTGAGAACAACCATTACAACCACCACCAAACTGAAGTACTGCAGTACCTTCTTCAGTGATTTCAACTAACATGATGTTACCACCATGGCTGGCTAACTGTGGGTTGATTTCAGATTGAATCACATACTCAATACGCTCTTTTAGCGGTGCATCAGAAGCCACTTTACGCATTTTTGCGTTAGGTGCTTTAAGCGTTAACTGTGAGCCAAGTTGGTCAGTCACAAAATCAATGCTCGCTTCTTCTAAAAATGGCGCACTCTTTTCATCAACCATGGCACTGAAACCAGTAAATGGTAATTCAGTATCGTCAGCTTCAACAGCATCAGGTGGACAATAAGATACACCGCACTCAGCTTGAGCGGTACCTGGACTGATGACAAACACACGGATATGAGTGCCTTCAGGTTGATCGGCCAGTAATTTTACAAAATGAGCCTGAGCCGTATCAGTAATGTTGATCATAAAAACTGCTCCGTTGGGTAGTACTTGAGTAAGGACCAACTTAATTAAGAATCACCTTAAATAAGCTAGTACTTGAGTAATTTAGTAGGTTTAGCGACATGATACTCTTAGTTGCGTCGGCTTTATAGTCCTGCATGAAGCAACTGTGACAAAAAATAGTCTATTTAGGTCGGTTTTTAATGGAGATTTAAGGCTAATCACTTTATTGTTATTACATGGTTTTCTTTTTATGATCTTGTTTCTCATATGATTAGCTTACATGCCTTACTTGCGCGTTTGTCAGTTAGAACACTGATGACTTTTTTTATCTGTATACCTGCTTTGGCCTCTGCCAGCGATCTTTCACACCCAGAAACACGTATTGAGCAACGCCTGCAAGCTGAAGATATTAATACACGTTTGACTCAGCCCGCCCAATACCTCGGCTATCCATTGGGCGAGTGGCACTTGCGACATGATCAAATTAACCATTATTTGCAAAAGCTCGCGAGTGAAAGTAGTCGTGTCTCCTTGGATTCAGCAGGATTCAGTGAAGAGCGCCGCGAGCAATTAACTGCTGTGATAACGTCAGAAGAAAACCAACGAAACCTCGCTGACATTATCGAATACCGCAGCAACATCAAATATGGCACCATGCAAACTAAACGCACCAATAGCAATCCACTGGTGGTGTGGCTCGCTTATTCAATCCATGGTGATGAAGCCAGTGGTGCTCACGCAGCTATAGCATTAAGCCATTACCTCGCCGCAGCCAATGAACCCTGGGTAAAAGAGTTACTCGACAATACCGTAATTTTACTTACACCCACTCAAAATCCAGATGGTTTTGATCGCTTTTCAAACTGGGCTAACAATAATAGAGGTAAAGTTATTGTCACTGACAATAACCATCGCGAGCATAACCAAGATTGGCCAGGCGGACGTTTTAATCACTACTTAGCTGATTTAAACCGCGACTGGTTATTTCTACGCCATCCAGCATCACAAGGTCGAGTGGCCTTTTTCCATAAATGGCAGCCCCACTATGTGGGCGATTTCCATGAAATGTGGCACCAGCAATCTTACTTTTTTCAACCCGGTGTGCCAGACAGAGTGAACCCGTTAACCAAGCCGGAAAATCAGGCGTTATCTAATGAGTTAGCAGCCTTTCATCGCAAAGCATTAGACGAAGTCAAACAAGTCTATTTTAGCGGCCAGATGTTTGATGATTTCTTCTATGGTAAGGGATCAACTTATCCTGATATTAACGGTGCTATCGGGATTTTGTTTGAACAAGCCAGTTCTCGCGGTCAAGCACAGGATTCTCCAAACGGAGTTGTGACTTTAGCAGACAGTATTGATAATCAATTTGCGACTTCACTGTCTAGCCTCAAAGGCGCCCATGCATTACGCAAAAAGTTAATGGCTTATCAAACTAACTTTTTCTCAAGCAATGTTAAACGATTCCGTGACGGTAAACAGTCTGGCCGACTGGTAAAAGCCCATAATGGTTCAGCGCACATTAGTGAGCTTGTCAGTATTCTTGAGCAACATAAAATTAGTTTTAAATATGTGAGTAAATTAATTGAAGATGATGGTATTAATTTTACTCCTCAAGACAGCTTATTTATTCCAAACAGCCAGCCACAGCATGATTTACTGCAGGCGTTATTTGATAAACGCACAGAATTTAAAGATGAAACCTTTTATGACATTTCCACTTGGAATTTTGAATCAGCATTAGGATTAAGCGTCGTCAACAAAGCCAAACCTAGTGCCAAATCCTTATCTGACAAACCAAGCTTTAGCGTTGCTAAATCAGCTTACCCAGCGGACAGTGTGGCGTTGATAATCGATTGGCAGCAAGCTGCAGCAGGGCCAATGCTTCAGCAGCTATTAAACCAAGGCGTATTGGTAAAATACGCACAAAAGCCTTTCAGCCTTTATTCACATGAAACTGCAGATTCGAATAAAAAAGATGATAAAAAGCAGCCGACTAAACTTGTGGCAGGCAGCTTACAAATTCCGTTAAAACAACCCCAATTTAGCGCTACTGAACTTGCTGATATTGTTGCTAACGCTGCACAAAAGTACCAAGTTAATGTCATCGCCTCTGCAAGCTCACATACCGCAACAGGGATGGACTTAGGCAGTGATGATTTCATCAAAATTAACCCGGTCACTCCTTTAGTGATAACGGGAGCTGACACCAATGCCTCAGAAACCGGTCAAATCTGGTTTTACCTTGATAAGACCCTAGGTATTCCCACAACCATGGTCAACACTGAGCGTTTAGTTTCGCTGGATTTATCCGCTTATAGTCATATCTTTATGGCAGATGGACCTTATCATTTAATCAGTGATGCAACATCGAGAAAGTTAGGTAAATACGTCACTGAAGGCGGTACCATCGTGGCGCAAAAAAGGGCATTAATTTGGCTTAATAAGCGTAATATTTTAAATTCTGAACCGAAAACAAAACGCGAATTAGCAAAACTGTTTAGCACCACGGGGATGGATTTCGGTGACAAATCAAAACTGAAAGCCCGCCAATCAATCGGCGGGGCGATTGTATCGTTAAAACTTGATAGGACTCACCCTATTGCCTTTGGTTTGCCTAATCCACTACAGGTAATGAAAAACCGTGAAATTAGTTTTAACCTCACTTCGACGCCATTTATTGTGGCAGCAGAATACGAGAATGACTTATTAGTCAGTGGCTTCCTTGCTAAAGAATATCAACGCTCTTTTGCTAATACGCCAGCAATGATTGTTGAAACAAAAGGCAAAGGGAAAATCGTCGCATTAACCGATAATTTGTTATTTAGGAATATATGGCTGGGCTCAGAAAAGGTCTTCGCCAACGCACTGTACTTTGTGCCCACGATATAACTCTTACTTATAACAGTCCTGGTGCTTCTGCTCTGGCTAAGCACCAGCATTGAACATGCACATATTCTGCAGTAAACAGTTTACTGATTTCATTGATGGTTGTGCCTGTTGTCACGACGTCATCAATTAACGCGACTCGCTGAAAAGTTATTTTCTGGGTTAACTTAAATGCGTCTTCGCAGTTTAAACGCCTTGCTTTACCATCTAAACCTGCTTGCGCTTTGGTATCAAGGTGCCGTCTGAGTAATGCATCATCCATCTTAATTCCCAATTGCTGGCTCAGTATATTGGCAATCAACCATGCTTGATTAAATCCGCGGGATTTTAAACGATTAACATGTAATGGCACAGGAATGATCACCTGTGGTAATTGAATAATACCCCTTGCAACCAAATCCATTACTCGAATAGCCAATACCTGCACTAGCGCATGCAATGGGGCGCACTGTTGCCGATATTTTATCGCGGAGATTAACTCGCCTAGGCCTTGATGATAACTACATGGAGCGACTACCATTATTGGCTCACGCCGCTGACATTGACCGCAATATCGCTGCAGTATTTGGATACCTTTGCCACAACCTAAACACACTTCATGCTGATATAAGCCTGCAATAAGACAGTATTGGCAGATACCTGTCTGTGGTTTTTGTTGTTCAAACCCTTGCAGTTCGTTTTGAAACGGCCTGTAGTGTGGAATGTCTTGGCGACACAACAAACACCGGTTCGGCAGGTTGCGCAAAATCGTGTATTTAATCGCACGTAAGCCTGAATAACAGACTTGTGGGAGTTGCCAATCCATATAATATCCTTATCCTGTATGGAAATTACCCTCCATTACTCAACCGAAAGGGAATCCTGTGCAATCCAATTTACCAAAGCTAGATGCTCATACTATTGGTGAAGGCCAAGATCTTATTTTACTTCATGGTTGGGGGGTAAATTCTGCCGTTTTTCATCCATTACAAACGGCGCTTAGTGAGTATAGAGTGCATTATGTGGATCTGCCGGGATTTGGTAACAGCAAAGAAAATAGCGGAGATATTAGCGCTTGGGCTGCACAACTTTCCGCCCAATTACCTAAAAACGCTATTTGGCTCGGCTGGTCATTAGGTGGATTAGTCGCCAGCCAAATTGCCATTAATCACCCTGAATCTGTCAAAGCATTAATTACAGTCGCTTCATCGCCATGTTTTATGGCACAAGAGGCGAAAACGGACTCAGAGCAAGTAACTTGGCCGGGTATCGCCCCCAAAGTTTTAGCCCAATTTTCCGCTCAACTTAATGTGAATTTAGCTAAAACGGTCGAGCGATTTCTAGCAATACAAGCTATGGGTAGTGACTCAGCTAAAGATGATATTGTCACGATTAAAAAGCTAGTGTTAGCCAAACCATTACCGAGTCAGAGCGTATTAGATCAAGGATTAAGTATGCTACGCACTGTTGATTTGCGTGATCAGCTGCATTTGATTGAACAACCATGGTTAAGAATTTGGGGTAAATGTGACAGTTTGGTGCCGAAGAAGATCCCAACTATTTTACCTCAAGTAACAAATACAACAGACGTCATTCACAATAAAGCATCCCACGCACCGTTCATTTCACACCCTCAGGCGTTTTTGGATGAATTACTACCATGGATCAAAAAACAAGCAACTTAACCCTATAAAACCTCTTGCTAATTGACTATAATTTAAACGTTATTAGCCATTGCTTAAGTGAGTTTTATGCTGGTTGTCACCAATTATCCCCAAGTACCGATTGCGACAAGTAATGTTGCAACCGATCTTGCGCGCGCGGATAACCAGCAAGCTAAACCGATATTGCCGCCGCAAGAATTATCTAAAGCACATCAAGAACGTGCTTACAATCAACAAAATGAGCGACTAACACGTCATGAGTTGATCGAGCAAAAACAGCAGCAAAAGCAATCTAACGAACAACAATTAACGCAACAGCAAGCTCAGCAACAAGCTTTGGGGCCAAAAGGCATATTCCCACAATTATTACGAGTTGCGGCTAACAGTAACCCAACTATTCAGCGCCGTGATATTCAACAGAAAAATGCTCAGTCGACCAATGTTGAAGCAGAGAAAAGCACCAACAAAGATAACTCCCGTGCGATTCAAAGCTTATTGTTAAATGAAGCCTCTGCAGAACAGTCAGAAGCGTTTTATCAGCAGCTTGGCGAGCGTGTTGGTCAGTTTTATCAGCAACAAACTACCCCTTCAAGTCAAAACCAACTATTTGCTCTCGTTTAACCCTAAGTTAAATATTCAAGCAAACTTCGTTGCGATTCAGCAAATCTAGATTTTTCTTCATTTAGTGTACTTGATTTAGTGTACTTGAACCTTTTCGTTTCCATAGCTCAGCAACCTGTAGCCTTATTTATTTGAAAGTCAGCATATGATTCGCTTAGAAATATCATCATTCAGCTAGCCACTGATAGTTTTTAGCCAGTTCATCACTTAGTGGCTGTCTATAGCTACACTCTAGCTTACTGCACTTGATTCATTAGGTTTCTGATTGAACAATTATCAATTTTTATTTGATAATATTTCAAACTTTACCCTGTTTATTAGGTCTCTTGAAAAGCCTAATATAGCTACATCAAACGGAAACACGCTCACACCAATAAGCCGTTTCTGTTTTAAACTCACAAGCTATAGGACATCCAACATGACTAAATTAACTATCGTTGCCAACATTATTGCTAAAGCCGACAAAGTAGATCTCGTAAAAGCCGAGTTGCTTAAACTGATTGAAATGACTCGAGCGGAAGCAGGTTGCATCAATTATGACTTGCACCAAGACAACGAAAACCCAGCTCACTTCATGTTTTACGAAAACTGGGATACACGTGAATTATGGCAAACACATATGGGTAACACTCATTTAGCTGAATACATGGCAGCAACCGAAGGTGCAGTTGATCAATTCATTTTAAATGAAATGACCCAAATCGCTTAAGTTAGACTTCCTCCCCTTTTGTTATAAATGCGCTAAGCCTGAATTGGTTTAGCGCTTTTTTGCCATAGTAATGACATAGTAATCGCATAGTACTGTCCTTCTGAATAATCAATTGGTGTTCGATACCGTGCAACGGCAACTCATTCTTCTTAAATCAGTACCAACTGTAGAGCAGATACAGCAAGCTATTAAATGAGGTATAACGTCTACTTCATCAACTGCAGAAACAAATGAAATAACTCTTTATGCCATTCAGGGCAAGGTCAACTAAAGTTGACCTGAGATTTACGCTTTTATTGTTATTGAGTATTGATAACTAATTAATTATATTGGGATAGTAATTCAATAAAATACAAATATCGGAGGCAAAAATGACACGTTCAACGTATTTCCTTGCCACGATTATTTGTTTATTTTCCAGCTGTTTTTTTATCGCAAACACCACTCTTGCCAAAGATGTGGTTATTTTCAACCAACCCGCATCAAGTAAAGACTCTCGCTACCAATATAGCTTTGAATTAATGAAGCTCATTTTAAAACAAACAGAGAATGATTTCGGTGACTGGGAAATTGCGCATTCTGAAGTATTTATGACCCGCGATAGAGTGCTAAGCGAATTAATCAGCGGTTCATTAATCAACGTAATAGCCGAAGCTCCAAAAGTGGGTTGGAATGAGTCACTTATTCCAATTAAGCTCCCCCTGCGCAAAGGTATTCAAGGCTTTAGAGTTTTCATCATAAAACAAGAAAACTATGAAGCATTTCAACAGATTCAAACCTTAGCTCAACTTAAAAGTTATCCCACTGGCTCTGGTATATTTTGGTCCACAAGAAATGCCTTAGAACAAGCTGGTTTTGACGTTATTGTTGGTTCAAGTTATGAAGGCTTATTCCATATGCTTGAACGAGGTAGGTTTACTAGTTTTGGCCGCGGTATTAATGAAGTGTCAGATGAACTTGCTATCTATTCTCAATCGTTTCCTGAGCTCGTATTAGACGATAATGTACTTCTGCATATTCCACTGATCACCATTTTTTATGTCTCGCCCAATAACCCTAAATTAGCTGAGCGAATTCAAATCGGCATGGAACGAATAATCGCCAATGGTCAATTCGATCATGCTTTTTATCAGCAATATTGCCATGCACTTGAAAACATCAATTTAGACTCGCGAATTATTTTTAATATCGACAACCCATTGATGGAAAACGAAGAGTTCATTCAAATGCAGCAACAAGGGTTATTGCTATCACCAAAGATGAATTTTGATGAGGTTTGCCAAATTCATAGCCAATAACTTATGAGCTGTTTAAGTTATGAACAATTAACGTAGACCATTGTTTCTAAATTAAATAAAAAAGCCCAACAACTCAGTTGTTGGGCTTTTTTATTTTGCAGACTTTGCAGTTACTTGCCGCTATTCACACGTTACTTCTTAAGCTTGGCAAACGCATTAGCAAACGCATCACCCATTGCCGCATTGGCAGGGGCTTTATTTTGCTTACGTTGACCACTCTTAGCTACTGGTTTATTACCTGCAGGCTTATTCGGCTGGCCTTTATTTGATGAAACAGGCTTGTTACTGCTCGCTTTTGCTTGTAATGGCTCATCTAAGCGCATGCTTAATGCAATACGGCGACGTTCAACATCCACTTCCATGACTTTCACTTTAACCACATCACCTGCTTTAACAATCGTGTGTGGATCGCTGACAAACTTGTCTGTCAGTGAAGAGATATGCACTAAACCGTCTTGGTGAACACCAACATCAACGAAGGCACCAAAGTTAGTCACATTAGTCACCACGCCTTCGAGGATCATTTCAAGCTTAAGATCTTTAAGCTCTTCAACGCCTTCTTTAAAGCTGGCGGTTTTAAACTCACCACGGGGATCACGTCCGGGTTTATCAAGCTCAGCCAAAATATCGGTAATGGTTGGTAAACCAAATTCTTCAGTAACAAATTCAGCGGCATTAAGCTGGGTTAACAGATCGCTATTCCCCATGAGCTGCTCAACTGTTTGTTGCTTCGCATTAGCAATCGACTCAACTAGCTTATAAGCTTCAGGGTGAACTGATGAGCCATCTAACGGATTTTTAGCTTGGTGAATACGTAAGAAACCTGCTGCCTGTTCATAGGCTTTAGGGCCTAAACGCGCCACTTTAAGTAGCTGTTTACGTGATTCGAACTGACCGTTTTCATCACGGTAACTGACTACGTTTTTGGCCAAGGTTTTATTTAAACCTGCCACTTGAGCCAGTAATGGGGCAGACGCCATGTTCAAGTCGACACCAACACCGTTTACACAGTCTTCAACTACAGCTTCAAGTGAGCTAGATAACTGGCTTTGGCTAACATCATGCTGATACTGCCCGACACCAATTGATTTAGGTTCAATCTTCACCAGCTCTGCTAGCGGATCTTGTAAACGACGTGCAATTGAAACGGCGCCACGAATAGATACATCAAGATTAGGAAACTCTTCCGATGCTAATTCAGAAGCAGAATAGACTGAAGCACCCGCTTCGCTGACCATAATTTTAGTCAAACTTGGGTGGGTTTCTTTCATAAAGCTAATCACTTCAGCTGCCAACTTATCGGTTTCACGAGAAGCTGTACCATTACCAATAGCAATCAACTCTACCTTATGCATTTTCACAAGATTAGATAAAGTTCGAATTGATTTATCCCACACATTTTGCGGTGCATGAGGGAAGATAGTGGTATGAGTGACAAATTTACCTGTGTTATCCACAATCGCCACTTTTACGCCAGTGCGCAAACCAGGATCAAGCCCCATGGTGGCTTTAGCGCCAGCAGGAGCAGCCATTAACAAGTCACCTAAGTTACGGGCAAACACGTTAATCGCTTCTGCTTCAGCACGTTCACGCATTTGGCTAATAAACTCAGTTTCCATTTGCAGCGCAATTTTAATACGCCATGTTGCTGTCACAACCGTTTTTAACCATTGATCGACATCAGAATCGGTCAATTTAAGATTAAAGTGGTCAGCAATAATCACCACACAATAACTGCTTTGCGCCCCTTCCGCTTTAGGGTCGGCGTTCATTGATAAACTCAATACGCCTTCGTTGCGGCCGCGGAGCATGGCTAAAGCCCGATGAGACGGCACTTTAGTGATCGCTTCAGTGTGTTCAAAGTAGTCGCGGAATTTAGCGCCTTCTTTCTCTTTTCCTTTTACCATACGACTTTCAAGCACAGCTTGTTGGCTAAGATGCTTACGTACCTTTTGCAAAAGGTCAGCATTTTCAGCAAATCGCTCCATTAAGATGAAACGTGCGCCGTCTAATACTGCTTTGGTGTCAGCAAAACCAGCTTCTACATTAATAAACTCGCTTGCTTTAGCGTCTAGATTGGCTTGGCGATTAACGATTAAGAAGTCTGCCAAGGCCAATAAACCCGCTTCAATGGCAATTTGCCCTTTAGTGCGGCGTTTAGGCTTGTAAGGCAGATAAAGATCTTCAAGACGGGTTTTACTGTCTGCACTATTAATCGCCCGCTGTAATTCTGGGGTCAGTTTACCTTGGGTATCAATGCTAGAAAGAATCACTTGTCTTCTTTCAGCCAGTTCACGTAAGTAGCCTAAACGACTATCGAGTGTTCTTAACTGAGCATCATCCAATCCACCTGTCGCCTCTTTACGGTATCGAGCAACAAACGGGACGGTGGAGCCATCATCAAGTAACGCAATGGTATCTGAAACTTGTTGCTCACGGACATTCAATTCCTGAGCGATAATCTGAGCAATACTAAGCATAAAAGGTCTTATTCGGTGTTGAATAACAAATATCGCCCAAAGATAGCATAACCAGCAAAAAACGTTTATTGAGAAAGTAAATTTTTACAGAGTATTTTTAACCTAAGATAGGATGCCAGCTCAGTTTAACGGTAATTTAGCTAGATCTTTTAGGCATTAGCAAAGCTACAGAACGGACTAAATTCTTAAAACAGAACAATCAAAATACAGGTTCGTATCAAATTTTAATTTAACGCTAGTAGACTTACTTATAGCAGGGTTATAAAAAACAATGAGTTATTATGGTTAATGAAAATTAAAAACGAGGAAGTCAATAAACAAAAACCAGCTTATACCCATAAAGAGGTACGTTAATTATTTTTATTTATTTAATTTTCTTTAAAAGAAAAAATGTACTAACAAATAACCGTAAATGATAACCATTACCATATGTAACATTTGATACATTTATTTATATACAAAAAATAAACTTATTTATCGTTAATTCGACTGACATATTCAGATGGGCAACATCCAATATTATTAGAAAAGTGACGACTAAATATTGCCAAGCTTTTAAAACCACATTCATATGCAGTAACTTTTATATTATCTTGGTTTTTCTTTAATACTAATTTTAATCTATTTGCTTTCACTTCTTTAATAATATCTTTGACACAAAGACCCATAGATTTCACTTCTCGCTGCAAGCTTCGTGTCGACATTCCTAATGCAACAGCTAATGTATCAACAGATAACTCTGCAGGAATCATACTCTTAGCAGCGGCATGAATCCTGTCTAAGCTAGTAATCGTTTCAATGCATAATGGCCTAATATCATACTGCTTACCTGGTGTTTTTTGGGCAAAAATTGACAAGTTCTGACAGTTAAATTTAACATTTTCTAATATAGCAACATTGTAACCATAAAAGCCACGCTCAAAAGGTAACTCTATAATTATATTGCAATTTACTTCTTTGTGAAAATTCAGGATTTGCATCACAGAGAGATAAACAAATAGATCATCATACTTAGAAGCACGTTCAATAGGATTTCGCTTAGCCACTAGCCCAATGTAGTCACCCGTATCAAGATTCACCCAATTTAGATCAGATACTTGGCTGTAAAACACTGTGAAATCAATCAACTTCTGAGCGATATCAACATCATCAGATAAGTCTATTTTAGTAAACTCAGTCACTCTTTTAATAAAATATTTCGCTAAATTAAGAAAGAAATAAGGGTCTTCAATATTATTTTCAATATAATTTAATAACTTGGTTATTATATTTATACCTACCCATTCTGTGTCATCAAAATATTTAAAATGGGCAAATTCCACCGGCAAATGAAAATCAATACTAT
>NZ_BPEV01000010.1 GCF_019654955.1 Shewanella sp. KT0246 | reverse complement strand
ATGAGTTTACTAAAAATGTGTTTGGTAATTTGCAGGGGATATAAATTCCAACACAATAATAATCCTAATGAGGAATGATGATGAAATTAAGAAAACTAGCAGTTGCAGTGATGCTTACAACCGCATTTACCGGTTATAGCGTTGCTGGCGAAGTCGATTTATATAAAAGTGAAAACTGGCAAAAAACTTTCCCAGAGCAATATAAAACTTGGGCTGAAACAGAAGAAAGCACGCCAGCTTCAGGCAAGCTTGATGATTTACTTGCAAGCAACCCAAACTTAGTCAGTGCTTGGGCGGGTTATGGTTTCGCTAAAGACTACAATCGTGCTCGTGGGCATCACTTTGCGCTAACTGATATTATTAAAACCTTACGTGTAGGCCATCCAATGGTCGGTCATGACGGTAAAATGGTCGGTGAAGCAATGGCAGCAAGTTGTTGGTCATGTAAAACCCCTGATGTAGCACGCATGTATGATGAAGTTGGTGAAGGCAAGTTTTCAGACAATGCATGGTCTACTTGGGGCCATGAAATGTCGAACACCATTGGTTGTGCTGATTGTCATGAATTAGGCAAAGAAGATGTGAGATTGAGCCGCCCTTATGCCGATCGTGCAATGAAAGAGATTGGCAAAGATTTCACTAAGCAAGACGCAACTATGCAAGCAAGTCAAACTTGTGCCCAATGTCATGTTGAGTACTACTTTGACGGTACTGATGACAAGAAAGTGAAATACCCATGGGATTACTGGGTGCCAGGTGTGAACACAGACTATAAAGAGTTTGTTGGATACAAAGGTACAGACGGTTTATATGAAGGTTTTGCTGCTGAAGCGCAACTTGCTTACTTTGATAGCCGAAACTTTAAAGATTGGACCAATGCTGTATCTGGCGCGCCAATGATTAAAGCTCAGCATCCTGAGTTTGAAAACATGTTAGATCGTACTGAACATGCGATGGATAGCCATTTAGAGTTTGGTTGTACGACTTGTCATATGCCTAAAGCTGAAAATGCCAAAGGCGGTGAGTATTCTAACCATAAAGTGACCTTCGAAGCGGCAACATTGCCTGATAATTGCCAAAGCTGTCATGAAGCCGAAGATTTCACTGAAATCCTTGATGAGCGTAAAGCTGAAATCAACAAGCTACGTTTTGAAGCTGACGGTACAGACCCTCGTTTGACTGAGGTTCATTTTAAAGCGCAAGCAATTTGGTCTGCAAATGGCATCAAAGGTCTTGAAGCTGGTAAAGGTATTGCTGAAGCAAAAGGTAATTACGAAGCTGCACTAAAAGCGAAAACGCCTTTAGCGGGCGAAATGAATAGCTTACTGACTAAAGTTAGAAATGCACAGTGGTTCTGGGATAGCGCAACAGCGTCGCATGGTATCCATGCTCATAACCCTGCTGAAGCAATTCGTTTGTTAGAAAAATCAAACGGCATTCTAGATGCAGCAATTGTTGAAGCTGATGCGTTACTGAAAAAATACGCTCCAGAGTACAAATTCGATGCAACTAAGTACGACACTAAAGCTAAAGTTCAACCTCTTGTCGGTCTTGATTTAGAAGCAATGAAAGCGTCGAAAGAATTGTTCCTAGAAAAGCGTGTTGAAAAAGAATGGCCAGTAGAACTTAAGTAATTAAGTTTAAACAGTGTGATTTGAAAAAATAGACTCTCCACTATCACCGTTCAAATCAACTACTGTTACAGCCTAATGCCAGTCGATGTAAATTGACTGGCATTTTTATTGCTCAATATTTTTTCATTTTTTATTAGAGAAAAAGTGATTTGCGGGTTTAATCAAAACACTAGGCATTAATCCGCGATATTATCTTGCTGAACTGAATGAGGGGTAGCACCTGCGTAGTCTGAGAATGAATTACAAAGTAGTTGAGGTAAAGATATGACAGAGTTTGAAAAGATGACCCAAGGTCAGGCATTTAATGGTGGCGATAGAGAATTAAATGCTATGCGTGATGATGCAACCTTGAGGCTAGTAGAGCTTAATCAGACCGTTGATGATGCAAGTCGTGTTGGGCTATTTAAGCGCTTATTTGCTCACTTTGGTGAGGGCAGTGTCATTCGTTCACCTTTTTCATGTGAGTTTGGCAAAACGATTTCAATAGGTGATAACAGCTTTATTAATCTAAATGTCACCATGCTCGATGGCAGCTTTATTACCATTGGTGACAACGTCCTGATTGGACCTAATGCACAGTTTTATTCAGCAAGTCACGATCTAGACTATCGCCAGCGTAAGAACTGGGAAACCTACTGCTTACCGATCGTGATAGCAAACGATGTGTGGATTGGTGGCAATGTCATCATTAATCAAGGGGTCTCTATTGGAGCGCGTTCAGTGATAGCAGCCAATTCTGTAGTGACAAAAGATGTGCCTGCAGACTGTCTTTACGGCGGTACTCCTGCTAAGTTGATTCGCCATTTAATAGAAAATGAATCATAAGGACATTAGCGCAATTTTATATGCATAAAGAGGCTATCACGATTGCTCTACCTTCACTTATTCATCGCATTGGTAGAGAAACAGCTAATCAAGCTAAAGCCATTGCCACTAAGCATGGTTGTGAACTCAAGCGCGTGCGCCGCTCACGTAATTGGAGTCTGGTAGGCGAGGCGATTAAGGTGCAGTCATTCAATAATCAACTTAAAACCTACGGTCAAGATGAATTAACTGAAATAAAACTCAGCTCAAGTGAGTTCAGGTATTTGATTCAAAAAATCGAAACCGCACTCTTAGGTCATGCTGATAAGTTAGAACCCTTAGAAGCAAAACTGATTCGTTTAATTACTGAAACCCCGAGTATTACATTGGCTGAACTCATTCAACTGACTCAATGCACTGAAGCGCAAGCCAGAACCGCGCGTTTTGAAGCAGATACTTGGTAGTGCTCTTTTGTAATAGCTTTTTGTAATAGCTTTTTGTAATAGTTCTTTGTAATAGTTCTTTGTAAAAGGCTTAAGGTAACGAATAGCTAGTTGCAGATATTCGCTCGCTTTAATAAACGTTTTCAGCTGTTTTTAAACGTTTTTATTAAATCATTCAAACCTTGTTGATATTCCCCTCTACACTTGTATTAATTGGAATGAGTTCTAGCGCAAAACCTTGTGCTGCTATTTCTCGTTAACTATTCATTCAAGAGAGCCAATATAGTGAACTTATCGTTAGTAGTAGGCGTGATACTGATTATGGTTAGCGCAAATACACATGGACGTTTTAATCCTTGGGAGCATGCAAAGCTCCCTTTTGAGGGTAGCCCTGCAGCGATTGGTGAGTACGCAAATGGCTGTTTATCTGGCGCAGAAGCTTTGCCCTTATCAGGCAAAGGGTTTCAAGTGATTAGGCCGCAGCGACAACGCTATTATGGCCATCCTTATCTAGTGAGTTTTGTGCAGCAATTTGCTCAAGACATGCAAAAAAAAGGTGTTGAGCAAATCCTTGTTGGCGATATGTCGATGCCTCGAGGCGGGCAGTTCGACTACGGTCATAGTAGCCATCAAACTGGTTTAGATGTTGATATTTGGCTTAGATTAACTGCGCAGCCGCTTACAGCCAAAGAGTTAAAGTCTCCCCGTGCGCTCACCGTTGTAGATAGCCAAGAATTCGCTCTAGATACTGCTGCATGGCAACCTCAGCATAAAGAGATGATTAAAACGGCGGCTCAAGATCCCCGCGTTGCCCGAATTTTTGTTAATGGCGCAATTAAACAGCAATTGTGCAATGAACGAAGTGATGGTGATACTTGGCTACATAAAGTACGCCCTTGGTGGGGACATAGTGCGCATATGCATGTTCGCCTAACTTGTCCTGAGGCGAGTAGCGACTGCAAACCGCAACAACCTATTAAGCCTGGTGATGGTTGTGAAGATATTGAATGGTGGAAACAACAATTTTATATCGCAAAGTCGGCCCCTAAAAAAGCCGTTGATAACAATCAGCCTGCTAAACCCAAACCGTTAAAGGTTAAGCCACTACAATGTCAGCCGTTAACTTTGGCAGCGCCTCAGTAACTAAGACACAGATTAGAGCAGTGGCTAAGATATTTGTTATTGCAACGCTTATGCATCCAGGTTCATTTTAAAACTCCTTTTGTGCTCATATTTCCTGATTATTCCCCTATCTAATAAACTGCATAATCTGTATACTGCCGCGCTGCTTTTAAAGCTCATTAATTCGACTATTTACCCCGAGGGTTACCACTATCATTAGTACAAACAACATCACTATGCAGTTTGGCGCTGAGCCATTGTTTGAAAATATCTCCGCTAAATTTGGCCACGGCAACCGTTATGGTCTAATTGGTGCTAATGGTTGTGGTAAATCAACATTCATGAAAATCCTTAGCGGCGCGTTAGCACCGAGTTCAGGTAATGTCTCAATTACTCCCGGTTTGAAAGTCGGTACATTGAGCCAAGATCAGTTCGCATTCGAGCAGTACAGTGTGGTTGATACTGTGATCATGGGTGATGCAAAACTATGGGAAGTGAAGCAAGAGCGTGACCGCATTTACGCACTACCAGAAATGAGCGAAGAAGACGGCATGAAAGTGGCCGATCTTGAAAGTGAGTTTGCTGAGATGGATGGCTACAGTGCAGAGTCTCGCGCAGGTGAGATTTTACTAGAAGCAGGTATCGAAGAAAGCTTCCATTTTGGCTTGATGCAACAAGTTGCACCAGGCTGGAAATTAAGGGTATTACTGGCGCAAGCACTATTCTCAAATCCAGATATTTTGTTACTTGATGAACCTACCAACAACTTGGATATTCATACCATTTCTTGGTTAGCAGGTGAGCTTAACAAGCGTAAGTGCACCATGATTATCATTTCACATGATAGACATTTCTTGAATTCAGTATGTACGCACATGGCTGACATCGATTACGGTGAGTTGCGTATTTACCCAGGTAATTACGAATACTTCCTTGAAGCGGCGGGTCTTATTCAGGAGCAGTTATTAGCGGGCAACGCCAAGAAAAGTGCTGAAATGGCAGAGCTACAAGACTTCGTTAACCGTTTTGGTGCCAATGCATCTAAAGCGAAACAAGCAAGCTCACGTGCTAAAAAGCTGGACAAAATCAGTTTAGATGAAGTGAAGTCATCAAGCCGTATGACGCCTTCACTGCGCTTTGATGAAAGTAAAAAAATGCATCGTCAAGCTTTGGTATTAGAAGAACTGGGCCACGGCTTTGATGGCGAAAGCTTATTCGAAGGCGGTGACTTAATTTTAGAAGCGGGCGCTAAGCTTGCAGTTATTGGTGAAAACGGTGTCGGTAAAACCACATTACTGCGTTGTTTAGTTAATGAATTAGCAAACAATAACGGTACTATTAAGTGGTCTGAAAATGCAGCGATTGGTTACTGCCCACAGGACAGCAGCAAAGACTTTGATAATGACTTGTCTTTGTTTGATTGGATGTCGCAGTGGCGTACTCCTAAACATAACGACTTAATGGTTCGCGGTATGTTAGGGCGTTTGTTATTCACTGAAGACGATGCCAACAAGAAAGCCAAAAACTGTTCAGGTGGTGAGAAAAACCGTCTGTTATACGGCAAGTTAATGATGCAAGACGTTAACGTGTTAGTGATGGATGAACCAACCAACCACATGGATATGGAAGCGATTGAAGCGTTAAACAATGCCCTTAAACTGTTTGAAGGCACGTTAATTTTTGTCAGCCATGATCGTGAGTTTGTATCATCACTGGCTACGCACATTATTGATGTTAAAGATAAACAGTTAGTGAGCTTCCACGGTACTTTTGATGAGTACTTAGCAAGCCAAGCAGAAGCTGCGGCGCTCGCTAAAAAATAAAACTGATTCAAAAGGCAATAAGCCTAGCTATTATCAATGCCGCTAACCTTATGGTTCGCGGCATTTTTTATGATTAATAATCACTTATTTAAATGAGCTATCAACCTTAATGACCAATACTGCCTAAATGTTGTATTAACATCATTCTTATTTCTGTTGGGGTTTCGCTATGCCAAAAACCACCAACATATGCCCAAAGTGGGATCATAAATAGTAATGACAGCAGTAATATTGTTAAGCCTCTGGCTGACATTTTAGTTCCCCAACGAGTGCTAAGATGCAGCGCCTCTTGTTTAGGGCAGGCGGAGATGCACTTCATACAGGCTTGGCACTCGTCGCTACGAATTGTCGTTTGAGTGTGAACGATAATGTTAGCTGGACAAGCGCGAGTACATTTATCGCACTTCATCCCTTTGCCTTCAATTAAACATTGTTCAGTGGTGCGGCGTATTTTGAACGGACTTAAAAAACTGAGTAGCCCTAAAAATGCACCATAAGGGCAAATGTATCGGCAAAATCCTTGTTTCTTCCAAGCGGCAATACCAAGAATAATACTGAAACAGATAAGGCTTATGATGGTAGGTTTTAAGAAAAACAGCGCCATCTTTAAGTCCGCGACTTTGTGATAATAACCATCGAGGTAATTCGGGATACTGGCAAGTGGCATTGTGAAGACTAATAAAATCAGCGCTGCCATTAGCAAGTATTTAAGCATGCGTAGTATCCAGTCTAACCAAGCTGGTGGAGCAAACTCTTGTTTGATGAACTTCTTTCTAAAGGCATAAAGGTAATCGCCAGCTAATCCAAGTGGGCATGCCCAGCCGCAAAAGGCGCGCTTACATAACAAGCCAGTGAGTAAAACCACTACTAACATGACGGCTGCAGAAGGGTGATTTTTATCCCATAACCCCAGCCCTAAAATGGCTTTTAGTTCTATTCCGCCTGCAATCGGTAAAAAGGCATCGCCAATATCTGGACGAACCAATATGGGTTCGACTCCGGCTTTAAGCATGGCGGAATTGATGGCAAATTGTACCCCAACAAGCAGCATAGATAACGCCAGTAAGTGCCTTATCATTTCTCGTAATTGGTTGGCTTTGTTATTGCCTCTTGAGCTTTCGCCAGCAACAGCGCCGCCTTGGGCCAGTGCAGGTTGAAACTTATTTAACATTGTCACCGCAACCAGTGCCACGACTAGGCCGACAAATAACGGCCAATGGAGAGTCATTAACAGCGCAGAGCCAAGTAATGCAGCGCTAATAGCCGCGCCCCATTTTTGTTTACTCCAGTAAAGTAAACTGATGCTATAGACTAGCGCTAGCATTAAGGTGATTGATTCGATAGTACTCATAAGATGACTTATTTATTGTGTAAGTGCTTATGAGAGCCAAGCTCGCTAATCTAAGTTCGTTATCCCATTTCAGATTGTGAATGAGTTCGTAAATTTAATATAAAAACCACAAATAAAATGCGCAATATCACTAACCTGAAATTAACATTGTTAACAGGGGTAGTATTTTCAAATTGATTTGATAGGAGGGGGGAGCTTAGCTAAATAGGCTGACTTTATGATGAAAGCCCAATGTTCAACACGCTTGGGCTTTAGTGATTGCTTTAGCGATTATTTTAGTCGTGTTTTATGGTTGCCAAAGCGAGTGAGTAAGTTGTTTCACTCGCTGGTAGATATGGTTTGCATTCAGGTTTCGCTTAACAATTTTCATTGGCATCAATATTCATTGGCATCAATCTTCATTCGCATCAATCTTCATTCGCATCAATAATGCGCTGCAGTCTTTCTTGCTCTTCTTCCCGTGCTGCGTTGATTTCTTCAAGCACAGAGTCAACATCGGCTAAGTGTTCACTTTCTGCAAATTCACCTGTAAGTTCAGTGTCTGGCGTTAGTTCTCCTGCTTCAAATAATGCCCACATCTCTTTGGCGTATTGGGTGTTAGCAAGCTCTGGGGCAAACTGGCTGTAGTAGTTTGTCATGTTGTTCACATCTCGGGCGAACATCCATACTGCGTTGTTGTTGGCTGCAGCGTCAACCGCTTGGGGCAAGTCGATAATTACCGGGCCTTTATCATCAACCAATACATTAAATTCTGATAGGTCACCGTGTATGAGCCCAGCACATAGCATTAGTTTCGCGTATTCAATCATACTGGCGTGATCGCGAACCGCGTCCTCATGTGAGAACACGACATCGTTTAATCTTGGCGCGACAACGCCATCACTGTCGGTGACGAGTTCCATCAGCAGTACACCAGAAAAACATCCATAAGGCTCAGGCACGCGAACGCCCGCAGCGGCTAATTTATATAGCGCATCAACTTCGGCGTTTTGCCAAGCTTCTTCTTGCTGATCTCGGCCGAACTTAGAGCCTTTCTCCATCGCTCGAGCACGGCGGCTATTGCGGACCTTTCGTCCTTCTTGGTATTGAACCGCTTGTTTAAAGCTGCGCTTATCAACATCTTTATAGACTTTGGCGCAGCGAATATCATCGCCGCAGCGCACTACATAAACACTGGCTTCTTTGCCGCTCATTAATTGGCGCAGGACGTCGTCGACTAAGCCTTCTTCAACCAGAGGTTGGATTCGTTTCGGGATTTTCATTGCGTCGTTATACCGTAATTAGTCACTATATGGAATGCTCAATCTATAGAATTGACATAAAAGATTAGCTTTGATTGATATTAAGCTTTTGAGCTTAAACATAGGCTTGTGATAGCTAAGCTAGGCGGTTGCTTGCTATCATTAGTGTATTAAATTGAAGTTAGTGATAATTAATGCTTGAATCGGCCCAAACGGTTAGATTTGTGACGGTTTATTGGATGAGCAAGCATTTATTTAGCTGACTATTATTATTTTCTTATTTGTTTCTTATTGGCATTATCGATACCGCATAGTCGGTTACTGGGATCTCTCATGATTGAATTACAACAAAATAACCCGCTGCATGGTTTAAAGTCAGAAACCATGGTGTCTGAGTTAGTGGACTTTTATGATTGGAAGATTTTGTACGCAGCATTGCGTTTAGAGTGTTTTAACAATAATCCTAGCTTAGAGTCATGCCTTAAGTTTTTAAAGAAAACCGAATGGGCCAGAGAGCGAGTAGAGAGCTTTTATCTGTATCGTTTTAAAAGCATGCCTAAAGGCAGTGCTGCCCAGTTTGAGCTAAAACCCCGTGAGCGTGGCTTTGCTGATGGAATCGTGCCGCGTAAACCACAAGAGCTGACAGTTGAACTGATTGCAGAAATGCGTGAAAAGGCCACTGCTGATTACGAAGAAATGAAGCGTAATGAGAGTAGCCCTAAAAAATACGGTAAAGATAAACCCAGAGCGCAAGATAACTATGCACAAAACAAGCGTAGTGATAAAAATCGGCCTGCACCGTCACAAGACCCGAGTAACCCTTGGGGTAAGTAGTTAGCCAGTTCAATGTATTATTAGTTTGTCGTTCAATTCGTTAGCTAAGGCATTAGTAAGCGAATTGAACTCAGTAAAATCACTCCCTTTTAAACCCACGCCAAGTGTCCAAATCTATTGTTCTACTCCCTACTTTTAAATATCTAATAAGTTGTATGGTAGCCGCTAAATTCAAACAAGAGCCATAATATTGGTAATGCAAGTCAATTTAAGATGAGTTGTTGGTCGCTTGCGGTTAGTATGAATTAAGGGAAGCTAATATACCAAGGCCAGTGATGACAATTTCAAACGCAATGAGTGGACGTATTTGGGCGATGCTGATTGTGCTCTCCATATTATGGGGCGGGTCTTTTTTCTTTATTGGGGTTGTGGTTAATGAGTTGCCACCGCTTACCATCGTGACGTTACGAGTAGCCATTGCCGCAGTGACCTTATGGCTGATTGCGACCATTTTAGGCCATAAACCACCTAAAGCCCCCAGAATTTGGTTAGCATTTTTAGGGATGGGGTTACTTAATAACGCCATTCCTTTTGTGCTGATAGTATGGGGGCAAACCCAAATTGCCTCAGGGCTAGCTGCTATTTTAAATGCTGCTACGCCAATTTTTGCGGTCATAGTTGCCGGCTTTTTACTGCCAGATGAACGTCCGACAAGGCTTAAGCTGTTTGGTGTCGTTATTGGTTTTATAGGCGTGGTTGTAATGATTGGCATGCCAGCACTTGAAGGTGCGGAAAGTATATTAGCGCAACTTGCAGTGATAGGTGCTGCGCTGTCTTATGCCTTTGCTGGCGTTTATGGACGTCGGTTTAGAACGATGGCGGTAAGCCCAGTGATTACCGCAGCTGGTCAAGTGACTGCATCAAGTGTTGTGTTACTACCCATTACATTGATGGTTGATGGTCCGATTGATATTGCTGGTACTAGTATGCAAGCTTGGTCTGCAATAGCGGCATTAGCGATTGCTTCAACGGCAATTGCCTATGTGCTTTATTTTAAAATTCTCGAAATCGCTGGTGCCACCAATGTATTGTTAGTGACATTAATGGTGCCAGCTTCTGCCATTTTATTAGGCTCAGTATTTTTAAACGAATCGTTAGAGGCGATACATTTTGTTGGCATGCTGCTTATTGCATTGGGATTATCAGCTATTGATGGCAGGTTGTGGCAAAAATACTAGTCTATAAATTCAAGCCAATACAAATTTATGAAAAGTAGCTTTTCTAGTATCATTCTCTGGAAAAGTAGGCTTAAGTGAGATGTTTATATGGAAGAACATTGCACTATTACCTTATTAGTCTATGTAGGTGTTTTTGCTAATATATAATTATTTAAATCATAAGTTTATCTATATTCACTAAAATGATTAACACTTGTTAACGCTTTCATTTATGTGTAAATTTTGTGTTGCTCACTTCATGCGACAAGGATGCTATACCATGTTCTCCGGCCTTTCGATTACTCTGCAATATCGCCGCTTATACACAGTTATTATTGGCATTTTTTTAATGGTATTGTGCTCAGGTTTTTCTTTATCTCACGCTGAACCTCTTCCTGAAGCTTATAAACAACATTTGTCGAAAGGGGAGTTAAAAACCCTGACTACAGAGCTTAAGTATTATGATGAAATACTTACCTCATCAGTATTAAGTTACGCTTTTTCAGAGGACGAAAAGTGGCTTAATCGTTATCACGAAAATGAACCTAAGCTGGGCAAACTCATCAATGCGTTACTGTCACGACAAAACCCCGAAGATGAACAGCTTATACTCAAACTGGAAAAAATTAACGACCGACTCGTAGCACTTGAAGCGCAAACTATTGCGTCAATTAAATCAGGTCAACGTAAACAAGCTATGGAGACGATTAACAGTGATGAATACCATGAGCTTAAACAAAACTTTTTAGCGTTACTATTGGAGTTTGCCGAAACTGTTCAGCAACGTACAGGTGCTTTGAGCACCACTGAACAGCCTTTTCTTACTGACGAAGAACAGGAATGGATTGACAATAATAAAGTGATTATTGCTATCGACAATTGGCCTCCGATGCTATTCATGCTTGAGGATGGCACCATTGGCGGATTGGCTGGTGCTATTGTTAATAAAATCGTCGCAAATACTGGCTTAAAACTTGATATCGTCGAAGGGGAATGGAACAGCAATATTGAATTGTTTAAGCAGGGAAAAGTCGATTTAATTCCCGATGCTTATATGGAAGAAGATCGTAAACAATTTGGTCAGTTCACCACGCCTTTCTTTTTAGTACGCGAGTTATTTCATGTCAAAGATAGTAACAGTCACTTTAAAGGCAGCCTTGATTTAATTAACGCTAAGGTGGCTGTTCCACAGGGATATACCTCTATTGGTAAGCTACAGAAGCTATACCCAGATATCACCATTGTTGAAACCATATCGATGGAAGACTCAATTAATAAAGTGCTTTTAGGTGAAGTGGATGCATTGCTCGATTCAGAGTTAGCAATTCAACATGCGATGAGTTTACGCAATGATTCTGAGACTCTGAGGTCAATTAACGAAGATATATTTCCGCCTACATCAGTACATTTATATAGTCATAACCAACATCCTTTATTGCATTCAATATTACAAAAAGGTTTAGACTCTCTGAAATTAAGGGATTTGATGTTGACCAAAAATGATTGGTTAACAACGGGGACAGAGGTGGAAGAAAACCAAGAGCCTAAGCTCATTGATTCGCTATTAACAGTGATATTTGTAGTAGTGGGACTCTTGGTATTAACAACACTTTTTAGTTCGCGTATTTTGAAAGCCAGCGATAAAGAATTAGCCAATAAATTTGGTTCGAATCACTTCAAAAGGGGCATTTATATTGGATTAACAGTGCTATCGATTGTGCTCGTTGCCATCATCGCCATGATTTCAACCTATGTGGAAAAACAAAATCGCACTGAAGTGGAGTACAACTTAAATACTCTTCTGACTTCAACGCATCAGCGATTATTTTTTTGGGTAGATTATGAGTTAAATAGTCTGGAACAAGTCGGTAAAAATAAAGAACTAGTGTCAATGGTTGAACAACTACTGGTGATCCCAAGAAGCCGTGACTCGTTGTTGGAAGCACCGATTCAATCCCAAGTCAGGAAGTTTTTTAGTGATCGAGAAGGGGAGCCCGGTTCTTATGGTTTCTTTATTATTTCACCGGACATGATCAGCCTTTCTTCCCGTCGTAACTCTAATATTGGCGATATTAATCTTATCCAACAACATCGCCCAGAATTGTTACAACAAGTATTGGCAGGCGAAAATGTGTTTATTCCGCCTATTCGCTCTGATGTGTATTTTTCTGAGAACGTAAATAGCAGTGTGGATGATAAGCCTTCAACCATGTTTTTTGCTTCACCTGTGGTCAATAGTGACAATCAAGTGATTGCTATTTTAACTAAGCGAGTCAATTTTAAAGGGGTCTTTTCATCCATTCTCTCTGCTGGCTTCATCGGCCACAGTGGCGAAACCTATGCCGTAGATAAGACTGGGGTATTGTTATCGAATGTTCGATTTGCAAGTCAGTTAAAAGATATTGGGTTAATTGACGATAATCAACAGGCGTCTTTAAACATCAGAATTGCTGATCCAGTGATTAATTTATTAGAGGCAGACGAGAAAATTCCAGCTAATCCTAATTGGCTGCCCACTAAGATGGCGAGTGAAATTAGTAACAAAAACTCTGGATTTAACCTTGAGGGATACAATGACTATCGAGGCGTGAAAGTTGTAGGAAGCTGGCTATGGGATGAGCGTTTAAACATGGGTTTAGCTGCAGAGGTTGATTTTAATGAGTCATTTGCGCTGATTACGACATTTAAAAATACGCTTTGGGCAGTTGTATTTATCTCATTAACTTTACTACTTGGCAGTACCTTATTTACTCTTAGAGTAGGTACGCGAGCCACGCGGGCATTAACTCGTTCGCGTCATGAGTTAGAGAACTTAGTAAAAGATCGTACAGAAGCACTGCAAGTGACTATGCTGCGTAACCGCACCATCATTGATAATGCCTCTGACGGTATTATTGTGGTTAATGAGCAAGGGCTTATCGAAGAGTTTAGCCCGGCGGCAGAGCAAATTTTTGGCTACTCTGCAAACGAACTCGTGCAAAGTAATATCGAAGCCATTATCCAACCACCATTTCAAACTCAATATTTACAAGACAAGCTTGAAGGTCATGAGCGTTCGATTTATGAGTTAACAGGCATATGCAAAAACGGTAAGGAAATCACTATTGAAGTAGCAATTGGTGAAGCTAATATCGAAAAGGAACATATCTTTACCGGAATCGTCAGGGACACGACTCAGCGTAAAGAAGCTGAACAAGTGTTAAAAGACGCAAAACAACGGGCCGAAGCGGCGACTCGTTCTTTAGCAGAGCAAATGAAACTGCAACAATTGCTGATTGATACAGTACCTATTCCACTATTTTTTAAAGATGCTGAAGGAAAATTCTTAGGATTTAACAAAGCTTATGAAGATATATTCGCTGTTAATTCGAAGGATCTTATCGGTCTGAAAGTGACTGACTTAGCTTACTTAAGCGAAGAAGACCGCCTTCAATACCATGCCGAAGATGTTGATATCATTGCGAACCAGAAAACCATTAAAAGAGAAGTGATGATGCCATTTGCTGATGGCAATATGCACGACACACTTTATTGGGTGACGGGATTTAAAGATAGCAATGATAACCCAGGTGGTTTAGTGGGTAACTTTATTGATATCACCAACGAAAAAGAGAATGCCAGAAAGCTCGAATTAGCGGTCAAAACAGCAGATGAAGCGACCCAAGCTAAAAGTGACTTTTTAGCTAATATGAGTCATGAAATTCGTACCCCAATGAATGCCATTATTGGCATGAGCTATTTGACTCAGCAAACAGAGCTGACCCGTAAACAATCTGATTATGTGAGAAAAATTCAAAATTCTGCAGAATCATTGCTGGGCATTATCAATGATATTTTAGACTTTTCTAAAATTGAAGCTGGCAAGTTAGAACTCGAGGTGACTCCTTTTAATCTTACTGAAAGTTTCGATAGTTTGGTGGAAATTATCTCTCATAAGATCCAGCAAAAAGGACTTGAATTACTCATCGATGTTGACCCTAATTTACCCGTGAGCTTAAAAGGTGATCCGCTCAGACTTGGTCAGGTGTTAATTAACTTGGCAAATAATGCCGTTAAGTTCACAGATTCTGGCGAAATTATTGTAAAAGCCAAGTTGCTTGAGAAGCAAGAGGATGAAATTTTTGTCGAGTTCTCAGTGAGAGACACTGGGATCGGTATGAGCCCTGAACAACAGGCTAAGTTGTTCAAGTCATTCAGTCAGGCCGATGCTTCGACGACGCGCAAATACGGTGGAACTGGTTTAGGGCTAACAATCAGTAAAACACTGACAGAAATGATGCAAGGTGATATCTGGGTTGAAAGTATACAAGGAGAAGGAAGCACATTTTTATTCACGGCTAAGTTCCTATTGTCTGACTCAAACAGCATTGTTCAGCCAGCTTCTTCGACAAGTCTTTTAAACCTTCCAGTGCTTATTGTTGATGACAGTGTCGCAGCTCGTGAAATTTTATTTACTTTATCTGAGAGTTTAGGTTTCTTACCCGATGTTGCAGCCTCTGGCCATGAAGCAATAGAAAAAATACAAGAAGCAGATGAGAAGGGGGCTCCATATCAGTTAGTGCTTGCTGATTGGAAAATGCCCCAAATGGACGGGTTAGACCTGTGTAGAGCAATTAACACTAACGAGACTTTATCAGCCTTGCCTAAGATGGTGATAGTCACTGCCTACGATAGAGACGAGATGCTTAAAAAAGCCAGTGATATTGGCTTAGATAGTGCCATCACTAAACCGGTTAGTGCCTCTACATTATTAGATACCGTGATGAGTGTTATGGGGAAAAAGTCACTGATAAAACCGAAATCAAACAGTGACAAGTTGAATGTTTCAGCGGCTAAAGACATTGTCGGTGCTCATGTACTATTGGTTGAAGATAATGATATTAACCAAGAGATTGCGATTGAACTGCTCAATATGGCAGGTATCAAGGTTTCTTCTGCATGGAATGGCGAAGAAGCGGTGTCAATGAGTCTAGCCTTTGAGTACGACGCTATTTTGATGGACATTCAAATGCCAGTTATGGATGGGTATGAAGCGACCAGAGCAATTAGGTTACAAGCGAATAGGCAATCTATCCCGATTATTGCAATGACAGCCAATGCAATGAGTGGAGATAAAGAAAAATGTACAGATGCAGGAATGAACGATCATATTCCGAAGCCAATAAACCCACAGGAAGTGTATAAAACCTTAGCTAAATGGATCGAACCGACAGGGAAAACATGGCAGGAAATAGCCCCAGAAGAGCCATCAGATGCAGAGGCTTCAGCTGAAGTAAGTACGCTCGACTTACCTGATTTTGATGTTAGTGCAGCGCTTGAACGTTTATCTGGGAATGAAAAAACTTACCGTAAAATGTTGAAAAAAGTCGCTGCCAGAGAGGCGGATGCGATTCAAAGAGTTGCTGATGCCATTGCTGAAAATGATATAACTTCCGCAATTATAGCAATCCATACGATTAAAGGGGTGGCTGGTAATATTGGGGCGAGTTTTGTTGTGCCGCCAGCAGCTAAACTTGAATCAGCCCTTAATGTGCAAAAACAAGATGATGAGTGTGCTCTTAATGAAGAAATAGAGAGGCTTATGAGTGAGTCTCAGATCCAAATCAGTAAGATGGTATCGACAATTGAAATGGCGATAACAGCACCAACATCAACACCAACAACAGAACACACCTTGTCGATTTCTAATGCGCAATTTGAGTTGCAGTGTGAAAAGTTAAGGGAGCAAATTGAGCTTCTAGATAGTACCGCAGTAGATCAATTAGATATGCTACTCGAGTCAACTAAAGGGCTTGAACAGCACTTTGGTTTGAAGCTACATGCTGCGTTATCAGAGTATGATTTTGATGAAGCTGAAGTCTTACTTGAACAATTTAAACAAGAAACCATTGAACAATTAACAGCTGAGAGTGTTGATATCAACACTGTGACAATGAGCTCTGAGGCTCTGCTTGAACCACTTAAAGCAATAGAAGCACAAATAGAAGATTTTGACGCCACCGTGGTAGACAGTGTTGAAACATTATTGGAAAAAGAGCTGGAAGCGAGCATAAATCAGCAGCTAGAGGCATTGCATAGCACGCTTGGCGAGTATGACTTTGAAGCAGCAGAAGCGCAAATTAAGCAGTTAATCGCTACATTAGAGCACTAATTTACGGATAAAGAAGCAATCAATATCGATAGGGATAGGGAAATGGTTGAAGTTAAAAAAGCAACAATACTTGCCGTTGATGATACAGCGACCAACATTGAAGTGGTAAAAGGGGTGCTATCGCAAGATTATCTTATACAAGCAGCATTAAGTGGCAAAGTTGCATTAAAAATTATCGAAAAACGAAAGCCTGACTTAATTCTACTTGATGTCATGATGCCTGAAATGGACGGTTATGAAGTCTGTAAGACATTAAAATCGAATGAAGAAACCCAAGATATACCTGTTATATTCTTAACCGCAAAAGTGCAAGAAGAAGATGAAACTAAAGGCCTAGCACTTGGCGCTGTGGATTATATTACCAAGCCCATTAGCCCTGCAATTTTGAAAGAGCGAGTGAAAAATCATTTACTGTTAAAAGCTTCCCGTGATCTCATGGCGCGTCAAAATGAAATCCTTGAGGAGCGTGTTATTGAACGCACTAAGCAATTAGCTGAAATACAAGATGTGGCGATGGTGGCGATGGGGGCATTAGCTGAATCGCGTGACCCTGAAACAGGTAACCATATTCGTCGTACCCAGCACTACGTCAGAGTACTGGCTAAACAATTGGCTAAAAAAGAAGGCTTTAGCGATATTCTAACACCGGAAGTTATAACTGCCATGTATAAGTCGGCACCGCTACACGATATCGGTAAAGTGGGCATTGAAGATAGTATCTTACTTAAACCAGGTAAGCTGACCGATGAAGAGTTTGAAATCATGAAGAAGCATACCACCTATGGTAGAGATGCTATTTCGGCGGCGGAGAAGTCCATGAATGTGGCTGATAACTTCTTAGTGTTTGCCAAAGAAATCGCCTATTCTCATCAAGAAAAATGGGATGGTTCAGGTTACCCAGAAGGGTTAGCAGGTGAAGCTATTCCGTTATCAGCAAGATTAATGGCTGTAGCGGATGTTTACGATGCACTGATTAGTAAACGGGTTTATAAACCTTCATTTACCCATGAAAAAGCAGTGAGTATCATTTTAGAAGGTAAAGGCAGCCATTTTGACCCAATTATGGTCGATTGCTTTATGGAAATCACTGATGAATTTAATGACATTGCAAAACAATTTTTTGATGAAGAGTCGTGAAGTGCAATTTAATAGCGACTCACGATAGGTGAGTCGCTTATTTATTTCGATCGTTTTAAGCGAACACTTAATGTTGTGCCACTTTGTAGATCACTGGTAAAAGCCACATCTCCGCCTTGGGCTTTTGCTGAAAGCATAGCTGAATAAGTGCCGATCCCCGTTCCGTTCGATTTACCTGAAGTCACAAATTTATCAAAAAAACGTTGCTGAATTCTTGCCGGAATTTCCCCATCATTATGGATATTAATTGTTAGCCAGTTTTCATCAGTTAATTGGGATAGATGAATTTTACTTTTCTCTGGTGCGGCTTCTATAGCATTAGCGATGAGGTTATGAAACAAGTTTAAACTCAATACTTTATCGCCCATAAAATGTACGTCTGCGGCAATTTTCGTTGAGACAAAAACTTGGTGGCTTAGGCTTTTTGGCTTGAGCCCGAATAATACTTCATTGATTAATTTAAATGCGTTAATCGCCTCTGAATCACATTGAGCTGAGTTATTTTCAAGCTTGTAAATCAGCATATGATCATCGACCATTTTTTGTATAGAAGAAGCAGAGCTTTGCAATATCTCGACTTCTTCATTACAACCGACATTTTTACTGCCGATGATTTCTGTAGCAGCAACAATCGTTGATAGAGGCCCTTTTAAATCATGATGCATGATCCGCTCTATTTCATCTTTCAAACGGGCATTTTCAAGCAAAGTATCAAGCTGTTTACTGACATCTTTACGTTGTTCTACAAGGCGTATATGGGTGGCGACTCTTGCTTTAGTGATTTCTGGTGAAATAGGTTTAGTAATGTAATCAACAGCACCTAAATTTAGACCTTTAATTACATCTTTATCTTGGGAAAGAGCCGAGATAAAAATAATCGGGATATGCTCTGTTAGCGGATCTGACTTGAGCTGTTTACACACTTCAAGTCCGTCCATGTCAGGCATCATAATATCAAGCAATATGAGGTCAGGTTTAACTTCTTGCTGGCAAATATCTAATGCCTTCTGCCCAGATAAACAAGCTTTTAATTTGTATTGGCTTTTCAGTAACTCAGTTAAAATAGCGACGTTATTAGCATTATCATCAACAATTAATAATGTGGATAAATCAGCCTTGATATCTTTGATTTTTTCAGCAGGCTTATCATTTACTGTTTTTACTGCAACTTGTCTGACTGGGCTATTGAACGCACTTGAAATCTTATCTTTGAGTGTAGACTGATTAAATGGCTTGATAAGATACTCTGTTACGCCAAGCTCGATAGCTTGTCTAACATCGTTATGATTTACATTGGCGGTAAGCATCATAAATGGCACATTACGATGTTCAGATTGGCCCTGACGAATCGCTTTTAAAAGTCCTAAGCCATTCAGTTTAGGCATATTCCAGTCTGAAATGATTAAGTCTACTTTTTCTTCTTCTAGTATTTGCAGCGCCTCTTTACCGTGGGCTGCTTTAATCACTTTTTTAAATCCTATGGAAATTAGCATGCTGCCAACGGTTTTCAACATGGCAGGAAAGTCATCGACAATTAGCACCGTTAATCCTGAATATTTATTGATAAGGTGAACAGGCTGCAAAGTATGACTCCTAGAATTCGAACGTTATTAGATAATACTCTGCTTTTATTTACTTTTCAGTAATCATTGTGAAACAAAGTGCAAATTAATTTGAGAGGAGATTTGTTAAGTTTGAAAGGTAAATTAAGCAAGCTTTGTCGGTCAAAAGTATTGAAATTGTTGTTATTAAGCATGACCGACAGACTATGCAAAAAACCATATTAATTAGGAAATCGATTAATACTATTTGTAGATTTAAGACTATTCATATTGATTAATACTCTTCATATCGATTACTGCTTTATGCCTAAACGTTTAGCTAAGCGATGTAAGTTACCTGTATCTAAACCGAGTTCACGTGCTGTGGCAGACCAGTTTTGTTGATTTTGCTGGTAGCTTTGTTGAATTAGCTGTTTTTGAAAGTCTTCGGTGGCTTGTTTGAAGTTTTGACAGCTGATGTTCGCGCTGGTGTCGGAGTTGTTGGCTGCCGAAATATTGGCTGCTGAGCTACTAACATTTGAGCCATGAGCATTTGAGCTATGAGCATTTGAGCTATGAGCATTTGAGCTACTTTCATTCGAGCTACTTTCATTCGAGCTATTATCATTCAAGCCGTGAGCACTCGAGCTTTGCAAATTAATATGCTCAATGTCGAGGGTGATTTGCTTAACCTTCTGTCTATTATCTGCAGTTAATGGCGCCTTACTACTTGCCTTTGCTAATACTGCAGCGCGGCTAATGAGGTGTTCAAGTTCGCGAATGTTTCCCGGCCAAGTGTAGTCTTTTAAAGTTTGAGTCAGCGACTCACTTAAACGTATGTTGCTAAGATTTAACTTACGGCACATGCGCTCAGCAAAGAATCCTGCTAGTAGAATGACATCACCTTCACGTTCCCGAAGCGGTGGCACTGCGATGGGGAAGACGCTTAAACGATGGTATAAATCGGCTCTAAATCTACCTGCTTTAACTTCTTCGTGCATGCTGCGATTGGTCGCTGCGACGATACGGGTATTAACAGTTATATGGCGGTCATCACCCACACGCTGGATGTCACCATATTGCAGTGCTCGCAATAATTTAGCTTGCAACGATAGTGATAACTCGCCGATTTCATCTAGGAATAAAGTTCCGCCATCGGCTTGTTCAAATTTACCTTTGCGGTTGCTGATAGCACCAGTAAACGCGCCTTTTACATGGCCAAATAACTCACTTTCAGCTACCGATTCAGGTAAAGCTGCACAGTTTAAATAAACTAGTTGATTGCTTTCACGGTTCGATTGCTGATGAATAGCACTGGCGACAAGCTCTTTACCAACACCGGTTTCCCCCATGATAAGTACAGTCAAATCGGTATTGGCCACGGCATTTATTTGCTCTTTTAGCGCTTGCATATTGGCTGACTGACCAATCATTTCAATTCTGTCACCACGGCGTGAGGTGAGAGTTTGATTTTCAATTGTAGAAACACTGGTTTGTTTTTCTAATTGCTCAATGAGTAAAGCCGTGTGCAAGCCGCTGGCAGCAAGGGCACTAACAAAGCGTAAATCTTCGTTGCGCAGTAAATCGAACTGACCAGGGTCAAAGGCATCAATGGTAATCGCACCAATCAGGCGGTCATCAATCAGCAGTGGTAACCCAATACATGAATGCACCTGCAGCTTTTCATCATGGTTTGAGATTAAGCCATCATAAGGATCGGCAAGGTGGCTATCAGCTGGAAATCGAACGATATCGCCAGCGCGAGCTATGGCTTCAAGGCGAGGGTGATCATCGATGACAAAGCGGCGACCGAGTACATCATCCGCTAAGCCATTGATAGCCAATGGGGTAAATTGCTGATCTTGATACAATAAAAGCGCCGAGGCATCGCAATTTAACACCTGACGAATGGTGGCGAGTAAACGATCGAATCTATCGGGGGTTGTGAGCCCTGAGTTTAAGTCTTGGGTAATACTTTGCCATTGCACCATTAAAGAAATCATCAGCAGTACTCTTTCGCCCAGCGAGTTAATTGAAAGTTTGTCAATATGACAATTGTAGTGTCACTTTGACAAAAGTAAAGTTTGTCATTATGACATGGTTTGATGGGCTGGTATTTACCAATTCGTTATTTTTTAATGGGTTATACAATTGGCACGTCTAGTGCAATTACTCAAATAGGAAACGAAATAACAAATTATTTAACTCGATTACTATTTGAAGCACTAGGTATTAGATTATGACTATTCATGTAAAAAACAACATTCATTGGGTCGGACAACGTGACTGGGAAATCCAAGATTTTCACGGCACCGAATATAAAATGACCCGCGGCACCTCTTATAACAGCTATCTGATCCGTGAAGAAAAAACCGTTTTAATTGATACCGTCGATCATCGTTTTAGTCATCAGTTTATTCAAAACTTAGCAATGGAAATCGATTTAAATACTATCGACTACATTGTGATTAACCATGCTGAAGAAGATCACTCGGGTGCGTTATCAGCCTTAATGGAAAAAATTCCTAATACACCTATCTATTGTACAGAAGCGGCAATCGATTCGATTGTTGGGCATCATCATCACCCAGAATGGAATTTCAAAACCATTAAAACCGGTGAAAGCTTGGATATTGGTAATGGTAAACAACTGATATTTATTGAAGCGCCAATGCTGCATTGGCCTGACAGTATGATGACTTACATGACAGAAGATGCGGTGCTATTTAGTAATGATGCCTTTGGTCAGCACTATTGCGATGAGCATTTATTTAACGATGAAGTTGATCAAAATGAATTAAAAGAGCAGTGCTTACGCTACTACGCCAACATTCTTACCCCGTTTAGTAGCCTAGTAACGGCTAAAATCCATGAAGTATTAAGCTTTAATGTGCCAGTGGACATGATTGCTACTTCGCACGGCATTGTTTGGCGTGATAACCCAACGCAAATCATTCATCAATACCTTGAGTGGGCGGATAATTATCAAGAAGACAAAATCACCATTTTCTACGATTCCATGTCAAACAACACCCGCATGATGGCTGATGCCATTGCCCAAGGGATCCATGATGTAGACCCCGGAGTAGCGGTAAAAGTGTTTAATGTGTCAAAGCATGATAAGAATGAAATCTTATCGCATACCTTCCGTTCAAAAGGCGTATTAGTTGGCTCATCAACGATGAACAACGTAATGATGCCTAAGATTGCTGGCATGCTCGAAGAAATCACCGGCCTTCGCTTTAAAGAGAAAAAAGCTGCAGCCTTTGGTAGCTATGGCTGGAATGGCGGCGCTGTAGATCGCATTCATGCACGCTTAACTGATGCGGGTTTTGAAACTGCAATCAGTTTAAAAACTAAATGGCGCCCAGATGGCAAAGCCATGCGAGAGTGTCGTGAACATGGCCGACAAATTGCTAAGCAGTGGGCTTTGCATGCGTTATCACCTGATGTGCAATCTGTTGAGGTTCAAAATGAAATGGCATTGTCAGAGTCAACAGCGCCTGAGCAACATCCTGCAGATTGTCAGTGCATGATTTGTACTGTGTGTAACTGGATTTATGATCCTGCCATCGGTGAGCCTAATCAAGGTGTTGAAGCGGGAACGCGTTGGGCGGATGTGCCTGATTACTTTCTCTGTCCTGAATGCAACTTAGGTAAAGATGTGTTTGCAGAGCATAACGCTTAATTCGCGTTTGTATTGATGAGTTACAGGTTGAGGATATCATGATGACAGCTCCAATTATCATTATTGGCAGTGGTTTTGCTGCCTATCAATTGATTAAAAATATTCGTAGACAAGATAACGAAGTGGCTATTCAGGTTTTTACTGGCGATAACGGTGATGAATATAACAAGCCCGATTTAAGTCATGTATTTACTAAACAGCAAGATGCAGATGCCCTAGTACTTCAATCTGGAGCTGCATTTGCAAAGCAATACAAGGTCAGCTTATTTGCTAATACTTGGGTTGATGACATTGATACCCAAGCACAAAGTATTTTCGTTAATGGGCAAGCATACCCATATTCGAAACTGGTTTTCGCTACAGGCGCCAGCGCTTTTGTACCGCCAGTGTTAGGTGATGGCGCAGGAAAAGTGCTGACGTTAAATAGCCTTGCAGAATATAAACGTTCGCAGGAGCAGATTAACTCAGCTAATGCTGTGTTGATTATGGGGGGAGGACTTATTGGTATTGAGCTTGCGATGGATTTACAAGCCAGTGGTAAGCAAGTGGTTGTAGTTGAACCCAATGGCAGAATATTGGCTAATGTCGCCCCTGATTTTGTTGCACTCAAACTTGAGCAGCAGCTACTGAGTGGTGGAGTGAGATTATCGTTAAATGATGCGGTTACCACTGTTCAGCTACAAGGCTATCTATCTGGCTCGAACAAACTGAATGTGGTGACTAAAACGGGTAAACAGTTTCAGGTTGATTGCGTGATATCTGCAGCAGGGCTTAGACCTAACACTCAGTTAGCTAAGCAAGCTGGTGTCGATGTTAATCGCGGCATTATGGTCAATAGCCAATTGATGACCTCAGATAGTCAGGTTTATGCCTTAGGTGATTGTGCGGAAATAAACGGCAAAGTCATGGCTTACTTACAACCGATAGTACTTAGCGCCAATGTCCTCGCTAAACAACTTTTAGGACAAGAGTCTGAACTTAAATTACCGCCAATGATGGTGAAAGTGAAAACACCTTCATATCCGATTCAAGTGGGTGGTCAATTTAGTACTGATTCTGCTTGGAAGGTCAACTTTAATCAACAAAGTGTCAGTGCTGAAGCCTTTGATGAAAATGACAATATGACAGGGTTTGTGGTCACGAATAACCATGTGCAGCAGGCGTTTTCGTTATTGAGAAAAGTGCTAATTAATTAGTCGTCAATTTATGAGTGTTCAAACAGCTAATACTCAATTAATACTGAACTAGTGTAGGCGGTAAATAAGCCTGCTTATGAGGAGATTTATATGAGCCATCAACGTATTCCTAGCCATTGGAAAATCCAACGCTCAACGCCATTTTTTACCAAAGAAACGGTGCCAGCAGCATTATTGAGTCATCATAATACGGCCGCTGGTGTATTTGGGCAGTTATGCGTCATGGAAGGTGTGGTCACTTATTACGGTTTTGCCGATTCTGAGGCAACGGAACCAGAGGTCAAAGTTGTTATTCCGGCAGGCAGTTTTGCCACAAGTCCACCAGAGTATTGGCATCGTATTGAACTCAGTGATGATGCACAATTTAATATTAACTTTTGGTCTGATAAGGATAAGTCAGGCGAGAAAATGTTTAACGCAAAATAAAGACAATCACCTATCTTTGCTGGCAGTGAAGGCTTGGCCCGTTGGGACAAGCTTTGATTGTTGAGCGAGCTGTTTTTATCTGCGGTTTTTTGTAAGATGAGATAACCCCTGTCATTATCCCGCTAGATTTTATTATCAAGGACGTGAACCATGATAAAAAGCTCAACGTTAATAGTGATACTTAGGACTTGTATTTGTTGTGGCATTTGTCTGATTTTACTTGGTATTTATCTACATAACTTTAACCACACTGTTGAAGTGATGGGAGTGAAGGGGATTATTCTCAGCGCCATGTGTGTGGCATTTGGGATGGTGTTGTCTTTGCCGACGAAAATGTATTTAACCCTAGTGCTGGTTAATCATGAAAACCATCAACGTGAACTTGAGCAGCAACAAAATGCCAGTCGCAAGTCTCACACCAAAGCGCAGCCAAACGATCCCTAACATCTCCCTTAGCTGTGAATCAAAAGCCGTAGCAAAGCGGCATAAACTATCACAGAGCGACTTAAGCCTTAGCAAAGCGCTATAAACCATAGCAAAGCGGCATAAACTTTAGCAAAGCGGTATAAGTCTATTTGTTATTGTTCAGTACAGATCTTCCCACCTCTCACTTAGCTGTTCACTTTTCTAGTAAACCTTTCAGGTGTGCGCTTCGTATCAATAGCATGTTTGAATAATCTCTAGGGTGTGTTTTGTCAGACAATCGCTGCTTATTTGTGTTTACTCAAGACCTTCGCTTACACGACAACGTGGCGCTGAATTCGTTATTGCGTCACGCGCAATCAGTGCAGCATGGTGGTCGCTCAAACCAGCAAACGCCAAGTTTGGCTTTTGCCTATGTGTTTGATGAGCAATGGTTTACACCAAGATGTTACCAGCAGCAATCAATGGGGCCACACAAACTCAGTTTTTTACTGCAATCCTTGGCAGACCTTCAACAACAGCTCAGTGTATTAGGGCACTCATTGCAGTTATATTTTGGTAATCCTGTTGCAGTGGTTACTCAGTTGGCCGAACAAAACCGCATAAATGCGCTAGGTTACAGTAAATCAGTGGGCTGGGATGAAAGGCAATCTTGGCAGCAAATAGGTAAAAACCTGCCAGATGTCACTCTACTTGCACAGTGGAATAATGGTTTGTTCAATCAACAACAAATGACGCCTTATATTGATGCAATGAACAGCTTCTCGCAGTTTCGCCGTAAAGTTGAAAAGGCGAAGTTAGCAGTGGAGTTACCTTGCGATACCTTCAATGGTATTTCGCCACACCCAATCACTTTAGTTAGCCAATATGAAACCGACTTCAGTCAGTTTCAAGCGACATCTTCCGTTATATTTTCTGGCGGTGAAAAGGCGGCTAATAAGCATATTGAGCATTATTTTTCGAGTCATTATGCCAGCGACTATAAACAAACTCGTAATGCACTCGATGGCTTTGAACATTCGACTAAATTCAGTCCATTTCTCGCTTTCGGTAATGTGTCGGCAAGGGCGTTATGGTCACAGCTAAAGCAATATGAGCGCATACATGGCGCGAATGACTCTACATACTGGATAGGCTTTGAACTGCTTTGGCGGGAGTATTTTCATTGGCTTGCTTGGCAACATGGCCCGCAGTTATTTAATTTCAAAGGCCAAGCAACAGTCATGCCTCTGACAAGTTTTTTCCCTGAGCGATTTAAAAAATGGTGCTTAGGTAATACTCCTTATCCTTTGGTCAACGCTTGCATGAAACAGCTTAATACGACGGGTTACATGTCTAACCGTGGGCGACAGATTGTAGCCAGTTGTTTAGTGAATGAATTAGGCCTTGATTGGCGCTATGGCGCTGCCTATTTTGAGCAACAACTGATTGATTATGATGTGGCATCTAACTGGGGAAACTGGCAGTACATTGCTGGCGTTGGTGTCGATCCACGTGGTGGTCGCCATTTCAATATCGAAAAACAAACAGCCATGTACGACCCTCAGCATGTTTTTATTCGCCATTGGTTGGGCGAGCAATGGCAGCAAGAGCTAGCGTTAAACTTAGATAGCCTTGATGCTGCCGATTGGCCACAAGAACATCAGGAGGCTGGCTAATGCCTATAGCGGTTGTGTGGCTTAAACGAGACTTACGCTTGTCTGATCACGCGCCTTTATTGGAGGCAATTAATTCGGGTTTGCCTGTATTACTTTTATATTGTTTTGAGCCCATAGTCGTTAACGACAAACACACTTCCGCTCGCCACTTACAGTTTATTAAGCAATCCTTGCAGGATATCGAGCACCGAGTCCCTCAAGGTGCGTTACGTTGCAGCCTTGATAACGTGACAGAAACCTTAACAGACTTACATCAGCAATTTGGTATATCGGCGTTATATTCACATCAAGAGGTGGGGCTTAATAGTACCTTTGAACGTGACATTGAAGTAGGGCAGTGGTGTGAGATTCAAGGCATTGATTGGCATGAAACACCCTATGCGGCAGTGATACGAGGTTTATCTGATAGGCAAAATTGGGACAAGCACTGGCAAAAGGTCATGCGTGCGCCCTTGGTAAATATTGATTTATCGGTAATTGATTGGCTGATTGATGATGAAGCGAAAGGTTCATTGAGTCGATGTGCTGCCTCGCTGCCCAACGCTATAGGCACATTTCAATATGGTGGCGAACAATCAGCTTGGCAAACGCTAACGTCGTTTTTTGAAGGGCGTGGCCAATCTTATGCGTACTCATTATCGAGCCCACTGTTAAGCCAAACCCACTGTTCACGCCTGTCGGCATATTTGGCGTGGGGCAATATAAGTTTGCGTCAGGTATACCAGCAACTTTTACAACACTGGAACACCAAAGGCTGGCGGCGCAGTCTGGTGGCGTTAAGCTCAAGGCTGCACTGGCATTGCCATTTTATCCAAAAGTTTGAAAGTGAATCAGCAATGGAGTTTAGACCAGTTAATCGTGGCTACATTGATTTACCACGAGCCGAAGGGGTCGCTGCTATGCTCAAGTTAGAGGCATGGAAAACCGGTAAAACAGGTATTCCTATGGTGGATGCGTGTATGCGATGTTTAATTCACACGGGCTACATCAACTTTAGAATGCGTGCCATGTTAGTGAGTTTTCTGACCCATCATTTACAGCTTGATTGGCGTTTAGGTGTGCAGCATCTTGCCCAGCTGTTTTTAGACTTTGAGCCAGGGATCCATTACAGCCAATTCCAAATGCAAGCTGGGGTTACTGGCATCAATACCATTCGGATTTATAACCCTGTAAAGCAAGGTATCGAAAAAGATTCTGATGGCGAGTTTGTCAAAAAATGGTTACCTGAACTGGAAGATATTCCAGCTCCTTTAGTGCATTCACCTTGGATGTTGTCACCAATGGAGCAAATGATGCATCAAGTGCAACTCGGTATTGAATACCCTGAGCCAATCGTCGACCTAAGCCAAAGCTATAAAGCGGCGCAAAGCCTATTGTGGCAATGGCGCAGCCGACCTCAAGTCAAGCAAGAGGCCCAACGCTTGTTGCAGCGACATGTTAGGCAGGGTTGATGAGAAAATCACAAGGGATAAAAAGCACCTTACCAGACAAAATATGTCTAGTGTGTCAGCGACCATTTAGCTGGCGTAAAAAATGGAAACGGGATTGGCCTAATGTGAAGTTCTGCTCTAAGCGCTGTGCGGGTGAAAGACGATCAGTTAATGCAAGCTTAGCGAAAACCTTACCCGCAAATAGCTTACTCGTGAATACAAAACTGACTAAGGCTGAATTAGCTAATAAGCCATTAGTTAAAAAGGAAACGTCATGAAAACAGCCAATCGATTACGACTGATTTTAGGCGATCAACTTAATGCGTCACACTCTTGGTTTCGCCAGACCTGTCCAGAGACTTTATATGTTATTGCTGAGCTAAAACAAGAAACAAACTACACCCGTCATCATGGGCAAAAGGTGTGTGCTTTTTTTGCGGCAATGGCCGCCTTTGCTAAAGCACTGCAGCAAGCTGGGCATCGTGTGTGCTATTTAACGTTAGATGACACTGCGTCATTTACAGATTTACCTGAATTACTCCATAGCCTGATTGAGCAATACCAAGCTACACAGTTTGAGTATCAGCGGCCTGATGAGTATCGCCTGCGAGAGCAGTTAGCGAATGACATGCATTTCAACACAGGCGTTACGACTCAAGCCTACGAAACTGAACACTTTTATTTATCTGATTCAGAGCTCAATGAGTACTTCAAAGCAGGTAAGAAACACCGTTTAGAGCACTTTTATCGCAAGATGCGTAAACGCGTTAATTTACTGATGGATGGAGACAATCCAGAAGGTGGGCAATGGAACTATGATGCTGAAAACAGGAAAAAGTTAACTCCTGCCGACTTTGAACATGTACCCGAAGCGTTAGTCTTTAGTCATGATGTTAGCGAAATAATTGCACGGCTAAAACGCCATGACATTCACACCATAGGTAACATGTCACAGACCTTGCTTTGGCCAGTAACACGTCAGGAGGCACAGGATTTATTAGTGCATTTTTGTCGCGTTTGTTTAGTGCGTTTTGGCCAATTTCAAGATGCGATGACAGGCCAACTTGATACCTTGCTTTCTCAGCGACAATGGAGTCTATACCACTCTCGGCTATCCTTTGCCATTAATAGCAAAATGCTCAGTCCACAACATGTGGTCGACACCGCGATTGCATCTTATCGCCAAGCAGAGGGTGCCATCTCAATAGCTCAAATTGAAGGGTTTGTTCGTCAAATTTTAGGTTGGCGTGAATTTGTCCGTGGCGTGTATTGGGCCAATATGCCCGAGTATCAACAGTTAAACCATTTAGATGCTACCCAAGCTTTGCCCAGTTGGTTTTGGGACGCTAATACCAAGATGAATTGTCAACATCATGCCATTAAACAATCCCTCGATTATGCCTATGCTCATCATATTCAGCGTTTAATGGTCACGGGTAACTTTTGCCTGATTGCTGGCATTCATCCGGATGAAGTAGACCAGTGGTATTTAGGTATTTATATTGATGCGATTGAGTGGGTTGAAATGCCCAATACCCGAGGGATGAGCCAGTTTGCTGATGGTGGCATTGTTGGCTCAAAAGCCTATGCCGCTAGCGGTAACTATATTAAAAAAATGAGCGACTATTGCACAGACTGCCACTACAAGGTGAATCAAATTGACACAGAGGATGCGTGCCCGCTGAACTCGATGTATTGGCACTTTATGGATAAGCATCAACACAGTTTTAATGCCAACCCTCGCACTAGAATGGTGTACGCCAATTGGCTTAAAAAACCAGAGGCTGACAGGGCTCGTATACTTAAGCATGCCCACGGGTTATTAGCCAATTTAGATAATATCTAATGCTCAGTCTAATGCTCAGTCTCAATCTCAATCTCAATCTCAGTCTCAACGCATTGGCACCGAGAACTTTTACTTTAAATCAGGGCTCAGTCTCGCTTGGATTTATTTTACAACTTACAGGAAACGTCACCATATTATGGCAATTAAGCATTTCAGTTCAGCAGACATTAATGGCTTTGCAGATCGTCAACGAGCAAGGTTTATCAATAGCTTATCAGGGTTTAAAAGTGCCAATTTAGTGGCAACAATTGACGAGCAAGGCATCACTAATTTGGCGATGATAAGCTCGGTGTTTCACATTGGCGCATCACCTGCGTTAGTCGGTATGATCATTCGCCCAACCGCTGTGCAGCCTCCAGCAAAAAACACCCTCAAAAAAGCAAACATCAACGACGCTGACAATAAAGCTGTTCCCAGAAATACCTTAGCCAATATCAAACGCACTGGGATTTACACCATTAACCACGTATCGGCAGATATTTATCAGCAGGCACACCAAACTTCGGCTAGGTACGATGATGCTATTTCAGAGTTTGATGCAGTAGGGCTTACAGAAACCTATATTGATGGAGTTGCTGCGCCATTTGTTCAACAAAGCCAGCTAAAGTTTTCGCTGTCAGTGCGGGAGATGACGCCATTAACTATCAACAATACGATATTGGTGATTGGCGAAGTCAGCCATGTATTAGTGGATAACATCGCGGTGAAAGATGATGGTTATATTGATATCGAGTCGATAAATACCGCAGCTGTGTCGGGGCTTGATAGTTATCATACGACGACCAGATTATCACGCTTGAGCTATGCCAAAGTTGATAGGCCAGTACAAGCATTGGATATTTGATTGTAGCTGATGGCGGAAAATAGCGGATAATCAGCCACAATCGAGTTTTATTTTAATTAATCCAAGACTAATGGAGCAAAAACACCGATAATTCACCCAATTCGATAGATAGGCGCGATCGTTAGCGCTGATTTAAACATATTAGCTAAGCAAGTTGTGGGTGTATTCAATGGAAATCAAAGTTAACTTTCTCGATAACTTAAGGCTCGAAGCCAAGTTTGACGATTTTACGGTTACGGCCGATCAGCCTATTCGCTATAAAGGTGATGGTTCAGCGCCAAGTCCGTTTGATTACTTCCTTGCATCATCTGCGTTATGTGCGGCTTACTTCATCAAGGTTTATTGTAAAGCACGTGATATTCCGACCGACAATATTCGCCTATCGCAAAACAACATTGTTGACCCTGAAGATCGTTACAACCAGATTTTTCAAATTCAAGTTGAACTGCCTGATGATATCTCAGAGAAAGATCGTACCGGCATATTGCGTTCCATTGACCGCTGTACGGTAAAAAAGGTCGTGCAAACAGGCCCTGAATTTAAAATAGAAACGGTTGAAAACCTCGATAGTGATGCGAACGCCATGCTAATGGGACAACCTGATGGTGATGAGTCTACCTACATTTTAGGTAAAGACTTACCGCTTGAAGAAACCATTAAAAATATGACCGGGATGCTGGCTGATCTTGGGATGAAAATTGAAATCTCATCGTGGCGCAACATCGTCCCTAACGTGTGGTCATTACATATTCGTGATGCAGCATCGCCAATGTGTTTTACCAATGGTAAAGGTGCAACCAAAGAAAGTGCATTATGCTCAGCGTTAGGCGAGTTCATTGAACGTTTAAACAATAACTTCTTCTATAACGATCAGTTTTTTGGCAACGAGATCGCCAACAGCGAGTTTGTTCATTACCCCAATGAAAAGTGGTTTGAACTTGAAGAAGACGATGCTTTACCACAAGGCATTTTAGACGAGTACACCCTTGAAATTTATAACCCAGATGAAGAGTTAAATGGCTCGCATTTGATTGATACTAACTCAGGCAATATTGAGCGCGGTATTTGCACGATTCCTTACACACGTCACAGCGATGGTGAAACGGTCTATTTCCCATCAAATCTGATTGAAAATTTATTTTTAAGTAACGGCATGAGCGCAGGTAATAACCTGCAAGAAGCCCAAGTGCAGTGCTTGTCTGAAATCTTTGAAAGAGCCATTAAACGCCAAATCATTGAGCAAGAAATTGTCCTTCCTGATGTACCAATGGCCGTATTAGAAAAGTATCCAAGCATTCTTGCGGGTATTAAAGGGTTAGAAGAGCAAGGTTTCCCTGTCGTGGTAAAAGATGCCTCACTTGGTGGTGAATTCCCAGTGATGTGCGTGACCTTAATGAACCCTAAAACGGGCGGCGTATTTGCCTCATTTGGCGCCCACCCAAGCTTTGAAGTGGCATTAGAGCGCAGCCTTACTGAGTTACTGCAAGGCCGCAGCTTTGAAGGCTTAAATGACGTGCCAAAGCCGACATTTAACAGCATGGCAGTGAGTGAGCCAGAGAACTTTGTTGAGCACTTTATTGACTCAACCGGTGTGGTTTCATGGCGATTCTTTAGCAGCAATTCAGAATATGAATTCTGTGAATGGGACTTCTCAGGTACATCTGAAGAAGAGGCAAACGGCTTATTCGGCATCTTAGAAGCCTTAGGTAAAGAGGTGTATACCGCTGAGTTTAACCAGTTAGGTGCATCAGCTTGTCGTATGTTGGTCCCTGATTTTTCTGAAGTTTACCCTGTGGAAGACCTGATTTGGGATAACACCAATAAAGCCTTAGATTATCGTGAAGATATTTTAAATCTGCATCGTTTATCTGATGAAGAGCTGGTGGATTTGGTTAACCGTTTAGATGAAAGTCAGCAAGATAACTACACTGACATTCGCACCATGATTGGTATTGTGTTTGATGAAAATACCGTCTGGGGACAGTTAACGATTATTGAGTTAAAAATCTTAATTTACCTTGCATTAGGTGCTCTTGAAGAAGCCCTTGAGTTAGTCGAAGACTTCCTGCAATTTAACGATAATACGGTTGAGCGTGGCTTATTCTATCAAGCTGTTAATGCTGTATTAGAAGTTGAGTTAGATGAAGAGCTGGAACTTGAGCACTTTATCCATAACTTTACCCGTATGTTCGGCGAAGAAGTGATGCAAAATGTGGTTGGTAGCGTAACAGGTGAAGTGAGATTCTATGGCCTAACTGAAACCAGCATCAACCTTGAAGGCATTGAGCCTCATTTACGCTTGATTGAAAGCTATAAGAAACTGCATCAAGCGCGTAAATTGGCTGCTCAATAGATTGCATCAAAAATGAATGGCAATACATTGCTCATTCATAATATGAAACTGGGTGGTCAGTTACTATCAGTAGTGCTGACCATCGGTTTAACGAGGAATTTTAAAAGGATACTAAAGCCGTTAGCCGTTAGCAATTAGCCAGTATCCAGCTAACTCTATACCACACTCTCACACGCCTGTTATTTTGTCGCACCATTATCTATTTGTTATTTCTAATTCTCTTAAATTATCATTATTTACATTGTCAGTTATAGAGTTACCTATAGCGGATGAAATACACTGACTAAATAATGGCTTTTATTTAACCAGTGATTATGGATATAACGTGACGATACTTATCATTGAAGATGACCAAGAATTAAACAATCAACTGGCAGAGCTTCTTTGCCAAAAAGGATATGAAGTTGAGCAATGTTTTGATGGTGAAACAGGATTAATTAAAGCATCGTCAGATCATTATCAGCTTATTTTATTAGATGTCATGCTCCCTAAAAGAGATGGCTTTTCATTACTTAATATTTTACGAAAATCCTCTCAAACTCCAGTGATCATGGTGACGGCAAAGGGGGCTGAGCAAGAGCGGATTCAAGGCTTTAGTCAAGGCGCTGACGATTATGTGGCTAAACCTTTTAGCACGACAGAATTACTCTTTCGTATAGAGGCGTTATTAAGACGCAGCTCACCCGAAGACAGGGTTGTGCTATTGCAGCAAATGACCCTTGAAAACTTATTAGTTGATGCCAAATCGCAACAGGTTGCAGTAGATGGCCTGATCCTCGATTTTACCCCGATTCAATTTAAGCTCTTATGGGAATTGATGCTGAATCAAGGTGAAGTGCTCAGTAAAGCTTACCTGTATCAAAAAGTGCTAAATCGCAGTATTAGCGCTTATGACCGCAGTTTAGACATGCATTTAAGCCGTGTGCGAAAAAAAATTAATCAAGCTCAAGGCCCCGGCCAGCGTATTACCACCTGTCATGGAAAAGGATACTGCTGCATATGAATCGTCGATTATTTTGGAAGCTTTGCTTAGTCATTGCCACGGGCGTTGTTGCGCTATTTTACTTAATTAACCATCTCACTACTCGAACAGAAGAAGGGATGAGTTTACTGGCGCTGCAAGATCGCCAGCAACTAACCCAGTGGGGAGAAAAAGCTGAACAGCTTTATCAAGCAGGTGATTTAGATAAATTAAACGCTTGGTTAAATGAGCTACAAACTCAAGAAAATACTTGGGTTACCATTGCCAGCTATGACATCGAGCATATCGCCGGAGATAAGTTAAAAGAGCGTTTTTATACCGGGTATAACTTAGGGCGCAGCGTGGATTGGAAAATCCATTTATATTTTGAACAAAACCCAGTAATGGAGTTGCCATTTAGCCAAGGTCAAACGAGTTTACTGATCCAACTCCCTAATAGAATGCGACCCGGTACCTATTGGCAATATACAGAGGCTACAATGCAAATCATTGTGCCAACGATTTTATTAGCCTTATTGTCGTATTTTCTTTATCGCTACATCATGCGGCCGTTACAACAAATGCAATTAGCCACTCGTCATTTTAGTGCAGGTGATTATGATGTTAGAGCTGCGACCTTGATGGGAAACCGAAATGACGAGTTTGCTGATTTAGCCCTCGCGTTTGATCAAATGGCCATTCGCATCGGGGAGCAATTAATTAGCCAGCGGCAACTTATTGCGGATTTATCCCATGAATTGCGTACCCCATTAACACGCTTAGATATTGCGCTAGCATCGGCCGAAACCTCAGCACCTTCGGCGCATTTTGATCGCATTAGCCGAGAATCGAAACATATTCGTAAGCTAGTAGAAGACACCTTAACCCTTGCATGGCTTGAGAATGAGCAGCCCAAACTTCAAAGTGAATCACTGGAGTTAACTGACTTACTTGATGTGGTCATTGATGATGCTAAGTTTGAATTCCCGAAAGTGGACATTCAATGTGAACTCCCCGCAAGCGCATTGATTGAGCACTCAAGTCACCGCGCGGCAGGTCAGGCAATCGAGAATATTCTTCGTAATGCACTGCGTTATACACCCAATGGAAAAAGTGTGATGGTGAAGCTTAAAGATGATGGATATCAATATCTAATCACTATTGAAGATCAAGGGCCTGGGGTTCCACATCATCTATTGAACACCATTTTTAATCCTTTTTTCAGAGTCGATAAATCACGAGAGCGTGATGGTAGCTCATTCGGATTAGGTTTAGCCTTGGCTAAAAGGCAGCTATTGGCAATCAGAGGTCAAGTCACAGCAGATAATCGTATCGATGGTGGGCTTTGTATGACAGTTGTCTTACCTAAAGTGTAAAGCTTAAGTGCTAACGCTTTATGCATGCATTGTAGGAGCTAACGGCTCAGTTGTGGCTCAGTTATAACGAAGTGGATATTGTGCAAATGTAACAATTGTAAAAGTACTATCGTAAATGTTAGTAAATGATAATAATTCGCATTAACTTTTGGATGTAGATAAAGGCGAATTATGAAAAACACTAGATCACCAATGACGCTTAAACCATTGGTAGTAGCCGTTGCGCTAGCCACATTTGGCCCCCAAGCCATTGCGGTTGAATCTGAAGAGGAGCAAAGCTTAGCCTCGATAGAGAAAATGACAGTGGTAGGACAAACCACTAACACCGTCATTACACCGCAAGAACTAGAAAAGTTTCAAGCAAATGATCTTGCAGATATTTTTAGGCTTGTGCCTTCTGTATCTGTCGGTGGCTCAGTTGGGATTGCGCAAAAAATCTATATCCGTGGTCTTGAAGATACCTTACTCAATATTACCGTCGATGGTGCTCCTCAAACGGGAACACTATTTCATCACATAGGCCGTGTGGCTATTTCCCCTGAATTATTAAAAGAAGTCGATGTGCAAGCGGGCGCTGGTGAAGCGACCAGTGGTGCAGGAGCGATAGGTGGTGCCATTCGCTTTAAAACCAAAAATGTTGATGATCTACTTGCAGCTGATGAACGCTTTGGTGGCACAGTTAAAGGGGGTTATTTCACCAATGATGGTTATCAAGCCAGCGGGACTTTATATGGCAGATTGACGGATAACTGGGGCGCTATGGGGTCTTATGTTTATGTTGATCGAGAAAACATGGAAGACGGTGCTGGTAACGAGTTGTTTGGCACGGCAGCTGAGCAGCAATTAGGCTTTTTCAAACTGAATGGTGAGTTAACTGAAAATCAGCAACTGAGCATCAGTGTTGAGCAGCGTAATGAACAAGGTGACTTTGGCGCACGTCCAAACTGGCCGACATTAGAGGGCGACACTTTATTTCCTATCGAAGGTGATCGAACCACCTTTGTGCTGAACCATCAATTTAACCTTAACCGATATGTGAACCTTGAAACCAGCTTATACCATACCAGTGCTAGCGTTGAGCAAGACAGGTACGATCGCTGGGGGAAATACGGTGGAGACATGACGACCTATGGTTTTGATATTCGCAATGTATCGCTAGTTGGCAGTCATACCTTGACCTATGGATTTGAGCTGCGCCAAGACGAAGTCTCTAGTGAATACTTAGCAGAGGATGCTATCTGGCAAGATTGGGCATGGGATGCCAGTGTCGGTAAATTCGAAGAAGAAGGCCAAGTACTGGGTATTTACATCCAAGACCATTGGCAAATCACCGATGCTTTATTGTTGAGTGTGGGTGTACGTTACGATCAATATGACTTAGAGCAAACCACTTATCAAAATGAAACCGACAGTGACGGTGTTAGCCCAAATATTGGTTTGAATTATCAGTTTAATGATAATTGGTTATTAACTGTTGGTTATGCAGAAGCCATGCGCGGCAAAGAAGTCGGCGATGCCTTTACCTTAGAGCAAGCGCCAGATTGGGTATCAATAGATCCTGATTTAAAAGCGGAAGAAGTGGACAATACTGAAATAGGCTTAACCTACAGCGACAACCATTGGCAAGTAACTGCATCGGTTTATCAAAGTAATATTGATAATGTGATATTAGATCAAATTGGCCGTGGTGTATTTTATGAAAATGTCGGCGAGCTTGAAATGCAAGGTTTTGAGCTGAAGGCAAACTATTGGTATGACGGCCTGAATGTTGTTGCTAGTTACAGTAACAATGATTCTGAGCTAAACGGCAATACCGTAGAAGGCTATGAGCATATTGGTTTAGCCAATGCCCGTGGTGATACATGGGGATTAAATGTCAGCTACCTATTATCTGATAGCTGGGAGCTAGGCTGGAACTTCATGTATGTTGATGATCTGAACAATATCGAAGTGTTGCAACGAGGCGTTGAGATCGGCTGGATCGATCAGACACAGTTTATCGATAAACCAAGCTATGACGTCCATGATATTTATGTGCAATGGCTACCACTAGACAGTGATCAACTTAAAGTAAACCTTGCGGTTCAAAACTTATTTGATGAGCACTATCGTGACCATTCGAGTGTCGGCGATTATAACGATATTCCTGGCTGGGAAGGCGTAGCGGGTTTGTATGAAGCTGGTCGTGACATCAGAGTGTCGCTAAGTTATCAATTTTAATTTTGTTTAAATGACTGTCGCGGTTATGGCGTTTGCCATAACCGTTTTTTAGTTTGATAGGTGACAAGAATGAAAGCAAAAACACGATTGTTATGGATGAAGTTACACGGTTATATTGCGTGTTTTTTTCTGCCCATTACCCTGATTTATATCATCACAGGTATGTTGTACTTTTTTGATATTAAAGGTGAAGTCAGCAAAGATATCGAATACTTTGTGCCAACAACTGAAGGCTGGCCTGATAACGAGCAAAGTGCTAAAAAGTTTGTGGTTAACTTCTTAGAAGGGAAGTCACATTTACCGCTGCCAGAAGATTATTATTGGGAAGGCGTGCATGATTGGTACGGGCATCGACAAGAGGTGATTTTAGCCAAGACTGATGATCCGAATACTTTAGAAATTCACATCAAAGAACATGACTTTTTGATGCAATTATTAATTATTCATAAAGGGTTTGCTGGGTCTTTTTTCAAAGTATTTTCTATCCTGTTTGGGATAAGTTTAGCATTTAGCATTATCAGTGGGGTGGTGATTACACTGCAGTTACCGCAATTAAAAGTCCCATCACTCATTAGTATTGCAGCAGGAGCATTAGCCCTTTCTGTAGGGTTTATATTGTGATGAATCAACTTAATGAAACTGGCACTTTAGTGAATTTTTAAAACGGTTTAGCAGGATATATTGAGAGGTATTAGATTATGGTTAAACAAGATAACGGTTAATACTATCTGCGCTAGAATACTATCTTTACGAGAATACTAGCTTTACTGAATACTGTCCTTAGAGAATAGAACCCGCGCGAGCATAAGGGGGCTCGCGCGGGTAGCTTAATCCAATAAATTATAAATCAAATCTATCGGCATTCATCACTTTGACCCATGCGGCAACAAAGTCATTGACGAACTTGGCTTTATTATCATCTTGCGCATAATGCTCACAATAAGCACGTAAGATGGAATTAGAACCAAAGACTAAGTCAACACGTGTCGCAGTCCACTTCTGAACCCCACTTTCTCGTTCAACAATATGATAGAGGTTGTTAGCAACAGGCTTCCAAGCGTAGTTCATATCAGTGAGATTAACGAAAAAGTCGTTAGTTAGCTTACCGACATTATCAGTGAACACGCCATGAGTTTCACCGCCATAGTTGGTGCCTAATACTCGCATGCCACCAATTAATACCGTCATTTCTGCTGCAGTAAGCCCCATGAGTTGACTGCGCTCTAACAATAGCTCTTCAGCGGTCACAACATAGTCAGACTTTAACCAGTTTCTAAAGCCATCATGAATGGGCTCAAGAACATCGAATGACTCAGCGTCTGTCATTTCAGCGGTTGCATCACCTCGACCTTGGCTAAATGGCACTGACACATTAACGCCTGTTTGAGCAGCTGCGTGTTCAACAGCGCAGCTACCGGCTAACACAATTAAATCAGCCATCGAAATGGATGAATTCTTTTGTGCTTTAATCGCTGCTAATGCCGCGAGAACTTTATTAAGCCGTTCAGGTTCATTGCCTTGCCATTGGTTTTGCGGCGCAAGTTGAATACGAGCGCCATTTGCACCACCACGTCTATCAGAACCACGATAGGTTCTGGCGCTATCCCATGCGGTAGTAATGAGTTCAGCCGCCGTTAACTCACTTTGTAAAATAGCCGCTTTAAGCCCATTAATTTCAGTTTCACTGAGAGTATGAGGATTACTAGGGATTGGGTCTTGCCAAATTAGCTCTTCATTTGGCACATCATTACCTAAGTAGCGAGCTTTAGGGCCAAGATCTCTGTGAGTAAGTTTAAACCAAGCTCGGGTGAACACTTTGGCAAAGTAGTCGGGATCGTTATAAAAGCGCTCGGCAATTTTTCGATATTCAGGATCAAATTTTAATGCCATGTCGGCATCGGTCATGATCGGATTATGGCGCTTAGTTGGGTCTTCAACATCAACTGGCATATCTTCAGGTTTGATATTGACTGGTTCCCATTGCCATGCACCAGCTGGGCTCTTGGTTGTCCACCAATCGTAGTTTAATAACAGGTGAAAGTATCCGTTATCCCACTGGGTAGGATTTGTTGTCCAAGCGCCTTCAATACCACTGGTGACAGTGTCACTGCCTATCCCACGGTTTTGTTTATTGAGCCAACCAAAACCTTGATCTTCGATTTCAGCCGCTTCTGGCTCAGGGCCTAATTGCGCTGCATCGCCATTACCATGACATTTACCCACAGTGTGACCGCCAGCCGCTAAAGCGACGGTTTCTTCATCATTCATGGCCATACGCGCAAAGGTGATGCGAACATCATGGGCGGTTTTAATTGGATCTGGCTTACCGTCGACCCCTTCTGGGTTAACGTAAATCAGCCCCATCATGACCGCTGCTAATGGATTATCTAAATCTCGCTCACCAGAATAACGGCTATTTTCGTTATCACTGGAGGCGAGCCATTCTTTTTCAGCGCCCCAGAAAATATCTTTCTCTGGACTCCAGATATCTTCCCGTCCGCCAGCAAAACCGTACATCTTAAGGCCCATTGACTCGTAAGCCATGTTACCAGCAAGAATCATTAAATCTGCCCAAGATAAACTGTCGCCATACTTCTTTTTAATTGGCCAAAGTAGGCGGCGGGCTTTATCTAAATTGCCGTTATCAGGCCAGCTGTTCAAAGGAGCAAAGCGCTGGTTACCGCGGCTTGCGCCACCGCGCCCATCGGCAATACGGTATGTCCCAGCTGAGTGCCACGCCATGCGGATCATCAAGCCACCATAATGTCCCCAGTCGGCCGGCCACCAGGATTGTGAGCTGGTCATTAGCTCAATTAAATCTTGCTTAACTGCATCTAAATCTAATGCATTAAACGCATCGGCATAACTAAAACTGTTGGGCATAGGATCGGTTTTAGTATCGTGTTGATGCAAAATATCGAGGTTAAGCGACTTGGGCCACCATAGCTGATCTTGGCTTTGTTGATTGGTGTTGCCCCCATGCATGACAGGGCATTTTCCGGCTGACTTTGAGCTATCCATTACGCTATTTCCTTGCTGAGTGATGTGATAAACATAATCAAGAACTCCCACTAAACTGGGTGACTTCTTGATTGAACGTACTTAAATCGTTGTTACCATTAAAAAAGACAGAGAAATTAAACGGTTATACAGGCTCGGCTAGTTAACAGATGGCTGAGCCTACATGTTAAAGCTGACTTTGAAGCCGTACTTGCGTTATACCTTTTAGAGTGGGGTAAACACAGTAAGAAATATTTCAAAGCGGAATTATTGTATACGGCTGTTTTGGCGTTTTATAAATCTAGATCAATATTTGGCCAATATCCTGTTGTTCTTTGCAGTAATTTACATTGGCAAGTCTTTAATATCTAAAAACAGTAAGTTAACGGTTTAGTGATGTATTTAGAAAACTGCACAAGTTGCAAGGTAAACGAGATTAATCGCTAGTTTTCTCGTTGCTATGTTTCAGCTGTTGCTTATGAGTCGATATGAAGATTTTGTCTTCTAATGCCAACAGTAAAGTTAATGTTTCGAGCCGATTGCAGTAATATTTGTAAAGTAAATTTGAAGGATACTGTTCACCTAGCCTAAATGATTAAGTAAGCTTGGTAGTATTAGCATGACTTTTTATAGGAACTTATTATGTCGACACATCCGTTTGATGCATTAACTTTGGATAACGGTGCTCAGCTGATTTTTACACCTTGCCCTGGCACCAAAGAGGCGTCGTTGACTGACTCTGTTGGCACATTAAAGCAAGCCGGCACAGATATGTTACTGACACTGATGTTTGATAAAGAAATGGCTGTTAATAACGCTGAATCTTTACCGACTGTGTGCAGCGATAATAATATCGTTTGGGCGCAACTTCCGATCCTTGATGATGCAGTACCGAGTGATGATTTTGAAGCTGCATGGGCAACATATCGATCGCAAATTTTGGCGCTGATTGCCAATAAAGGCAAAATCGCTGTGCACTGTAAAGGCGGAACTGGCCGAACAGGTTTGGTCATTGGATTGATTTTATTAGCTCAAGGCTGGCCAGTAGATAAAGTGGTTGCTGAAGTGCAAAATATCAGACCTAAAGCCCTTAGAAACCCTGTCCAATTGGCTTATTTACATGCCTATGCATAGCTGATTTATTCAAGCTTGCCTTTGGGCTATGTGAGCGCGCATTTAACTAAAAAAGCGAACCCAATGGTTCGCTTTTTTTTGCGTGTAATATTCAGTGGCCAGTTCAAATAAGTCAATTTATCGAGTGGTTAAATACCCTACATAAATGTCGAGCTGACAAATAATTAAACGTAATTAGCTCAATAGCGAACAGTAATCCAACAACGCTAGCGCATTAAAAAATCAGGTGACCGACCATCCTAATTAAATGGCTGAAACCTAGCACTGGTAAGGGTTTGTGGCATAGTTTGTTATCTGAGCAATGAAGAGGGCACTGGCGAAATCAAGATAGATTAATGATTAATCTGTTGTAGCAAACCAAGATAAAGAATTACTTAATGCGGCTTACAGTTAGCTGATTACCTTTGGCATTCTCATGAAAGATATCCGCTAAATACTTATCCAGTTCAGATTCTGTTAAATCGGCGGGGATCACAACATCATAAATCCTAGATCGCAATCCCGTTCCTGAATCTAAAAATAATTGCCATTGTTCGTTTTTACGCAATACCGCCATGGTTTTGCCAAACACATCAAACGTTAAAAACATAAACCACTCCGATCTAAACCTTAGCTACAGTGTAGTGAAATGATCCCATGGGATCCATTGATATCGCAGGCACAATTTAAGTGATTTTTTCTGCTATTTGAATGTCTCGTTTGATAACAAAAAATTATGATTATAAGAATAAATGCTAATTATATTTTTATATTTGATAGGCGTAAAATGATGTTATTCCATTGAGGCACACTCAAGCAACAAGCTTAATGACTTTTGTTTGAGGCCAACTTTGTAAGGCAAATTATGAAATTTTTACACACAATGTTACGCGTCGCTGATCTTGATGCCTCTATCGAATTTTACACGAATGTGTTGGGTATGAAGGTACTTGAGCGTCACGAGAATAAAGACTATCGCTACACCTTAGTGTTTGTCGGTTATGAGCAAGGTGGCACCACAATCGAGTTAACCCATAATTGGGACACCAATGAATATGAAATGGGTAATGCTTTTGGTCATTTAGCCTTAGGTGTTGATGATATTTATGCCGCTTGCGACAAGATTAAAACATTGGGCGGTAATGTCACTCGTGAGCCAGGCCCAGTTAAAGGCGGCGAAACTCATATCGCCTTTATTACAGATCCTGACAAATATCAGATTGAATTAATCCAATTAGATTAACGTCATCATATTTGCTTTCAGATTATTTTTGCTGTTTTCGATTTTAAGGAATTCCCATGAAAGACTCACTATTTCAAACGATACAGTTAGGTGAACATGCCCTAAATAATCGTATCGTCATGCCACCAATGACACGCTCACGTGCATCACAGCCAGGCAATGTCGCCAATGACATGATGGCGCAGTACTATGCTCAACGTGCGCAAGCAGGATTGATCGTCGCCGAAGGCACGCAAATTTCAGCAATGGGTCAAGGTTATGCGTGGACGCCGGGGATTTACTCAGCCGAGCAAATTGCTGGTTGGAAGAAAACCACTGACGCAGTACATGCTAAAGGCGGAGTGATATTCGCTCAGTTATGGCATGTAGGCCGTGTGACGCATCCTGAAAATATTGGTGGTCAGCAACCGATTTCATCGTCAGCGCTGAAAGCTGAAAATGTGAAAGTGTTTATTGATGATGGCACTAACGCACCAGGCTTTGTTGATGTGGTTGAGCCGCGTGCAATGACTAAAGCTGATATTGAAGCTGTTATTGCTGAGTACCGTCAAGCGGCGCTAAATGCGATTGAAGCAGGTTTTGATGGTATTGAACTGCATGCTGCTAATGGTTATTTGATTAATCAATTTATCGATTCAGAAGCCAACAACCGCACTGATGAATATGGTGGCTCGATTGAAAACCGCCTGCGCTTTTTAAGTGAAGTGGTTGCCGCCATGGTTGATGCTATCGGGGCTGATAAAGTAGGCGTGCGTTTAGCGCCGTTTACCTCGCTTAATGGCACCGTTGATGCAACACCGGTCGAGACTTACACCGCAGCTGCAGCATTATTAGAGACTCACAACATTGTATATCTGCATATTGCCGAAGTTGACTGGGATGACGCGCCTGAAACGCCAATCGAATTTAGAATCGCGGTTCGTGAAGCTTATAAAGGGGTATTAATTTATGCGGGTAAGTATGATGCTGAAAAGGGCGGAGACGCCATTGATGATGGCTTAGCTGACATGATTGGCTTTGGTCGTCCGTTTGTATCAAACCCAGATTTACCGAATAGAATTAAGCATGGCTATCCGTTAGCGGCACACGACCCTGCTACCTTATTTGGCGGCGATGAAAAAGGCCTAACAGATTACCCTGAATACAGCCCATCATGAAAATTACTGGTTAGTTAACCCAGTCGTATTTAGGCTAACATAGACTAATAAAAAGCAACCTTGCAGATGCAAGGTTGCTTTTTTATGTTTAATACGCCACACAATTACTGACAAATGAATTAACACAAACTTGATATAATTGTTGATTTCACAGTTTATTGATTCATTGTTCGTCAGCTGAGTCTTTATCGTTTATAACAACCTCAGTTTATTATTCGTCACTAGGGCCTGTTGAACTTTGCTGGTTAAGTTTTGTTCGAATTAAAAGTGTTTTAATTGAGATGGATGCCTTGATGCCTAGTCATCTAGTCATCTAGTCACCTTTTATTCACAAAGATGCATCCAAAACTTGCGACAAAATAACCTTGAAAGATCAACAGCCCCAGCCATTAAGAGTCTTTTTATGCGCGGAGCATTGTTTTTATTTATCGCCACCTTGTTGGCAGCATTTGGCTGGATTGCCTCGAAAATTGTGGTCGCTGAAATGCCCGGTGAAAGTTTTATTGCGAGTCGTTTTTTGCTGGCAAGTCTAGTGCTGCTGCCATTTTGTTATAAAAGTTTATGGCGACTTAGGGCTAAGCAAGTTTTATTAGCCTGCGGTGTCGGCGTCTTTTTGGGGTTAGCTCTGCTGGTATGGGTACACGCGGTATCTGTGACTGCAAGTTTATCGGAAGGGGCATTTATCATGAGCTTAGCGATGATCATCGCACCGATGACAGCATGGTTATTGTTTAAGATTAAGCCCAACAAAGCCTTTTGGTACGCACTGCCACTCAGCGTAGTGGGGATGATGTTGATGACCTTGACCAATGGTTGGCAGGTGGATGAATCTCAGTGGTACTTTTTATTTGCATCAGCACTTTTATCGGTGCATTTTGTATTAAACAAAAAAATCAGTAGTCGTATAAAGCCATTAGATTCCATTTGTTTACAGCTCTTTACCGTTGGTCTCGTGGGCGGTATTTATGTGCTCTTTACACAACCCGCCGCTTTTGAGCTAAACAGCACCTTACTGGCGTGGTTTGTTATATCGACAGTCTTTGCCACATCGATGCGTTATTTACTGCAAACACTAGGACAATACTCGGTGAACATGGAAACAGCGGCACTCATCATGATCCTAGAGCCGATTTGGACATTAATGTTGAGTGTATTGATGCTGGGAGAGGCGGTTGAAGTTCAAAAGCTGGCGGGTGGTTTAGTGATCTTTTTATCTTTGTTTATGTATATTAAGTTATCTAAACGAGCAAAATGATGCTCGCTTAAATGGTAGGTTTTAGCTTCATTGTTTTCACTGCTTTGACATTACAGCTACAGCTCTCTTATAAGCGAGTAGTAGGGAAATTGAAGAAAGATGTCACGAGCATTGTTAACTGACTTTTGGACAGGTATGAGTGTAACGCCGAGTTAATAAGTGAGGCAAGTTAGCGCGTTGTTTTTGCGGGTCTCTGCAAAAACCGCGACAACTTGCAGAATCTTTTTCAACTTCTTGTTAGGTTTCTTCCATTCGGGTTAACAATGCCCTTTTAGTTTTCACGTTACCTTGTAATTTTTTCATAGACATTTTTACAGTGCCTATTGCTCTAGTAATACTTCTTAATTCCGACTTGATAGCCATGAATGATTCAGAGTTTGCACCTTGGGTTTCAGTTAAATTCGTAGCGATTTTAAGTAATTTATTTTCTAAGGCATCTATGTCATCGAATTGCTTATTAATCGTATCTTCAAAAGTTCGAATTAGAGACTTATGCTTTAAAGTGATACTACGAAGTCTTTGAGCGTCAGTTTTAAGTTTAAATATAGTTGCGCTTTGTTCTTTTATGTCCACATTTAGCAAATCTACTTTTTCCTCTAAAGTAGTTACTTTATTAGTCAACTGTGAAACATCACGCTCTAATTTTTCTTCTGATTGCTTTATATTTTCAATTGTTGCATCTCTTAATCTGTCACCTTCTTTAGCTTTTAATTCTGATCTTTTTACAATCATGTTAGAAGCATAAATAGATGCCGCCAAAGTAAAGCCATTTGTGCTTAATAATAAAGTGATCCACTCATTTGATGTCATAACATATCCCTATTTAGTGACACTCTGAAACCTAACAGCTTATTAGCGAGAATTCCGATAAACACCCTTAAACTATTTACCAGAAACCATCTGCTTTTTATCTTTATTTTTTAATAATTTATCAGCCATAATAATTTAAAGCAATCGACTAAATAGTGGATAAAAACGAGAATTGAGATAACCGAGAATTATGTTGGGTCGTTATGTAAACTTTCTCAAATGTAAAATACATATATTTCAATGATATAAGTTTGTTCGTTTGAATAAATCGAGAATTTTTGCTTTTACATAACGAGAAGCAAATGCTGTCAAATGCTGCATTTTAATTATAACTGTGTAGATATACAGGTATCTGCAGAAGTTTCAGGGCAAAAACGTTTTAAGTCCATCAATTCTATACTTCATTTATATTGGCTATTTTTTCAGTAGTCCATAACTTCAGCTTAACCAATTGCCTGCCGCAGGCTTATGTGCAGATACAACTGCGAGACGCTGCAAGTACGTCCCTGTAAGCTCTGCCAAAACAAATAACATCCATGATAAACGGCCAGTTCGGCATCCCTTCCTCTCGCTCAGAGCGTTTCAAACAATGAAACTTCGCCATGTTTTGGAAGCTCGCTGCTGCATCTACACTGGGTTTATTACCTCTTCGATTTGACTGAATTTGTGGCAACTAAAAAAGCTAGAAAGACCAAAAATCTATTCAGCTAATAGACTCAATTTGAATTGAGGACGTTGAAGAAAATAGCGTGATGCTCACACGGATGTGAGCATAGCTTTCGCGGTGCATGGATGCACCATCGGAAGCGTTAGCATTTTCGAATAAGTCTGAAGTTAGCAACAAACGAAGTTTAAAGCTGGATCAATCCCCATCGAAAACCATGCGCTTTTCAGCATTTTTCGTTAGGGGCGCTGAGGGCTTGTTAAGGGGGACAAGCGCTTTCCCCCTTGACCCTGGTGTGGGCGAAGCGCCACGACGTTAATCCAAACGGAGTTTGGAAACGCAGAGAACCCCATGACGTTAATCCAAACGGAGTTTGGAAATCCAGTGTAAATTCCATATGTCTAAAACTGATATTAACTATGCAACAGAATGTTGATTTACCAAATAATGGCTTAGTGAATATCCCAAATGGCACAGAATGACGCGCTTTAGTAACTAAACCGCTACTAGGTTCTCCCCTGATAGTGATAAAATCTTTGCATCAGAATTAACGAGACACTCTATGTTTATCCATCATGTTAACGGCATCGACTGGCTGGTGATTACCGCTTTTGAAGAACTGAAAACGATGTTTATTGAAGAAGCAGGCGCTATCCCTTCTTGTTTCTCAAGCGCCAGCGAATTGAGCCTGATTGATCAAGCGAAGCGCAGTTATGGATATTTGCCTACATTCAGCGGCGTAATCACTGACACGGGAACCTTTCAAAGTCACGATAACGAAGAAGATTTGAACCCACAGCTTGCTTGCATAGTTGAAGGGCGTGGTCGGGTGTTTATCTATCACGGCGGCTATGTTGCTTTTGTGGATGACGAACACACGCTTATTACCCGAATGGACAGATAATTATTCAGTAAATTGAAGTCGACGTATTGGCATTCCTAGCAAACAAACTTTGAGCAATGTTGATATTCATTGCTTCGGTGAGATAGGAATTAATCGCATCTTCGTCATCGAGTGATCAAGCCCAAATATCTTTATAAGTTTTGCGGAAAGCTTCTAACCAGAATATCGCATAACTAATCATGGGATGAGGGATATTGCTGATATTTTCATATCAGACAATTAAGAGCTTTAAGGCGGCTCAAATTCACCTCTAGATTTTATTGTATTTTTTGGTCGCTTTTTCAAGTTGGTTACGTAGCCATTTATGGCTTGGGTCATTGGTTCTGGATGAATGCCAGTACATGGCGACTTCCACTGGATCTTGTAAAAAACTGGCGTCGAGCTGTTTGAGGTTGAATACATCAACGTATTTATCGACTAATCGCTGCGGTAAAATGGAGATGTAATCACATTGCTCAATCACTGGAAGCATTTCAATAATACTGCTAGCTTGCCATGCGATTTGTCGTTTCCCTAAAGTGCTTTCATCTTTTAACCCACGTCCCATCAAATAACCGTCTTTTTGATCTAATTGAGAATGAATCACATGTTTTTCTGCGAGGAAAGATTCAATGGTGATTTTATTATCTTTGAACCTTGGATGCTCCTTACGACACATCACACACAGGTTGTCTTTCATAATGACTTTAGAGCGTAAATCACTGTGTTGATTCGAGTGCGCCTCAATGACTAAGTCGCATTGTTGTGAACGCAGGATATTGGTGAGGTCATGGTTAAATAGCGGTTCGACTTTGACACTGGCTAATGGCGCTTCATGGCTCATTAAGGCTGCAAGCTCAGGGAGCAGGGTATAACCGAATACACTTAATGACGAAATAACAAATTGTTTGTCACATTTTAGCGGATCAAACTTTTTAAATTCGGGCATGGTATAGGCGATATTTTCCACCGCGCTTGCCAATGTTGGATAGATATCAAAAGCAAACTGAGTGGGTTCAACACCATGGCTGCTTCGAATAAAAAGCGGGTCTTTAAAAACTTCTTTAAGCCTTGTCACGCCTTGGCTGACAGCCGATTGGCTAATGCCTAAACGCTTGGCTGCTTTGGTGTAACTTTTCTCTTCGACTATGGCTACAAAGGTCGGAATAAGACTGTAATCTGAATGCTTCATTTCTTAACTCAAGTGTCATTATTGCTCTTGATATAAGTTAACTTATATCATATATCAGCTAACTTCTGCAGTATTTATATACGATACCTCCATCAAATATTGATAATTATGAAACGAGGTTTATATGAAACGATCTATCATTACGTTATCTGTTCTTTTAGCTACTTCTTTTTCAAGCACAACACTTGCAGCTGATGCACATCAACATAGGTTTGATGGTGTGAGTGTCGATATTCCAACGCTTTCTCATGATTATTACTTGGGAGAAAACTCAGGTGCCACTCATTTTTGGCACGGTGATACCCAAGATATGACTTTCATTCCAACTGGCGGCAATGACGCCTTTGACGCTGAATCTGACAAGGTTCACCCACAGTTAACTGCTCACTCAAAGAAAATGGACAAAGGCTTATTTGTTTATAAAGACAAATTTTATCAAGTCTATGGTTATGGCTTAACGTCGCCGATGATTGTTGATGGTGACAAGGGGTTATTGATTTTTGACCCTGTTGAGTCAGTGGACAAAATGCAAGCTGTAATGGCTGATTTTCGTAAAGTGACTGGCAACGAAAAACCTGTTGCAGCTGTGATGTATTCTCACTGGCATCCAGATCACTACGCTGGTGTTCGCGGTATTGAAGGTGTAGAAAACGCTAAAATTATTGCCCACGATACCTTTATGAAAAACGTGGTTAAAGGCTCTATGGGCGGCACCGGCCCAGCACTTGGTTTCCGCGTTGATTATTCATTAGGCACTTTACTTAATGTTGAAGAAGGCGGCCGTATTAATGGCGGCTTAGGCCCTGACTTTGAAATCCGTGAGCACAGCTTAATTAAGCCAAATACCTTAGTTGAAGGAATGTTTGGTAAGTTAGAAATGGAAATTGAAGGGGTGAAAGTAGAATTTAAACATGTACCTTCAGAAGCTTCTGATGAAATCACTGCTTACTTCCCTGAATTTGACATGCTGTTTGGTTCTGAAGTCATCCAAGGTGAGAGTTTCCCGAACTTACACACTATTCGTGGCACCCAGTACCGCGACCCAAGTGTTTGGTTTCCAGGTGTTGATATGCTGCGTGAGTACAAAGCGAACACTATGATGTTATCTCACGGCCGCCCAGTTAATGGTGCTGCCCATGTAGATGACACTTTAACGTCTTATCGTGACGCGATTCAATTTACCTATGACCAATCTATCAAAGCCATTAACGATGGTGCGACACAGGAAGATTTAATCCGTCAAATCACCTTACCTGAGCACTTAGTTAACCATCCTTGGTTAGGTGACTTCTACGGATCTATTCGTCACGCAGCAAAACAAATCTTTGTTGGTGAAATGGGCTGGTTTGATGGTGACCCAACAACACTTAACCCAACTTACTCAGTTGAAGCATCTCAGCGTTATGTTGCGATGGTTGGCGGCAAAGACAAGATGATGGATTTTGCGGTTGATGCTTGTGATAACGGTGACTTCCAATGGTGTGCTGAATTAGCAACCCACGCCATTCGAATCGATTTGAACGATATGGAGCCTCGTGAGCTAAAAGCGATGGCGCTAAGAGAGTTAGGTTACAGAGAAACCAACAATAACTGGCGCAACTGGTACTTAACCTCAGCGCAAGAGTTGGATGGCACAATTGATTACTCGAAGAAGATTAACCTTCAAGCACCTGACTTAATGGCAGAGTTTGAGCCATCGCAGCTAGTGAATGCATTACGTTTCAGCTTGAACGCTGAGCGTAGCCAAGACAAACACTTTACGGTTGCATTTGAATTTGGCGATACCAATGAAACCCATGCTCTTGAAGTGCGTCGCAGTGTGGCTCAGTTCCACAAAGACTATCAAGGTGAGCCAAAGGCCACAGTTAAGTTAACTAAAACGGTGTTCTTAGGATTACTGGTCGGTAAGGTTGATTTTGTTAATGCGGTTCAACAAGGATATATCCAAGTGAGCGGCGATGCGACTGCGGTACCTGAGTTCTTCGGTTTATTTGATAAGCCTTTAGAATCACCAAAAATCACCCTTCGTTAGTCCTCGTTAAGGTTCATTAAGCAGAGTATGCCAGCAAACAGATTGGCATACTCAAGCCTTAACGCTTATCAATGCACACTTAATTTGAGTCACAAGTAAGGAGCTAGATGATGAAAAACAGTTTATTGACCACGTCATTTTTGTTCGTTATCGGTGTATCTGCAACGCCATTGACTGTGAGCGCATGTGGTGGCGATGTCGATATGACTGTCCCGCATATTCATGACGAAAATGGCTTTATGATTGCGATTAAACAGGCTAATAACCAACCGTTAAAGCACATTGATATTAATCAGATTTTTGCTGGTGAATTAGCCAATCATGATAGCCACGATAGCCATCAGCACCATGATAATAGTCTCCACCATGAGCATAATCATCACCATGACGAACAACAGGTTAATCATCTACACGCACCTGAGTAATACCAAAGCAATTCGCTGAGTCATTACATTAGTCAATGAAATCAGAAGGCATTTTTCAATGTCGTCACATGGAAGTTCACTGATCTTCGCGACGTTATTAACACTTGCAGCCAACGAGCGTGAGTTGTTATTGACCTAACTTTTCAACATGTTTGCACCATGGTGAATGTTAAAGAGGAAAGGATATGAACGTTTTAAAAAGTATTTTCCGAGTAATATTTATTATATGTAAAGTATTACTGAAGTTTATGAGCTTTATGGCAGTTATGATTGCCGGCGCTTATCTGCTTGCCCCTATGGGCACAATCAATTCTAAAGATATCGATTTAACCCAATTCAGTAACACCCCTAATGACGCCATGATGATGATTTTTAACTCTGAGTATTTCAGTGGTTATCTGTTTTCGGTCACTATCGCGCTCGCCTTATTTGTTGCTTACTTATTGTGGGATCTTCATGAAGTCGCGGTACATAAAGCCGAAGAAAAGAAGAGTTCGCATATTCAATTAGTGTTTGCCTTGTCTCTTTGTGGCTTGTTTGTCCATAAAGCTTGGTGGGTACTTGCCATCATTATCGCTTTTGCCAATTGGGAACAATTAGGCAAGTCACTCAGTAATATTATCCGTAATAGCCGCTTCGAAAAGGAGCGACAAGATGTTGTCGATAATGCTGACAATGCAGCACCGGCACTTAATCAGTCTGAAACAAAAGTTGAGGTGAAGTCATGAAAGAAGTGATGATCCCGTACATTTTATTAATGTGGATTTTAGTCTCTACCGGTGCAATCAAATGGACATTGAAAAGTGCATTTTGGATAGTCTCTGGCGGGGTATTAATTCTGGTGTTATTAGGTGTGTTATCACGCTTATGGGCACCTGTGGATTTAACCTATTCATCGACCATTAAAGCTCCGCATTCTGTGCTTTCAACCGTACTTCGCGAGCAAATTGATGAGATCCATGTTGAGCATAACCAGTACGTCGAAAAAGGTGATGTGATTTATACCTTAATCGATACTAGCTCAAATGCTGACTTGGAAAATATCAATGCATCCATCGTGACTCAAGAAGAGTCTATCGCGCAGATGCTACGTGATATTAAGCGTGCTGAGATTTCTCCTGAAATCTTTAAAGAACGCGATATCGAGAGCTACCAATCGCAACTACGTATTGCTCGCTCAAGTTTAGTATCGCTGCATGCCGATTATAAGCGTGTTGAGTTTGAACAAGACAGAAAGACGGTTCGTGCGCCTTTTGATGGTCAAGTTGCAGTGGTCAATGTCGCTGATGGCAGCCGTATGGGTAATATGCATTTATATGATACTTCTCGTAAATTTTTAGAGATGCGCATACCAGATCAAACCTTTAGATATGTTGAAAAAGGCCAATTTGCTGAGTTTTATGTTGATGCATACCCAGGCGAAGTGTTCCGCGCCAAAGTACATAGCTTTACCGCGGGTACTGGTGAGTCATCTATCTCGCCACTTCAAGGCCCTCAAAGTGTCCGTCAACATGTTGGGGCAAACACTAGCTCTCACGGCCGCACTGTCATTTTAGAAATCTTTGAGCCTGAAGGGAAAATTATTCCAATTGGGGCGACCGGATCGGCGTGGATTGCAGCGAAAAAGCCACATGCTTTCTTTGGTTTTATTGACGTAATTGGCGCTGCCACAGTCAGACTTCATTCTTATAAATCTTATCTCAACGCCATGTAATTGTGCTGGCTAGGTCTTCACTGGCATTAACTGAAACCTAGCCTACTCATCCATCAAAGATGACTCATTTGGAATAACCATGAAACAACATACTATTTCGATTATTGCGCTATCAATGTTAGTCGCAACCAACGCCAATGCTGGTGCTTATATGTTCCCAGAATTAGGAATGATGAGTAACAGCACCGCTGGAGCAGGAGCACAAGCAATTGCAGAAGGCGCAGAAACAGCTTTTGCTAACCCCGCAGCTATGTCTGAGTTTGATACGCCAGTGATGGCATTTAATATTCAAGGCATGGTATCGAGTATTGATTATACCGATAGCGGTTCAACGGGGGTTTTTGCTGGTGGCGATGATCAAACTGCCGCTGGTACTAGCATGCCTGTAGGTTCTTTTTATTATATTCAACCTATTAATGACAAATGGACTGCTGGTGTCGCTTTGGCTTCAAGTGGCGGTTCGCTGATTGACTACGGCCCTGATTATGCAGGCGCTTTATTACTACAAGATGCGCAGTTGCTGACTGTGCAACTTAACCCAAGTGTGTCATATAAAGTGAATGAACAGCTGTCATTTGGCGTTGGGTTAGTGTCTGAATTGGGTGTGTTAGAGCAGAATTTGGCTGGCAGCACCGATGGTATTATTCCGAAAATTGAAGTCACTGGTGACAGTCTAGATTTTGGTTATACCTTGAGTAGTTTTTATAAAATCGATGCTAATAACCAAATCGGTTTTACATATCGCTCGGAAATCGATCATGAATTAGATGGCGAAGTCACTGCCTTAGGTGCAAGTAACGACTCATCAATTAATGTGGTTATGCCGGCGATGGCATTATTAAGTGGTCATCATCAATTGACCGCAGACACAGCAATGATGTGGAGTCTAGGCTGGACTGATTTCAGTAAAATTGCTGAAACACCTGTGACACTAACCAATGCAAGCGGCGGCATTGCTCGCGATTGGAAAGATACCGTTTCAGCCAGTGTTGGGGTGCATTACCAGCTTAACAGTAAGTGGCGTTTAGAAAGTGGTGTTTATTATGAGACATCACCCCAAGATGATCCGACTTATCAGTACCCTGATGTACCAACAGGTGAAATTTGGAAGTTGGGTATGGGCGCAAGTTATGAGCTGAACTCACAATGGCGCTTACAGATGTATTATGAGTATTTATATGCAGGTCAATCGAGTATTGAATATACCTTGTTAGAAGGTTCGCCATTGGAGAGTACGCTACAAGGCGATTACGATATCGATTTACACTTTTTTGGCTTGTTGATGAATTATCGTTTCTAGTCATTTATGTTTTATCGCTAATTAGCGCTTAAAACAGAGTAGATACAGCCAGCGTAGAAAACGACTAGCCGCTATTTAAATAGCGGCTTTTTTATTTCTTGTATCGGTTATTTAATGGTTAATTTCGAGCAGATATTAATTGGCAATTGCTGTGCCGTGGGCAGTGGTACGCTGCTTTACATGCTGCATAATATTTAAATAGGTATCGACCCACAGTAAGTCTCGGTTATCGCTCAAATACTGCAGTAATTCATTGTGAGCTTGATTGCTGACGCTTAAGTAATCTTCTTCAATGCCGTGAAATAATATGTTGGCAATGCCCCCTTGTTGCTGGGCTTGCTTGACAAAATTAATCAAGGTTTCGCCATCTACATTTTCAGGCATTAATAGCAAATCGAACTTTGGAGCCAGTTGTGGGTTGTAACCTTTTATAGCGACAAAGTTTTCACGTATGGCATCAATATAATTACCATCTGCGGCATAAAAATCACCGCATGGCGGCGTAAAAGTACGCTCAGTTTGTTGGTCTATGGCTTGGAGGAAGGTATTGGCGGTTTCGATTTCTTGCTGCATTTGCGCCACGGTTTTAGTATCAATATTACTGTGAGGCTCGACCCACTCACGTCCTTCAATACTTTTACTGCAGGCATGGAATAAGGTGTGGTTGCCCAGTTCGTGGCCATCAGCGGCAATATCACGCCATCGCGCTAGGGCGGTTTGGGTACCAGAATTAGATAGCGTGAGATAAAAAGAGGCTTTAAAACCATGCTTATTTAACGCTGGAATTGCGTAGTTTAATTGACTGAGTAGTGCATCATCATAAGATAAACTCACCGCAGCTTGATAGTTGTTTGGCCATTTTAGATCAGCTAGGTTTGTTGCAGCATATGCAGTGCTAGTGATTTGTAAGATCGATAACGCCAAAAGGGTGATGGCTGATGCAAGATTTTGGCGCAACATAACTAATCCTTGTACTTGTAATGGTGTATTGAATTGTAATGGTGTATTGAATTGCTTTTTCAGCTTATAGCCATCAAGTTTCAACACCACTGACTGAAGCGGCTCATTAAGTAAAAAACTGGTTTCGTCTTAGTCGTCAGCGTGAACGTGTTTATAAAGTAACAATGCCAGCCATGAAAGCAATCAAATTTATGGCGTGTGGCTATTCATGTAATGAATGGGGCAAAGGGATATAACCAATGATGACTTTTGATATAAATGACTTTTGATATAAATGACTTTTGATACAAATAAATAGTGCCTAGAGATATAAATGACTTTTGATATAAATGAATGGTGCCTAGAGATATAAATAAATGATGCGCAATGAACACAGTAAAAAGGGGCGTTAATGCAATCATTAACGCCCCTATACGTTTTGTTGAGACCAATAAAACGCTTAGTTTCTTACCGCTTGACCTGGGTAGATATCTTTTAATACCACAGAGTCATTAACAATGACGGTACCGTTAATCAATACATAGGGAATACCCGTTGTTGGTAAACCTGCATCAGTTAACGTGGCATTATCTGTTACGGTTGTAGGGTCAAAAATAGTAATGTCTGCATCTTTGTTCACTTGAATACGGCCTTTATTTTCCATCGCATGCACACCGTTTTCTTGTAAGTATTTCGCAGGCTTGTAACTCATTTTAGAGATAGCAGTCATGAGTGGCATGATGTTTTGCTCACGCACTAAACGTAATACTTTGCCATGAGTTCCCGCAGCTCTAGGGTGACCTTGTAAGCCTTCATAAGGGGTGTCAAAATCAACAGCCATTTGCCCTGTAGCAGGGATTGTTAACGGCATAGCATCACTACCAACATGAACATTTGGATCCACTAACGCTTCCAGCATACCTTGCTTAGAAATACCTGCAAAAATTACTGATGCACTTGGGTTGTTTGCCACTAACTCATCGTAACGTTCTTTAGTTAACGGCTTCATGGTTGCTACTTCAATAATGTCTTTATACGTTCTCCCCATGTTTGGACCATAGTTATCAGGGACGAGGTAATCTGCACCAGCAATAGTTGCACCTTGATAATATGGGTAAACTTCTGCTGAAACCTTTAGTCCAGCTTTACGCGCATCTGCAATCATTTTTAATGCTTCAGGTGTTTTCTCTAATGATTGTTGGTGGATATGTTGGATCAGTAAGCCGCCGCCATAAATGCCAACATTTGAGATCATTTCTTGGAAGCCTAAAATGCCAGTCGTTGCCGGTTTTTGGCTTGAGAATCGGCCATGTAAATAAGTTGATGAACCATATTTAGCTGCGGTTTCTTGCCATGAAATGGTTTCTTCTGATGTCGTACCTACTGACATATAACCTACAGGAACACCAATACCGATTGCGCCTTGCTTCATTTCTTCATCAACCATTTGGTTGATCTGGCCAATTTGTTCTTTATTAGGTAAGAAGGTGGCTACTGCCATGCTGGCATGTGAATGCTCATGTTCATGCTGCTCAAATAAGTCAGTAACAATTGATGCTGTATTTGAGTGATATTCTGGGTTAATAATCGATTCACGTATGCCAGCGGGTGATACCGATGTGCCGTAGTTGGTCATCGACTTGCCTTCTAGTCGGTCGTAGAAAGTATTAACAGGGTAAGAGCCAATCTCTAAATCTAATGGGGTCGTTACACCGTCACGTAAGTGCAACTTTTGCCCAAATGGAATGTTTGATACATGAGAGTGAGTGTCAATAAACCCAGGTGCAACCACTAACCCCTTGGCGTTGATTGATTGCTTACCTTCGATGATGTCTTTGGTAATGCTTAAAATTTTACCATCTTTAATACCAATATTGGCGACTTGATCAAAACCTGTTTCAGGATCCATCACACGTCCTTCGTTGATGACAATATCAAAGTCTTGTGCTTGAACTTGACCACCAATGAGTGCCATTGCGATAACCAATGGAGTGATTTTGCTGACTAATTTCATGATTATTCCTCGAGTTAGAAAGATGAACATTAAATCCATCGTATTCAGGCAGCGTGTTTGCCTGTTGAATGACGAGTAATTTACTGGCTAACTGCAAAAAAGTGATATCTCTTAGGGAGGGTTTAATCATCACCTTGGAGGGGGGAACTGCCCCTTTTGTGTACCTTTTGTGTAATAGAAAGGCTTTTATTCCCAAGTGGCGGGTTTTGATGTGGATGTTTTAACTGCATTGAAACCTGTGGTGATGAAATTATCATCGCTTGGCGATTATCTGGATTTATGAAGTGGTTTTACTATCTCGGTTTACACCAATACCGGAGATGGCACTAATGAAACGATCGACCTTAGCAACACTTTTATTGAGCTCACTAATATTTACTGGCACTTATTCCTCGGCAATCGTTGCCGAAGAAAAGCCTGAACATGACCCTTCTGATTTAACCAAAGCAACCACATCTGGCTACGCCGCGATGAGCAATAAAGGGGACTTGAAGGTGTCTATTTCAGGTTCGTTTAGTGTCAGTCCCACCCAAGAAGGAATGCTGACGCTTGAAGGGACGATGAACAATGAAGGTGAGTATAGCGACAGTCGTTTACAATACTTTCATGTGTTTGATTTAGAAAGTACAGCCGTACCTAAGGTCGCGATGTCATTGGATATGATTAACAATGATGCTTTTACCACGGCGGCTATTGGCGGAATTGCATCGATTACGTTACCGAGTGACAAGGTTAATTTATTCGTAAGAGCGGGCGTGCTAGGTGGTGAATACAGTGATGATTTTGTCGAGATGATGGGGGAGTCAGACACGGCAACTTATGGGGCAACAGGCGATATATTCTTGATTTTGAAAACGGGCAATGATGGCACCTATTTTATGATTAACCCTGAATATACCTACATGACAGGCAGTATTGAAACATCGGTGCTAAAAACCACATTAGAAGTCGCAACACCATTAAGCCAAGACAAAACTCGTTGGGGTCAGATTAAGATTGAAAATACACTAGCAAGTACGTCTTCAACTCATTTTGATTACTCAGCTGATGAGACGGTAGTTTGGGCGCTATACAAGGCTTATTTTTAATCGAGTGCCAATCTTATCTGGCGGCTGCTCACGATGTAGTGCGGCTTTTTCCGTGTTGATTGTCGTGTTGATTACCGTGTTAATTGTCATGTAACTGATGTAAAAAAGCGACGTTGAGTCGCTTTTTTATTGCGTGTTTTTTATGACGAGCATGTTTTCAGTAAAGGATTGCTATTGAACCTGCTGGCCTAACGATATGTATCGATCAAACGCCGCTTTTATCGACTTTTTCACTTCAATGATGGGTTTTGTTTTTAAACTCCACAAAGCCAGTGGAACGTAATAGTCATCGCTAATTTGCGGACATTGTATTTGCAGTAGCTCATTGGTGGCATTGGCATGGTCTTGATGTTTTGGGAGTAAGGTCCAGCCTAAATTATCGTTGACTAATTTGATGGCGAGCGACAATTGATCCACAACATCATAATGGGGTGACAAGGTGATTTTTTTTGCCATATTTTCATCTAAAAAAGATTTTAGAATAATTTGTCTTGATGATTGCAGCGCGGTAAACACTTCATTGCTATCGAGCTTGGCGATATCACTATTGCGATTAACATACGGAGCAAAAGGCATTTGGCCGAGTAAGACATAATCTAAATTACTCATGGCGCTGGCATTCGTGATATTCACAATACCAAAATGAATAGACTCATCTTCAATTCCCGCTCGGATCTCTTGCTGAGTCCGCACTAATAGACGCACCCGCATATTAGGAAAGTCAGAGGTGAGCTGCGCTCTAATCAATGACAAGGCTGTGTGTGGAATAAAGCTGTTATAAGCGATTGTAATTGAATCAAGTTCGCCGTAAGAAAGGCTAAGCGCGACTTTATCGAAAGTTTTGACTTGTTCTAAGGCTTGCTTAGCGTAATGGTACAGTAAACTGCCTTCGTGGGTTGGGGTGACATTTCGAGCTCCTCGTTCAAACAAGGTCACTGCTACTTGGTCTTCTAAATTGCTGATCACTTGTCCAACAGTCGTGCGGTGTTTATTGAGTTTGATTGCGGCTTTACTGATTGATTGTTCCTCATAAACAATCACGAAAGCTTGTAGCTGCTCTAGACTAAAATTCATTCACCGCTCCGAGGTTGGTTGCATCAGATTCCATATTATTATTAGCATAACTGAACTCAAGTGATGTTGCTGTTTGATTTTACGCTGTTTTCAATAAAAATGGCTGATGATGCAATGACTGAAGATAGTAATGTCTGAAGATGTAATGACTGAAGATCGTAATGGGCTGCGTTAGTTTTAAAACATTGTTGCTTTTTTAGGGCAGATAAAAATAGGGCATAACATGGAATTGTTATGCCCTAAAATCGTGAACGGTAAATATGCATTGCAGTATCAAGTTATAACTCTGACTCACCATCCATTTTTCTAAACAGCCAGTCGGGTAATTTATGCCAGCTTCCATAATTAGGATTGCTATTGAGTACCTTATCTTGACTTCGCCACTGGATATCCCCGTTTTCTTGTTGGGTTACATGCCAAAAAAGCGTGGCTTTTTGTTGTAAAAGGTACTGGTGTAGATGCTCGGCAAACTCAGTGCTGTGAACGAACAAGCCAAACTCTATGTTTAAGAAATCTGAGCGTGGGTCAAAATTTGATGAGCCCACATAAGAGACATGATTATCTAGAATAATGGTCTTGTTATGGTAGTAAGTATCACCATGGTAAAAATGATCGTCATTTTTGGCCGTGTCTTTATATTCATAAATATCGACTCCCATATCCAATAAGGTTTGACGGTGCTTTTCATAATATGCCGGGATAAATAGCGAATCATTTGACGCTGACGAGTTGGTCACTAACGTGACTTTAGATGCTTGGGCTGTCAGGTTTGCAATGACCGTAAACTCGTTATCTGTCGGCACAATATAAGGGGTTGAAATAACGACATCCTTGGCTTGCTGTAACTCTTCACTGACCGTCATTTCAGCTCGTGTTCTGAAGTAAGGTAAACGGTCATGCATTTTTTGCAGAGAATCGAAAACAGGTGACACTGTCACATCAATAAACGCTGGGTTTGTCATGTTATTGATTGTTAATTCAATGTCTTGTGTTATTTCTGGGTGCTTTTTTTGGGTTTTAGCTAAGGCTTTAGAAAAGTAGCGTGTGTCGCTAATATCCGCATTCACCTTAATTAATTCACTCACAGGGACAACAAAGTCACTTTGCCATTGCTGTTCATAATTGGTTGCAAATGGCGCAATAATATCGCCAGTGAACAGCACATCTAAGTCGAAAAAGTTAGCCTCTTTACTGTAACCAAAATACTCGTCGCCAATGTTTCTACCGCCGAGGATCATTTGCTGATGATCGACGTTAAAGTACTTTTCATGCAAACGATTATCTAGCACTTCTTGATGGATTTGGAAATCAAAAGCACGGCCAACCCAGCCCATTTTGCGCGAGTTAAATGGGTTGAAAATTTTGATTTTGACATTAGGGTGCTTGTCGACATCCGCCAGCCATTTTTCGTTAAAAACCAGTAAGTCATCTAAGGTTAGCCTAACCTTCACGCCACGGTCAGCTGCGAGTTTGAGCTCATTAAGTAAGCTGAGGCCTAAGGTATCGCCATTCCACGAAAAATAGGTCATATCGATGCTTGATTGTGCTTTTCTGACTAAATCAATTCGACGGGCAAAGGCTTCATTTGCCGCTGGAATTAAGTAAGCCTGTGCTTGATAGTCACGTTTTACAAACTGGCTTTCAAATCCTTCAGGGACACTTGGGTTAGGTGTGGCGCAGCCTGTCAGTAACAATATGCCGCAAAGCAATGTCAGCAGTGACATAGGCTTAATAGGCTTAATAGGGTTAAACAGCTTCATGAGGTATCCGTTAATCGTCAAAAAACGTCATAAAAAAGGCCAGCGAACTGGCCTATTTTTGGGGAGTTGTTAGGTATGACTAACAAAGAGTGAAATCTTGTGCTTTGATAGCGCTAAGTCACTGCTTATAGGTAACCTAAGATCAGGTTTAAATCTTCAAGTCCTTGTAAGCGACCTTGTCTAAGCGCCGGATCCGTACCTGGCTGTTTGCTATCCCAGTCTGACTCGAATGTATTGATTCCGTCTTCGTCGATTAACAACACGCTGTCGTTGTTGTATTGGTAGTTTTCAAATAATGCATCGCTAAACCACAGGCGAGACATTTTATCCATTAACGCTTGGTCTTTGCTGCTAACAGAGACTGGTGAACCATCCAGTTTCAGTGCTTTGTTAAATACAAATGGCAGTTCAGAGCCATTACACGCACCACTTATACAGCTGATAGTTTTAATCACATCGCCGATATCAAGATTGCCATCTTCACCTTCTGTGTTGTATGTCCATACGTTGAAACTTGCATGGTAACCAAACTGATAGAAGGTGGCGTCTACGTTATTTTCTTGGGTTTCTCGTGCTTGTTTACGTGAAGGTCCAGCAAATAACATGTCATTTAGCATCATTTTAAATTGCTTCATGTTGGTTAAAGCGCCCGATAATTCACTTTCATTGTTTGGATAAAAGTCTGCTAAATCGAGTAATGCATTGGTGGTGTCACCGTTACCAAGACCAAAGTAAAACTTAACAATGGCTTCATAGGCGCTGCTCGGTAAGATATCACCTAGCTCCACTTGCGCTTTAATATCATCAGCGGTTAGTTGAGCAATTTCTTGTTCAACTAAAGCCATGTTTTTCTCGTCAGCAAGCCAAGTTAGCATGGCTTGATTGATGTCACCTTGTTCGATTAACTCTGGATCGAGATTATTCATTAAGTTAATAATCGTTGGGATCAAGAAGGTTAAGCTTGGCAACATCGCGAAAGTATTGGCTTCTTCCGTATTCGAACCTACAACTGTCGGTACGGTAAAATGCTCCAATGAAGGCTGAGTGGTTAAGTGGTAGCCTTTAATGGTTGAACCAAACGTTGGCTTATAATATTCAACGTATGGTGCAAATGGCATTAGATTAGCCATTGGGCTTGCTTCACCTGATATTTTGCTGGTTAAGCATAATCCGCTACCCACAAGGTTATCCAGATCAACACAGCTAAGCCCAGTCCAATCACCGATGCGACCAATTGGCGAGTTCACTTTAGCCTGAAGTGTCATCAGCTGTTCTAAAGGCATCTCCGCTAAACTTAACTCACTGAGTTCTGGCATTTCAGCTCGGGTGTCTTCAATTCTAGTGGCAAAGCTTTTAGCCTGATTGTAAGTGCGATAATCAAATCCAGCGGGGTTACTTTGCATAATAGCGCGAGTAAAATACTCACCAGCCATCGGCTCTTCAGTTGCTTCTTGTTGTAAAATGCCTACCGACATTGCACCAGCGCCTTGACCGATTAGGGTGATGTTTTCAATATCACCGCCAAAGTCAGCAATATGGTTATTGACCCACTCTAAAGCGCGCTTTTGATCGCCAAGACCATAGTTGCCGCCTTGATTGTCTTTAAGCCAGTGGCTGCCTAACATGCCAAGGCGATAGTTAAGTGTCACAGCAATAAATGGGTTACCTTCAGCTGCGCCTTGAGCAACAACCGTATCGCCATGAATCAATGGCTCAGAGCCTGCGCCGTATTCAAAATCACCACCATGGATAAATACATAAACCGGTAGTACCACATCCGTTGACAGATCCGCTGGACGCCAAATATTCAAATTTAAACAATCTTCAGATTGAGGTTGTGATGTTGTTTTAAGCTGTGGACAGGCAAAGCCAAATTCTGTCGCATTGACGGTTTCGTCCATATCAAGTTGCGCACTATGGCTAAAACGCTCTGCTGTTGCGTAAGTAATGCCCTTGAATGTTTCGATACTGGCAAGTGATTTTTCACCTGTCATTGAGGTAACAACATGAGACTCTTTTAGGGCTTCAACCTGACTTTGGCCGATGGTTAACGTCACCTCTTCAGTCGGAAGTGGCGTGACTTCTGGTGGCGGTGGTGTCGGTGTTGTTTCGTTATTATCATCGCTGCCAGAACAAGCTGCTAATGTGAATGCGATTGAAACAGCAAGTATGGTTTTATTGAATATTGTCATTTTCGTGTCCTGTAATGGCCTAATCGTCCAAACGTAACCTGTTATTTGCTAATGAGGCTGATTGATTATTGTTAAGGCCTGATAGCTAGGTTGTCTGCGAATGTGGCTGTATATTAATTGTTCAGCTCCTACATGCGTAATCGGTTATGTAGGATGAAACCCTCATGAAAATTTAGCCCTGAATGTCAGCCTTACCCGTTGAGGTGCGTGCAAGGAGAAATGACTCACTCAACTTGATAGAGTGAGGTCATTGGTTTTCTCAGGTAGTGTTTTGGGTTACATCAAGTCAATTTAGAAGTGGTAACCGAAATTCAGTGTGACTGCATTACGGGTTTCGCCTTTGTTATACAGCACAGTTAAGTTGTAGTGCTTACCAAATTGTTTGTTAAAACCAACAAGGTAAGCCCACTTATCTAGGTCAACTCCTACGTTGTAGAAGAACTCTTCACCGCCGAGTTCAACGCCTTGGATAGACCCTTCCATGTTAGGTTTTAGGCCTTGATATTCAGCACCAACAAAGATTTGTGCGCGGTAATCTGCTAACTGGTAACCCAGCATTGGTTGAACAGTTAAAATACCGTCGCCCCACTTATCTGTTCCGACCATTCTTGTTCTCGAGTAGCTACCTGTAACAGAGGCAAAGAACTGCTTGTAACCAACCGATAAAGTTGTTCCAACCCCCATTAGGTCGTATTCAAGATGCAGAGGTACGCTTAAGGTGCCAGAGTTACATAGTGCTGATAGCTCATTACAGAATGCATTACCTAAACCGGGTAATTTGTTGTTTAACTTATCTTGTAACTGACGACCAATTTCACCTGTGTATTCAGCATCAACTTTGGCATCAACATTAATTTTTCCGACGTAACCAAATACATTCCAAAAAGGCAAAATATTCACGTCACCACGTAAACTTAAACTTTCTGCATTCACTTGAGCTATCGATTTAAATGGGTCAAATAGCTCATTTAAATTGGCGCCCATAATGTCAAAGTCACTAAAGCCAAAATTCATATCTTGATTACGGTAAGCAACGGACACGCCGAACGGTAAAGGCACATCGATACCTTGACGGCGGACTAAATCCCCCATTAATGGGAATACGCGGTCTAGCTTCACGCTTTCTTCTTTGTAGCGAGGATCTGATACTTGAGACAAACGTGCTTGGTTAACAACGGTTGATTCCATGTCACCATCGTAAAAAGCCACAGGTTCAACTATGGTTGCGATGCTAACGGCTGTGCCTTTTGAGTTTTCACCATTGGCTTCGATACGCTTGTTTTTAACGCCAACGTTACCATTGTCAAAAGTTTCAAAATTGACCACTTGTTGATAGTCATTAATACGGTAATTTTGATATGCAAAGTCACGGGTATTCTTAATAATCATTTTTACAGGTTGATTATTCTCAACCGTGATTTTGACTCGCATAAAACGAAAGTAAGCAATATCTTGCGGTAAGCCAAACTTAGAATAATTGAATGCGATTTCTACTTGGCCATTACCAAGCTCTGTTGCGATAACAGAGTTCGGATCATAACTTTGCGCATAGTTACGTAAGCGATACTCAATTTTAGTATTCGCTTCGATTTCTTTAATGATGTCTTCATTATCGTCAAGCTTTGCTGGGTCATATTTGATGCGAAGGTCAATGTTGCCTTTTTCGTCAGTATTTTGAATTAAAAACACTTCGGAGCTACGCTCTTCATCGCCGACTTTGGTGGTGCGTGTGACGTGCTCAACCAAGTGCTCACCTTGTACTAATGAATTCAACCCAAGCTTAGGTAAGTCATCTGCAATGCCGTATTTTTTGAAGATGGCTTTACCTGTCAAAATTTGCTGTTTATCGCTCTGTTCAACAGGTTGAAATTCTTCAGCTACTGCATTCATTGGGCAATTTAGCGCCATTAAACTGATGCCAATAGATAAAGTTTGCTTCGGGAAAGAGGTTATCCAGTTTTTAGTAAAACTCATGTTGTTGCTGCTCCTACTGAACCACAAAACTATGTGTATTCAATCGTTATTGATGTCGACTAACGCGTCATCGTCAGTCGTGAATCTCATACAAACCTCGCTAAAAAGATGGCGCTCTTTAGTGTGTCGCACACGCTTTTTTGCATTGATGAAACTGTGTTGGCGAGCATTCTAGGGAGAAAGATTAAATCTAGTTAATCGCGTTTGTAGGATGGAATCCTCAGGTTGATTTTTAGTCTTTTACTTCTATTTACATTGGAGTTAATCAGTAATAGTGAGAGAGGGCAGTTGTTTTAGTGTTGTACAAAAGAAGGTTCATATATTGAGTTGAGGGTTAATTAGGTATTTATTCAAGTAACCCTCACTTTCACTTTATTAAGTGAGGGTTTCATCCTGCAAACGTGATTCAAACGAATAATTGTTTATCTCTATAATGTCGGCATTCAACCTATTAATTAGCTTTTTATGATTCAATCTTGCTGATTTTAAAGGGTTATTTATTCATGGTTAACGCACTGTAACACCGTGATTATCATGATATTTGAATATAAAGAGAGAGAAGATGAATTATTTTAAGCAGATGGCAGCATTATTGTTGCTGACTTTACTGGTAGGTTGCAGCACAACTCACCCCCTTGAGAATCGTGTGCCTGAACAAGGTTATCAGCTTGCCAGTGTTGCCAACAAAGCCAAGCTGCACTCTAAAGAGCCGTTACGATTTTGGGCTGGTGAGCAGTCTGACTTTCTATATTCAGAATTAACACAATCAACCCCACTCAGTGTTAACGGTGATGCGTTAAATATTTTAGTGTTATCAGGAGGAGGAGCTAAAGGTGCGTTTGGTGCAGGTGTCGTTAATGGCTTATATGATCATGACCAACTCGAACAATACACAATAGTGACAGGCGTAAGTGCGGGGGCGTTAATCGCGCCGTTTGCGTTTTTAGGTGGCGATGAAGTGCCTAGATTAAAGCAGGTCATGTTAGGCATTAATGACAAACAAGTCATTGGCAGTCGTAATTTTTTAAATACCTTATTTAAAGATGCTTTTACCAATGGTGACAACATGCTTGAGTTTATTGCCAAGGTTTATAATCCTGAAATGATCGAACAAATAGCCAAGCAACATCAAGCTGGGCGTCGACTATTTATCGGTACCACTCATTTTGATTCAGGCCGTTTATCGATTTGGAATATTGGTCAAATCGCCGACAGTGATATTGAAAACAAAGTGGCATTCATTCATCAAATACTTGCTGCAAGTTCATCAATTCCTGGTGTGTTTCCTCCACAGTTTATTCAAGTTCAATATCAAGGCGAGCAATACGAAGAGCTACACGTGGATGGCGGAATGTCAGCGCAAATGTTTTTTGAACCCGTCACAACCGATTATGACAAAGTATCTAAAGCGCTAGGTTTAACTCAGCAGCCATATATTCATGCGATCCGAAATGGCATGTTAACTATGCCTTATGAAGTCATACCTGATAAAGGTTTGCCATTATTGACGCGCAGTTTAAAGAGCTTAACCGTGCTGCAAAGCCGTGGTGATTTATACAAAATGCTTTATGACAGTGAACGACAACACATCGATTTACGCTTCACCTATGTCGACAACGAATTTGATGCGCCAACAGGCAGTAAAGACATGTTTGATGCTGAATATATGCAAGCGCTTTATGGCTATGGCTATAACAAAGTGGTTAAGGGGACGGTGTGGACCCAAGCAGTACCCAATTAAGCGCTTCGACTTACAAAGATTCCAATAAGGCAATTGGCTAGAAAAAATAGAAATGAGAGAGCGTTACTGAATTATCAACCTACTCGTTGGTTACTGCCACTCGCCACCATGTATTGTGGTGTGTTGAACCGCACATTTGCTCAAGGGCATTTTTAGTAACCAGTGCACGGATGCAAGCTGTTAACCGGACTTTATGTCCGGTTTTTTTTGGCTATCGGCTGAGCCAAGTGTCAGCGGCGTTAATCCCCATTTTATAACCTTGCTCCAATATTGTTTGGTCAGTGGTGAGCCTAGCGACGTTAAACTCTGAAGGGGGGGCTATGAGGTTCACTTTACAATCAGCAGGTGGGTTTTCAATAAAATCGATGGCTTGGTTATAACTATTGGCTCGATTTACCATCGCCTCTGCTAATTTCGGATGTGTTTTTAAAGCGCGCCTTATTAACCATGGTATTTTAGGCGATTTTTTGCGGTAACCTAGCGGCCTTGATAGCACCACAGTGATCTCTTTTGCGCCCATTTCATACGCTTTTATTACCGGAATGGAATCGGCAATCCCGCCATCGGTCATGGGAGAATCTTGGTATTCAGGAAAGTCTCTAAAAGCAATTGGGACTGAACAAGATGCTTTTAAAATCAATTCAATATTGTCTGCGGTCGCCTTTGTATAAACTGCGGCACCTGTGTTTATGTTGGTTGTTACCACAAATAAAGGAATGGTTTGATGGACAAAAGTATCCATATCAAAATGACACTCTTTAGCGAGAATATCCCATAGCCAATTGAGTTCCAGCCAATGTCCACCTCGGACAAATCGACCAAAATCGATAAACTCAGGTAGGCAAGAGTAATGGGTGATAATACGATAATTACGCTGTTTTTGGTGAGACAACCAAGACGCTAAATTAGTGGAACCGGCAGATACGCCAATGCAGAAATCGAAAGGGCGGTATTGATGTTCAATAAACCTATCTAATACGCCCGATGCAAAGATTCCTCGCATTGCTCCCCCTTCAACGACTAAAGCATGAGAGTTTATTTCCATGTTATTTATAATTGCATCCGTTGCTGTTTCAACTGGGTTCATGGTTATTTTCTGAGGTAAGTGATGGTTTTATCTTAATAGCCATAGAGTAAAGACTCAATATAAGCACTTAGGGTTTAGCAGAGTAGGATGGTTTATTGTGGATTAATATGTCCACAATGTTTGGTGGAAATAGCTATGTTTCATCTGGCTGGTATTGGCTAGTATTCTCCCAACGAATTAATTCAAATGAATAGTTCACAAAATCGTTCATCGAAATAGCTTATTGAGGAAGTACATCATGTCTCATCAAATTATCCAAGACTTAAACAATCGTTACACTGCTAAAAAATATGATGCTTCAAAGCGCATTTCAGCAGAAGATATGAATGTATTAAAAGAAGCCATTCGTTTATCAGCCTCTTCGATTAATTCTCAACCTTGGAAGTTTATCGTACTTGAAACTGACGCAGCGAAAAAACGTTTCAGTGACACGTTTGCTAACATGCATCAGTTTAATCAACCGCATGCGACCGAAGCATCGCACGTTATTTTATTTGCCCATAATCCACATTACACCAAAGATGATTATCGTAAAGTGGTTGATTCAGAAGTGGCATCAGGTCATTTACCTGCAGAAATGTACGACAACATGCTTAATGGTGCATACGCTTTTGCCGACCTTAATACCGACGAAAGTGGTTTTAACGGTAACTGGACTAAAGCCCAAACCTATATCGCAATTGGTAATACTTTACATGTACTTGCACGTTTAGGTATTGATTCAACACCAATGGAAGGGGTTGATCCTGAGTTAATTGGTGAAATGTTCAAAGATGAATTGAACGGTTATGAGTGTCAGTTTGCTTTGGCTATTGGTTACCATAAAGATGGTGAAGATTATAACCATGGTCTACCTAAAGCACGTTTACCTGAAGCTGATGTGATTACTGTTTTATAGTCGCATTGGTTTACTAAAAAAGCTCAAGCAATTGCTTGAGCTTTTTTGTATTTGCCACTATTTTTGCTGTCACTTATCGGCCTGAAAATAGGGCAGAACCTTTTTCATAAAAACAGTCATAAAAACAGCCATAACAACTGACAGAACTACTTGTCAGCATTGGTTGAGCCAATTTTGTGAATGGCTAAATCAGCACCCATATATTCATCTTCTTGGCTTAAACGTAAGCTAGATATTTTATGAACAATACCGTAAACAATCACTCCGCCTACGATGGCAAAAGCAACACCCACAAGTGTGCCAACCAGTTGCGACATAATGCTTACACCACCAAGACCGCCTAAGCTCTGTTGTCCAAATATACCTGCAGCAATACCACCCCAAACACCGCATAATCCATGCAAAGGCCAAACACCTAATACATCATCAATTTTGGTGCTGCGTTGAAGTTTTGTGAATACAAAAACAAATAAGCCACCGGCAACACCACCGACGACAAAAGCGCCAACTGGATGCATTAAATCAGAACCCGCACAAACAGCAACTAACCCAGCTAGTGGACCATTATGGATAAACCCTGGATCATTTTTACCAACAATTAACGCGATAATCGTGCCGCCTACCATGGCCATTAAACTGTTTAGGGCCACAAGGCCACTTATGCCATCTAAGGTTTGTGCTGACATGACATTAAAACCAAACCAGCCGACAATTAATATCCACGACCCTAATGCCAGAAAGGGAATGTTAGATGGAGCAAAGGCAACTCCCGGCTTACGGCCACCACGAACACCTAAAAAGTACACAGCAACTAATGCTAACCAACCGCCCATTCCATGTACGACAACAGAGCCTGCAAAGTCATGAAACTCTGCGCCAAAGGTGTTGCCTAACCATGCTTGAAATCCATAGTTACCATTCCAAATCATGCCCTCAAACAGTGGGTATACAAACGCCACAATCAATGCAGAGGCAAACAAGAAGGGGCGAAAGCTACCACGCTCAGCAATGCCGCCAGAAACAATGGCGGGAATAGCGGCGGCAAAGGTGAGTAAGAAAAAGAACTTAACTAAGTCATAGCCATTATTGGCAGCTAATGTCTCTGCACTGACAAAGAAGTGGCTGCCGTAAGCGATTTGATAGCCAATGACAAAATAGGCAACGGCTGAAAAAGCAAAATCAGTTAAAATCTTAACTAATGCGTTCACTTGGTTTTTATGTCTAACAGTTCCCACTTCTAAAAATGCAAAACCTGCGTGCATCGCTAGCACCATAATTGCACCAAGAAGGATAAAAACGGTATCCGCACTTTGTGCAATTACCCCGATCGCGTCACTGATATTGTCCATTTATGCTCCCCAAAGCTATTCTCTTATTTATAATTCAGTCACTTAGTGAAGCAAGAATTATTCCTATGTTGTTAATTTGTTAAATGCTAGTGGGGCTAAAATGGTGCGGTTAGATAAAAATTCCATCATAACAATAAGTTCTATGATCGATATCGGTGCGATTTTTCTGCAGCTTTAGGTTGAGTGATTAAGTTCTGTTCAGTAAATGAGCGCATTTTGTTTCATGATGGTGCGATGGCTGAGTCACCACAGTGCAGCGCGTTATCAAACAGTGCAGCGTTATCAAATAGTGTGGAACGGTTTATTAAGGCCATTTAATTTGATGTGTTCTAATGCGCTAATAGCTTTTATGATGCCATCTGAATTATCAACAGCGTTGAGATCAACATGGGTTTTTGGCGGACTTGTTCTAGGATTACAGATCGCTTAACTCGATATTTTTCAGATACGCAAACGGCACAAGAGCGTGCACTTGATGCTCGATAAGCAATAGGGCGGCTTGTATCTAATGCACGTTTACGGCTAGAGCTAAATGACATTATTAACGGTATTTCATCGGCTTAGGTATGCCACTAATGGCTGAAGGCTCATCGCTTAAGGCTCATCGCTAATGGCACTTTACTAAGAGTGCCAAGTTAGCTTGATGATATATCGTTTATTGCTTTGTTTTACAGCAGTATTAATAACATTTACAAATGGCTTTTAGCCGTTTTTTCATCGAGGTCTAACAATCGTCAGTATATAAAGTGGTTTTAGCGGGATAAGTTGCTCCACGAGCATCAGTCCACTGGTGGCTGTATTGTACGAAGCAGTTGCCAGCCCCATCACCAATGGTAGGGTGGTCAGCAGGATGAATTCTCATGTTTACTTCATTGGTTTTTTCCATTTCCCATGCACTTGGGTCATCAATACCTTCGACAAACATCACTAAGCTTGTTTCATCAGACTGCATGCCGCCATATATGAGCGTTGCACCTGCATATTCTTCGCCAATCGCAGCAGCATCTATCGACGCTTCTTTTTCAACACCATTAATCGCAGACTTTGAGTAAACTAAACTGTTGGTGCTATCAATTGCACCCGCCATGGCTTCAACGGTAGCAGTATGGGCATCGCCTTTAAGATCGATAAATTTTGGTGCAGCCACGACAGACAAAATGCCCAGAATAATAATCACCACTACTAATTCAATCAGTGTAAAACCTTTATTGCGTTGCATTGTATGACCTCATCGTTAATGTGGTTGTATTATTAACCAATGAAAAAAATAAAAGTTACCATTTGGTGCCAAATGCTGACATTAGCCGTTACTGTTACGACTAGTTTTGAGAACGATCGCGCAAAATAGGTAAATGATCTTATAATTAAATTGTATTTATATAGACGATCGGTCTAATATGGTTTTATGACAGAATCAATTGTAGAAAACATCACTAAACCACGACGTGGTAGGCCGCCAAAGCAGGCGAGAGACAGTCAAGATACTCGGGCGGAACTAATTCGCAGTGGTCTTGAGCAACTGACTGAGAATGGCTTTGCCTCTTCTGGAATCGATCAAATTCTTAAAAAGGTCGGTGTGCCCAAAGGCTCGTTTTACTATTACTTTGCGAGTAAGGAAGCATTTGGTCAGGCTGTGATTGAAAACTACGCCACGTATTTTGCTTACAAACTTGATAAGTGCTTGCTTAACGAGGCTTACTCAGCGCTTGAACGTATTGGCCTTTTTGTTGAAAGTGCTATGGATGGTATGGAGCGCTACCAATTTAAGCGTGGTTGTTTGGTTGGCAATTTAGGCCAAGAAGTGGATTTATTGCCTGAAAGCTACAGACAGCAATTGATTGATATATTTTTAGATTGGCAACAAAGATTAGCGACTTGTCTAGAGGCTGCCAAAGTTGAAGGCGAATTATCCCCTGAGGCTAATTGTTCATTATTAGCTGAGCATTTTTGGGTTGGCTGGGAAGGGGCGGTAAGCCGAGCAAAATTAGTGAAGAGCACGCAGCCATTACAAAATTACCTTGAATGTTTTATCGCAGGATTACCGCGATAAAATTTTTTAACTATTTATAGACGAGCGGTCTATATTGAGGAGTGACCATGTTTAACGGCTTATTAATTGAAAAAGATGACCAAGGATATCGCGCGGCAGTTAAGGAAATTGATGAGAGTGTTTTACCCGATGGCGATGTAAGCGTAAAAGTGATTTATAGCACGATAAACTATAAAGATGCATTGGCAATTACCGGTAAAGGTCCTGTGGTTAGGCAGTTTCCTATGGTGCCTGGTATTGATTTAGTGGGGCTTGTTGAAGCGTCCGACACTGATAAATTCAAAGTTGGCGATTACGTGCTACTCAATGGCTTTGGTGTTGGCGAAGTGCATTGCGGTGGTCTTGCTGAGCGGGCGCGTTTAAAAAGTGAATGGTTGATCCCATTGCCTAATGCCTTTACACCAAAGCAAGCTATGGCGATTGGCACCGCAGGTTATACCGCAATGTTGAGTGTGATTGCGCTGGAGAAAAATGGCGTCACTCCTGAAAAAGGTGAAATTCTGGTGACAGGCGCTAATGGCGGTGTCGGCAGCTTTGCTATCGCCATTTTAGCCAAACTTGGCTATCAGGTTGTGGCATCAACAGGGCGAGCAGATCAAGCCGCTTATCTTGAAAAGCTTGGCGCTGCAGAAGTGATTGAACGTAACACCTTATCGGAGCCCGGTAGACCATTAGCCAGAGAGCGCTGGGCTGGGGCGATTGATTCTGTTGGTAGTCACACCTTAGCCAATATCTGCGCCAGTACAAAATATGGCGGCACAGTGGCGGCTTGTGGCTTGGCCCAAGGGATGGACTTTCCTTCTTCTGTCATGCCATTTATTTTACGTGGTGTGACGTTAGCGGGTATCGACAGTGTCATGCGTCCTCTTGAAGACAGACTTGAGGCATGGCAACGCTTAGCTGAGATTATTGAACCACAAATGTTTGATGATATTTCAGCAGATATTGGCTTAGATGAAGTGATAAGCACGGCAGAAGCGTTAATGGCTGGTCAAGTTCGTGGCCGCGTTGTGGTCGATTTAACTAAGTAGAAAAGTACACTTTCATCTACTCATAAAAAAGCCAGTCAATTGACTGGCTTTTTTATTTATCGGCTAATTGACCGATTACCAAATACGAACGCGTTGGTCTTCTGGTAAGTAAAGCTTGTCACCTGGTTTCACGTCAAACGCTTTGTACCATGCATCATGGTTACGTGGCGCAAGTGCGCGGTAACGGCCAGGTGCGTGAGTACCTGCACGCAGCTGACTTAACATGCTTTGCTCGGTGCGTTTTTCTTTCCACACTTGTGCCCATGCTAAGAAGAAACGTTGATCGCCCGTTAGGCCATCAATAATCGGTGCTTCTTTACCATTTAAGCTTAACTGGTATGCATGATAGGCCATGGCTAAACCACCTACATCACCAATATTTTCGCCTAAGCTGTTACGGCCATTTACGAAGTTGTCCGGTAATGGCTCGTATTTACTGTATTGCTCCGCAAGCATATCGGCTTTCGCCTCAAATGCAGCTCGGTCACTGTCGGTCCACCAGTTACGTTGAATACCGTTAGCATCAGATTTAGAGCCTTGGTCATCAAAGCCGTGTCCCATTTCATGACCAATCACAGCGCCAATGCCGCCATAGTTCACTGCAGGATCAGCATTTGGATCGAAAAACGGTGGCTGTAAAATGGCTGCTGGGAACACAATCTCATTGAACGAGCTATTGTAGTATGCGTTGACAAATTGTGGCGTCATGCCCCAACGGTTACGGTCAGTCTTTTTCAATTCTTTAGCAACGCTATCGGCATGGAAGTATTGGCGTAAGTTTTGGATATTAGTGATTAAGTCTTTGTTGGTTAATGTTAGGCCATCGAATTCTTGCCATACATCTGGGTAACCAATCTTAGGTTTGAATGCTGCAAGTTTAGCGTGGGCGTTTACCTTAGTTTCATCACCCATCCAATCAAGACCATCAATACGTTGACCTAACGCAGTGCGAAGATTTTCAACTAATTCAGCCATTTGCTGTTTTGATGACTCAGGGAAGTAACGCGCCACATAGACTTTACCAATAGCAAAACCTAACGATTGGGTGCCAGACATTTCGGCTACGGCACGTTTCCAGCGCGGTTTAGGCTCTTCTTGTCCGCTTAGTTCTTTGCCATAAAAAGCAAAGCTTGCGTTGTAGATATCTTCAGATAGTAAGCCTGCATTGTTACTGACAGTGTGGAAGGTCAGGTAGTCTTGCCATACATTCAACGGCTCGTTATTGACTAGCTCAATCATGGCTTTGATCGGCTCAGGCTGAGACACGTTAAGTTGTGGGATTTGGTAACCAGATTGCTCAAAGAATAAGTCCCAGTTGAAGTTAGGGTACTCATTATTTAAGTCTGCACGTTTAACCTGATTTAAGGTTAAGTCACGGTTACGGCGTTTCTCACGTGGCCATTGACCTTCAGCAATTTTAGTTTCTAACGCAAGAATAGCCTCTGCGCGAGCTTGGCCATCTTTAATGCCAGCAAAAGCAAGCATTTCAGCAATGTGGCTCACATAAGCGGTGCGAATTTTTACAAAACGCTCGCTGTCTTCTAGGTAGTATGAGCGATCAGGTAAGCCTAAACCGCCAGCACCGATAGACAGTTCATATTGGTTTGGATCTAAACGGTTGAACCACATGCCGCCAGAAATTGGCGATTCAGCATCGGTGAGCCAGGCGTTACCAAATACCTTGGTTAAGTCATCAGTGTTTTTAACTGCGGTAATAGTATCTAATGTGCCTTGAATAGGGGTTATACCCAATTTATTGATGGTATCAGTATCCATGTAAGACTGATAAAAATCTGCAATTAACTGCTCTTCAGCATTAAGGTCGCTGCGGCTGCTAATGTCATCAATGATTTCTTTAACTTGTTTTTCGCTACGCTCACCAAGAGCGGTAAATGCACCATAGCGAGTTTTATCTGCTGGCATTTCAAAGTTGTCATACCAAGTGCCACTGGCATACATAAAGAAATCATCGCCAGGCTTTACCGCTTCATTTCGAGCGGTTAAATCAACGCCGAAATCGCCTAACTCAGCATGAGTAGAAACTGCTTTTACTGCTGGTGCTTCAGCTTTAGTCGTGTCGTTAACTTTGACATCTGAACTGCCGCAAGCACTCAAAAAGGTTGAGGCTAACGCAATTGCGAGTAATGTTTTTTTCATTGTGGTCTGCTTCCTTACAAAAAATGAGGCTCATTTTTGTTTTTATAATTTTATATTTTTATCTGATTAATCTTTAGCAATAAAGCCTAATAGCAAGATTGAATACTGCCACCATAGTCTAAGAATGAGTGAAAATGTCAATCTTATAATTGTTAGCAAATCTTGATACATACGTTGTGAATTGAATCCTAATACTTAGGTATTAACCCAAACTGAATCAATAAAGCCTGAAAATACGATGCAGGTGTAAGCGTTTAGTGTACGGCATGATGTTGGTGTGCAAGCGCTTTCTTTGTTCTGCACTTGTTAAATTTGTGTTTCTAATTTGTTTTATTCGTGGCTTTCAAAGCTAAATGTAACAAAATATTTGTCTATTCTTGTTTTGCGCGACTAGAGGTTAAAGAGCAACGAGAGTTGTATCACCTCTAAATCATACAAGGAATGTCTATGACGCCACAATATAGTGCTAACCACTCAATGTCTGAAAATAATACTCATATATTCAGTGAATTAAAGTCTTTAAACGAAAAGCAGGTTAACTATCCTAAATTGATAACTCAAGTGGGCATTTTGCTCATGGGAGGGATAATCACTTTGGGGTTATTTGTATTTATGGCTCAACTGGTTAAAAGTGATGCCGTGTTTGTGGACAGCATTGCCCCTACGCCCGTTATTGATTTTGTACAAAGACCAGAGGAAACGCTAAAGCCGATTAAAAAAATCAGGAGTCAGCCAGAAAAAATACCACCACTAGTGCAGCGCGATAGCATAGCCACTGATAACACCAGCACGACAGACTCTTTTAAAAATGTTGCGCCTGATATGACGGCGCCGACTCAAGAGAAGTTTGTCCCTGGGTTTAATAATGGAGATGCAATGCCTGTGGTACAAGTGTCGCCACAATATCCAATGGCTGCAGCGCGAGATGGCAAAGAAGGATACGTGATTGTAATGTTTGATATTACTGCCAGCGGCATTGTAACCAATGCACAAGTGGTTGAAGCTGAACCTAAGCGCACGTTTAATCGGGCGGCACTACAGGCTATTAATAATTGGAAGTACAAACCCAAAACCATTGATGGCGTCAGTGTGATACAAAGAAACCAGCAGGTCAGGTTAGATTTCACCATCGACAAGTGAGCTAAATAGCCAACGACTGACAAGGCTTATCCGCTTAGTTAATCTTTTTCAGCGCTTAATCAGAGCCAAAGTTAAGGCTCTGATTTTTATTTAGCTATCAATGTAAGCTGGCTATTTTCGCTGTGAAGGCGGTAAATTATGTTGAATCCAATCAAGAGTATAAGCAATGAAGCAAGCAAGTCTTGCTGACTGATGGATAAGCTGCGGATGAACCAGGTAAGTGGTTGATGACAACGTCTGCTCTCGCTGGAGTAACGGCCTTAATTGTCCTGATGTTAGTTCACGGTCCACCAAATATTCCGGAACCAGAATAACCCCTTCTCCTGCTAAGGCGAGCTCTTTGAGCATGTGATTATCATTGACACTCAATTGACTACTTACTTTTGTAGGTTCATGACCTATGTGCCAAACACTTTCCTCTGCAGCCGTTAAGCACTGATGCTGGTTTAAGTCTGCAATCGAGTTAGGTAAACCGTATTGTTGAATGTAGGTTGGCGATGCGCAGCATACATGCTGATATGAGAATAGCTTTTTAGCCACCATATTTTGGGGCGGCGTTTTAGTGGCCCTAATAGCAAGATCAAAGTCATTTTTAGTCAAATCATGGGTGGTATAACTACTGTCGAGGGTAAACTCAATCTCAGGATATTTCTGTTTAAAATCACGGCAGATATTAAGAAGGTACCGCTGGGTAAACTGACTTGGGGCTGTAATACGAATTCTGCCAGCAATATTGTCATTGTCGTGACGAATTTGTCTATCAAGCGTCAATAAAGACTGCTTAACTTGTCCCATACTGGTTAGAATTAGCTCCCCTTGAGGCGTCAATTTCACGCTACGAGTGCTGCGAATAAGCAGCGGTCTTCCAAACTCTTTTTCTAATTGGCGTATTTGCTCAGAAAGGTAACCGCGAGATATCCCGAGGGTTGCCGCAGCTTCAGTAAAGCTGAGTTGTTTTGCCACTTCGCTAAACAGAAATAATCGCTCAAATTTTTTGTGTTCTCGGCTCACGCATTTTCCTACCTAGTTCGTGGTTTTTAGTTTAGCAGTGTGAATAAGTTAACCTGTCTTTATTGAGTTGTCCTCCATTATTTGCTCTATTTAAGTGCGCTCATGATTTTATTGGTAGTTATATCGAATAATTATTTTGGTTAATTGGGTTCCTCACTGGTAGGCAATATTGAGATTATGGTTTATCTCCTTATTGAAACAGTGAAGTATTAGATAATGAAATCTGCAATGGCGCCTGTCGGTGTTACCACAAGAGTATTGCCTTTAACTGAACACCTAAATGGTGTTAGCGATCTTGTTTATGGCTGTATGGGTTTAGGTGGTGGCTGGAATAGTAATCCTATTAGCGCAATCGAACTTGCTCAAGCCCACGATGTGGTGGATGCGGCATTAACTCAGGGGATTAATTACTTTGACCATGCCGATATTTATACCTTTGGCAAAGCCGAGCAGGTGTTTGGCCAAGTACTTGCTGCAAGACCTAAGCTGCGTGAGCAAATGTTTATTCAAAGCAAATGCGGTATTCGCTTACAAGATGACATAGGCCCTAAAAGGTATGATTTATCAGCGCAATGGATAAACCACAGTGTCGATAATAGTTTAAAGCAGCTAAAAACAGATTACCTTGATGTATTGGTGCTTCATCGTCCTGATCCCTTAATGCAAGCAGCTGAAATTGCCGAGACTTACCATCGCTTGCGTGATGCGGGAAAAGTGCGCTTTTTAGGTGTATCTAACATGCAACAACACCAAATCAATGCCATTCAACAAGCTCTTGATACGCCATTGGTCGTTAACCAAGTTGAGCTGAGTTTGCATAAACAAGATTGGATAGATGAAACCGTTTATGCAGGAAATCAAGCTGGCGCATCCATTAATTTTACCCCTGGAATGCTGGAGTACTGTCTGCAGCAAAAGCTTCAAGTTCAGTCTTGGGGCAGCTTATGTCAGGGGCTTTATTCAGGTGTTACAGATACAAATGCCGTTTTAAGTACGGGTATTGACTTGAATGATAAGGCTTCGGCAGTACAACAAACCAGCATCTTAGTGAGTCAGCTTGCCAGTGAATATGGTGTCAGCAAAGAAGCGATTATCCTTGCTTGGTTAATGCAGCACCCTGCCAAGGTGCAACCTGTGATAGGCACTACCAATTTGCAAAGAATTGCTGCCTGTAACCAAGCGGTAGGATTAACACTTGCCCGCGAGCATTGGTACGCATTATACGTTAGCGCGAAAGGTGAAGAGTTGCCTTAGTCACTTAGGGCAAACTTTATTGTACTTAATTGTTATTGATTAACTCGCCACTAGGTCAGGGAGTTATCTTAAATTAATGGAATATGAAGGTGTTATGAAACGCATATTATTAACCACATCAGCAGTATTTATTGGCATCAGTTTGATGCTATCTGGCTGTCAAACCAATGAGAAGGCAGAGGTTAAACCGCTCTCTTCTAAACCGCTTTTTTCTAAAGAGCCTGACGCAACAGCCCTATATCAGGATTATCTTAATCGCGATATTCGAGACGATATATTCTATTTTGTTCTGCCAGATCGCTTTAATAACGGCAATACAGCTAATGATAATGGCGCGACCTCAGGGATATCCCATGGCGGTTTAGATAAGACATCTGAACGTGGTTTTCACGGTGGTGACATTAAAGGTATCGAGCAAAAATTAGATTATTTACAAAAGCTTGGGATCACTGCTATTTGGATGACGCCGTTGCTGCGTAATCAAGCGATTCAGAAAGATGGGATTGCTCACCATGGTTATTGGATTGTCGATTTTAGCGAAATCGATCCGCACTTTGGTTCTAATGATGAGCTAAAGCAGTTAATTGATGCTGCCCATCAGCGTGGGATGAAAGTCTTCTTTGATATTATTACGAACCACACCGCTGATATCATTCGTTACAAAGAGTGCCATCAAGATGATGGCCTTTATCAACAAGGCCTGACTCGATGTCAGTACAAGCCATTAAACACACCTGAAAGCGAGCGTTATTCGCCATTTATTTTAACCCAAGATGAAGCTGTTAAAGTTCCACACTGGTTGAACGACCCTCAGTATTATCATAATCAAGGTGACAGCACCTTTGAGGGAGAAAGTTCACTGAATGGTGATTTTAACGGCTTAGATGATCTTGATACTCAAAATCCACAAGTGCTAAACGGCATGATTGATATCTATCAGCAATTGATCACTGAATTTAAACCAGACGGTTTTCGCATTGATACCGTGCGTCATGTGGATTTATCATTTTGGCAAACCTTCAGTCCTGCCATTGTTGAATTTGCCAAGCTGCAGGGGATCCCTAACTTTCATGTATTTGGCGAAGTGTACGACAGCAACCCACAAAGCCTAAGTGTATTTACCACTGAGGGGAAGTTGCCATCAGTTCTGGATTTTGCCTTCCAAGATACGGCGGCTAAGATTTTCTATCAAGGCCAAAGTCCGCTGCTTGCCAAGCAATTATTTGAGCAAGATGATTTGTATAAAGATGAAGATAGCCAAGCAGATTTATTGATGACTTTTTTAAGTAATCACGACATGGGGCGAGCGGGTTACTTTATCAATGAAGCTGGCATTGCCAGCACAGAAGCAGAAAAATTACAGCGCAGCATTTTATCCCATGCCTTTATGTTTTTGTCTCGTGGTATTCCGGTGGTGTATTACGGCGACGAGCAAGGATTTACCGGAGACGGTAATGATATTGATGCCCGAGAAGACATGTTTGCTTCAAAAGTAGCAAGTTATAACGACAACACGCTATTAGGCACACATGCCACAACTGCTGATGACAACTTTGACACCTCACACCCTTTGTTTATCGCCATCTCAGCATTGAGTGAACTGCGTAAAAATAATCGAGTATTACGTCGAGGAGAGTATCAGGCGCGCTTTTATCAAGCTGACACAAGAGCTGAAAATGCAGCGATGTTTGCTTTTTCACGCATTGATAGAGAGACCGGCGAAGAGTGGCTGATGGTGTTTAATTCTGGCACTCAAATGGCGCAAATCTCAATACCGATGAAAGTGTCAAGTGCCGCTGCTGTTGTGGATACACAGGCAGGTATTCAATCAAACAACATCGAGGTAGCAGACACGCAGATATCTGTTTCATTACCAGGGTTAAGCTACGGGGTATATCAAATTACTCCAGCATCCTGAGCTTAGAAAAGTTTTAGGAGCCCCCTTCAGTTCGCTCCTTACCACTGCGTGATGCTGATGTCGGTGGTACTTTATAGGTCTAGCTTTAGTGAAGTTATCTATGATTCATTAAGCTCAGCGTTGGAAAGCCTGCTGAGCTTAATGATGCATGGAAAGCGTTGTGGGAGATGAACGCCTATGCATGGTAGATGGAAATAGTTAGCAATTATTTGCTAGAAACTAATGCGAGGAACTAATGTTAAGCGCTAATGTTAAGAGCTAATGTTAAGAGCTAATGTTAAGAGCTAATGTTAAGAGCTAATGTTAAGAGCTAAGCAAAAAAGTCATCGCCACCCATGTCACGCTTGAGTTGCTGGGCTTCAAGGTAATCCTCAAGGCGCCTTTTTACCTCGCGTCTGTGCAGCATATCTTCTTTTGCTTTTTGGTTAGATGGTTTCTCAAGCGCTTCAACTTCAGCGTCCATGAGTACAAGATCAATAATTTCAGCCATAAAATATCCTCATTATCGAATTGTCATCTCTTGCTTTAGCGATACCTTTAAGGCCGTTAATGATGTTCAAGAAAGACAATCAATATTAAACATAGAGACCAAACTACAAGCATTTAGTATTGGTAAAAATGACACTACATTAGTGTATGCTTAAGCTGGAATTTATCAGGAGTTTCAAAATAAAAATGCGATCCGCGTAACAATTTTATTTTAAAATTTCAAAAGGAGATATCCGTCATGTTTTTAGATAGATAGCAGCTTTTTGTGGCTATTAAATCTGACTATCAACAAGCTAAAAATTGCTAATTTACGTAAAGGTAAGCCCATTTTATAATGGCTATATAGATTTTGTTGATTATTTCGCTGAGCAATTTGGCCAAAAGCCTTATTGGGATTAAAGCATGGCCATGAATGTATCTTTAACTCCAACTGCGACTTCAGAGTAATTCCATATGACTGATAGAGCTGCTTTAACGTTAAGCCCGACTCAAGCTAGAAAGTTAGTTTTACTGTCTCAAGGTTTTCCGGTTAAATCCTCAAAGAACACCGCAAACTCAGCCTCTTTGGCCGTGATAGAGCGCTTGGGTTATGTGCAAATCGATACTATTTCGGTGGTGCAAAGGGCGCATCATCACACGCTTTGGACTCGTAACCCACATTATCAACTCGATCATATCGATACGCTTATTGCTGATAAAAAAGTCTTTGAGTATTGGTCGCATGCAGCGGCTTACTTACCCATGCAAGATTATCGCTTTAGCTTACCAAGAAAGAATGCTTTAAAAGCTGGGGAGCAACAGCATTGGTTTAATAAAAATTTACCATTAATGGCTGAGGTCATGAGTCGAATTGAAGCGGAAGGGCCGCTAATGGCTAAAGACTTTGTGTCCAAAGGTTTAAAAAATAACGGTTGGGGAGCCAGTCCAACAAAACAGGCGCTAGAAAATTTGTATATGCAAGGTGATTTAATGATTACCGAGCGGCGAAACTTTCATAAGGTCTATGATTTAACCCAGCGAGTATTACCTAAAAATATTGATGATAGCGTGCCTACAGCACAGGAACATGGCCGATTTTTAGTGTTGCGATTTTTACGCGCTCAAGGCTTTGGTACTCTGGCTGAAATCATCTATTTACTCAAGCACGTTAAAGCTCATGCAAGTGCAGCTATCGATGAGCTTTATCACTCAGGTGAGATAGATAAAGTGCTGATTAACGGTGTGGAGTATTATGCTTGCCATGATGTTTTAGCATTACTAAACCGCAGAGTGAACAAGCAACAACTGAAAATACTGTCGCCGTTCGATAACTTACTGATCCAGCGCAAACGCGCCAATGCGATATTTGATTTTGATTACTTGCTTGAGTGCTATGTCCCCGCCGCAAAACGCCAGTTCGGCTATTTTTGTTTGCCGATAATGTGGAATGCAACCTTAGTAGCAAGAGCGGACTGTAAAGCAGAAAAGCGAACAGGTACTTTGTATGTCATTCACTTAATCCTTGAGCCTTCAATAAAAGAGTTAAGTGAATTTATGACGGAGTTAGAATCGCAGTTGCAAGAATTTGCTCACTTTAATATGTGCGAAAGATATATTATTCAGAAGGTTAGTAAGATTTCTTAATCACTTTTAGTGAGTTCTATAAATAACCGCTACTTTATCATTCAGCATCTAAGCCTTTTCGTTTTCAATACGCAGTAATTCTAATTGTGTGCCATTTATGTCAAAGCTTAAAAGACTGTAAAGCTGCTAGTGATTAGTGCCTTGCTAGGGTTAAATAACCTTATTCAATATTTTTATGAATAGCCTATTATTAACCAACACACTTATTTGATTGACTGAAGGGCCTATGAAAAACGAATTGTTTAAAAACATCCTATTTTCAGTTGGCGGTATCGTCATGATAGGAAGTACAGCGATGAGCTGTGCTTCTGATGATATTCAAATGCACCATAATGACTATCTCGGCACTGGGAGTATTACTCAAGGCGCTGCGACTACCGTCGTCAGTAATTTGTTTACGTGTCAAAATGGTCGCAGTCGCGTTGCTGGTATAGGTGAGATTACTGATGCGCAGGGCACAGTATGGACTGTACCAGGCAGTAATCAATATAGCAGTGCGCCCAAAGCGATGGATTTATATGAACAATGCGCTGGTATTACCCCTAGAAATTTAGCCGAAGTTAATCAAGATGATGTGCCTGTGGTGACAGTTGACCCGCAAGGTGAGGTGATTACTGGGTATATTTTTGCAGATAATTACTTTGAACTTTATATCAATGGCAAATTAATCGCCGTTGATAGCGTGCCATTTACGCCATTTAATTCAAGTATTGTAAAATTTAAGGTCAGTAAACCTTATACCATTGCCGTTAAAGTCATTGATTGGGAAGAAAACCTAGGTTTAGGTTCTGAGAATAATAGAGGTAATGCATACCATGCTGGTGATGGAGGCTTTATTGCCAGCTTTAGTGATGGCACTGTGACAAATCGTGATTGGCAAGCGCAAACTTTTTATACCTCTCCAATTTTAGATTTAAGCTGCTTATCTGAAAAAGACGGCGCGAGATTATCTACTGATTGTGGTGTTACGGATGAGAAAAATGGACAACAAGCGTATGCCGTGCATTGGACGATGGCTGATAATTGGATGAATGAAGATTTTGATTCAAGTACTTGGCCGCAAGCAAGCTTATACTCAGATGATGAAATAGGAGTGAATAATAAAAAAGCCTACATGAATTTTATCGAAAAATTCAGTGGGGCGGGAGCCAGCTTTATTTGGTCTACTAATGTGGTGTTAGATAATGAGGTATTGCTACGGTATACCGTGAACTAATGCGTGGTTGATATGACATTCAGTAAAGTAAAAACAGTGGCTTAAATAATGGCAAAGTGTTGAGGGTGAATCCCAACACTTTGCAAGGTAATAGCTGTTAAATTAGCATGTTAGCCTACCAAGAAAACGTTTGAATGATGTCTTGTTTTGTCACTGGATTGGTTGCTATTTCATGCTCAATTCTATCTTTAAATGGCACTCTAGCTTGAGGTAACATGCCTCGCATTGGCGAGATATTATTACCGTGATCGCCCCAGTAATAGCAATCAAAATCCGCTAAATTTTCCAGTAAGTACTTCTCTTCTTCCAGCACTTGTAATGGACTTGGCATAACAAATTCACCACGCAGTACTTGCTGTTCGAGTTCAGTCCCTGGCTGAATTGCAATGGCCATTGGCGCAATTTCTTCCGGCTGCATAATGTTTAAAATATCTGTAGTCGCTTTAATGTGCTCTTTTGAGCGATGACGGCCACCTAGTCCAAATATAAATGAAGCCAGCACTTTAATCCCTGCCTCTTTTGCCATCGCCATGCCTTCAATGGCATGTTCAGGTTTCATCGCCTTTTTGATGTTATCGAGGACAATAGGATCGCCAGACTCTAAACCTGCGTATGCCATTGTCAAACCCGCAGCCCGCATTTGTTTAAGTTCTGCCACTGTTTTACGGCGAAAATCATTAAAGCCTGCATATAAAGCAATATTTTGAATTTCAGGGAAAGTCTCAGTAATTTTATTGAGAATCGCCAATAAAAATTCGGTTCTTACAGCCATGACATTGCCATCAATCAAAAAGATAGATTCAACGTGAGCGTGGATTTTTCTGGCCTGTTCAATATCACTAAAAATATCTTCTAGTTCACGAATTTTAAATCGTTTATCGCTGAACATATTGCAGAAAGTACATTGGTTGTTACTGCAACCTAATGTGGTCTGAATGAGGATGCTGTCAGCCTCGGGCCATGGACGATAAACTTTGCCTTCATAACGCATAACGTTTCCTTAAGACTGTCGTCTTATTGAGAATACATCACCTAGAAGTGGAGACACTCCAGGTCAACGCTAGATGAAAAGACACCTAGCAATACAATGAGGGCGATCTTAGCAGTAGATTTTTAGCTTGATAATTAAGCACTATATTGAATCAGTTTATCGATTTTGTTGATAATCGCTTTATTGCTAAGTCACAGGACTGTTATGCAACTCAGGGTTTGCCGCGATGAAAAGGCGTTGTGCTTATGCTGAAGATGACAGGTTTTATCAAAAGAATGAGTCATCGCAGGGCAATAAAAAAGCTAAAGGCACGGGCCATTAGCTTTTTAATATTAAGGTTTCTGTAATTGAAGCTGAGCTTAATTATTAGCTTAGCTCTGTAAGAACTCGCTCAAGCACTGCAACCACTTTTGCGGTTTTAGCTACATCAAGTGCATCAGGGTGAGGTGATGCAAATTGGCCTCTGTCATTATCAAAATATTGCCCAGTTGCTTGAGCAAACTCTTCTGATAATGCCGCTCTGGTTAGAATATCCGCACCAATTGATAAATCTCCGCCAGCCACACCGTATGCTTGTTTAACCATTTTGCTGCCTAACATCGAAGCAGGATTGACCGAGACGATCATAGGTCCATGACCTTGAACTGATAAGGCGAGATCTCGTGACCACATTGTCAGCGCAAGTTTACTTTGGGCATAGACAGTACTATCAGATAACTGACTTGGCTGTGCCATGTCGCTTGCTAAAAAAGCGGCTTGTGCAGCTGAAGATAAATTCACAATGCGGCCGCTATTATCCATGATCGGCATTAACAACTTACTAAGTAAATAAGGCGCAAAAGTGTTTACTGCATAGCGTGAATCTAAGCCGTCTGAGGTGATTAACGTCGTAGGGTTATAAACCCCAGCATTGTTAATTAGCACATCCAGTTTACTGTGTTTTTCTTTAATGTTTGCTGCTAACTTTTTGACATCACTCATGCTAGATAAATCGGCAACATACGTTTCGATTTGTGCGGCAGAGGAGCTGTTAGTAAGCAGCGTTTCCACTTCGGCAAGTTTGTTAGGGTTACGTCCATGAAGTAATACTTTATGGCCTTCAGCGAGTAACATTTTTGCAGTTTCTAATCCAATTCCATCTGTAGAACCAGTAACAAGAATGATTTTTTGCATGATGTATTCCTAAAAATTAAATGCTATCGGGATGATATCCACGAACTTAATACAATAATATTAGCATTTAATAAATCATTGATAATGCCAGTATCTATAGAATCACTTTATCGATTTTGTTGATAATGCTCTGCTAAAAACTCAATAGTATCCGTTAAAAGCCAGTTTATTATTCCAATTCAGATTAAAAGATTAAAAGATTAAAAGATTAAAAGATTAAAAGATTAAAAGATTAAAAGATTAAAAGATTAAAAGATGAAAGATTAAAAGATGAAAGATTAAAAGATGAAAGATTAAAAGATGAAAGATGAAAGATGAGGGGTGAAAGGTGAAAGATGAAAGGTGAAAGGATAAGTTCCAAGGAGATTGCTTTTCAACGAGATAGTCTTATGCTACTTCAATTATTCCTATTGCTACTTTAATTATGACTACAGCCAAAAATTCAAATCTAGTGTCCATTGTCATTATCATTGGTTTGCTGATAACTGTCATTACTTCGGTAGTGATGATTAATCTATCAAACCAACATAAAGGCCCAGAAATCTGGAGCTCTTTTGTATATAAAAATGGTTATAACTCAGCCGCATATGAAATGGAAACCGACTTTACCAGTTACGAATCTTGTAAGGTTCATGCTCAAAGCATTTCAGCTCAATACAACAATGCGCCATGGCAGTGTGGCTCGCAATGTCGCTTTGACTCAATGCGCCAAGGCTTTGAATGCGAGTCGATGGTGAACGATTAATATAGCCAATACAGAATATAAATGTCCGCAACTATGTTAATTCTATAACCATTAACGATGATTAATATTAACGATTGTAAAGGTAAGCTTCAGTACAGGTTTTATGTCGTAAGATACTGCTATCAAACGTCATCTATCTTGAGGTCATAAAATGAAAAAAATATTAGTCTGTGGCGTGTTATTCGCATCAACTACAGCCATTGCTAGTCAGCCAGAAGCTTATACTGATACGGCGCTGATTAAACCAGCGGTTAAGCAAGCTGGTGGCTTTACTGGTCCTAGCCGTGGAGAAGTCTATACTGCGGCAAATGCGCTTGAAGCAAAAGATGATACACCAGCAGTTTTAACGGGTTATATTGTTGAGTCTTTAGGTGATGAGGAATATCGATTTAAAGATGAAAGTGGCGAGATCATTGTTGAAATTGATAACGATGATTGGAGAGGAATTAGTGCTACTCCAGATACCAAATTAACCTTGCTAGGTGAAATTGATACTGAATGGACATCGACGTCTATGGATGTCGATGTGGTGAGTCTAGCGGATTAATCATCTCAATCCAGTTTTGTGAGTAAGAGTATTTCGTACTTTAAAGTGAACCTCATTAAATCATCTAGCAGTGTGCTAAAACACGCTGCTAGATGCTTTGATATATAACTTATTGATTAAAAACGCGCGTTCATTTCTATACCAAGAAGTAACCCATCTTGAGCGCCGCCATCATCATTTAACAATTTACTGGCGCTAAATTTAGCAGAAAAATGGGCTGATATCTGCCACCAGTAAGCAGTATTAAGACCATAATTATTGACACTCTCAGAGAGTTCGATTGTTTCACCTTCAGGGGTGAAACTGCTGCTATTAAATTGCTTTATATCAATATCTTGCCAAGCATATTGCGCGCCTATTGACCACGACTTATTGATGTAAAAATCAGCGGCTAGATAAATGTGGTTGAATGTATTATCAATGTCAGTGGTGAAGTAGCGTTCTGGCATAAATCCATCTTGCGCGAGTCGATAATAATAATATTGACTCGCATCGGTGTACTGCCAACGTGCAAACAAATTCACCCCATTAATTGACTCCATTGGGATATAACTTTGAGTTTCTATGCCGAAGGTATCGGATTGGTTATCAAAATTAGCTGCTAATAAGCCGATTTGGAAATTCTGACCACTGCCACTTGTGTGTTGATAACTATCTGATCCACTTTGGTTTTGGTAAAAAATGGAGATTTGCGAGCTTTCGTTTAAGTAATAACCTAGCTTAAGACCATAAAGTGACTCGTCGTAATTATATGGCCAAGCAGTGGAGTCATCGTCATCATTGATTTGCTGATAATTTGCGCCAATGAACCAGTTTGATTCAAAAACATAAGTGCCATCGACTTGATAACTGCTGGATTCGGCTAGATCTGATTTTAGGTAGTTTACGCCGAAGTTTGAAGATTGAGCCAAGAAGGTATTTAGGGCCCAAGGACCTATTTCAGTACTGACGGCATCAAAATAATAACGATAACTGGCAAATAGATAAGCGTTGTCGCTGTTGTCTGTATCAGTGATATATGAAGCACTAGTATCGTGATGAAAACTGTTATTAGCTGATGCTAGCGTATCATTAGCTTGAGCAGAAAAAGCCACAAAGCTAATAGCAATCGCAGCGGTCAGTTTGAGTGGCTGAGAGTGGCATCGTTTCATATTTTACATCCTTGTCTGTTTACTGATTTAAATAACAACTTCAGCTGTTACTGTTTGGCAACACTTGTGTGAAAATGTATCAATTATTGTTATTTATCAATGGTTTATGTTTTATTTAATTTATATAAAAGTGTGAGCGATGTAAAGACTGAAGTGATGAGGCTTGAATTGTGTGGTTTCGTTTATTAGCGAATTTAAGCTATTTATTGGCTTTGAATGGCAGTGAGATTACGTAAGCTATCAATTAGCCGTTATAATCGAGAGAAAATGAGCTTATATAGACGTTGATATGCAATTAAAACCGCTTGCGAAGGGAAGGTTTCGAGATCAGTGGCAGCAGCATCATGATTCGATTGAGAAGATCATGAGGCAATGTATTACAGAAACGAAAACCGTAGAGCGTCACTATAAATTAATGGAGCAAGGTCAGCAGGTGAATGAGCTGATTTATGTTCCAAGTGGCAGAATTTCTATGGGGTATACCGCCAGAAATGGTCGTAGTTTCCAACTAGGTACCATGACATGTGATTCGCAAATATTTGGCGAAATGGAGTTTTTTACTCAATATCTTTGTCAGTTGGATATTATTGCTGAAGAACCATTATCTATATCAATTATTAATGGCGATAAGTTACATGAGGCATTAGTTAAAACCCCACAGTTTGCATTATTTTTTGCCAGTGCAATTGCAATAGACTACCAAGATACCGTGGATATTTTGACTCGAAGAATGTTGTATCCCATTGCTTACAATATTGCCTACGATTTATATCATCAGTACCTGCATGACCAGCCCGTTGAAGGATTTAATCGGTGTTACTTAGAGGCCGAGCGCTTTGCTACCACTGACAGAGTATATCGAAGAGCAGTTAAAAAGCTGGAAGATTTAGCACTGATCAAGCGTGAAAAAGAAGGCATTATTATTCAAGACTTAGCTGGACTGAAAGCTTTTATAGAACAATAAAATGATTACATTAACGGTTTATATAAAAGCCTCTGTATCATTTTGATATCAGAGGCTTTTTTAATAATTTATTTTCCGTTTATGCTGTAGCTTTAGTCGCTAATGACGCTTGTTGGCGACGAGAAGCAATTAACATCATAATAATTAATGCGTAAATGACAGGGATAGCATACATCACAGTTTGCAGGCCAATGATACTTTCAAACATTGAACTAATCGCTGGGCTGAACATTGCGCCAGCACTACCACTGATTAAGATATAAGACACATTTTTGCTACTTGCTTGTTTGACGAATGATACGCCGTAAGCAATGAAAGCATTATACAGCGCCGCACAAGCAAAACCGTAGCCATAGGTTAAGTAGCCAATCCACTCTAAGTTAGTTGTCGTTACAATTAAGCTGGTAATGACTAACGCGAGGGAGATCATTCCCATAATAAAGTGCTGAATTTTAACTCGCGATACAATGGCTGTTGAGACTAACGCACCGATTAATGCTGCTGACCAGTACTGAGTAATAATATTGCCAGCTTCTTCAAATGGGATAGTAAATTTTTGCGACACAAATGTCGGTGCCCAAGTGAGGAAGGTATAGAGGCTCAGCATGCCCAGAAACAAGCCTACACCACCACTAATGATGCCAAGGTTCCATTCTGACTTTTCTTCAGCTTCATCGGTTGCAGATGTAGACTCACAGAGGTCAAAATTGGTTAGCAGCGCAATAGCAGCTGTAGCGAGTGCAACGATACCCACAGCTAAATAACTGTAACTCCAAGAGAGTGCATTGGTTAGGGCGTATGTGGTTATCATTGGGAAGATGACACCTGCAACATTGAAGGTGGCATCTTGTACTACAAGCATGGTGCTTTGAATTTTATCTTTCCAGACTGATACCACAATGGTGCCCGCGATACATAGCCCAACACCTCCACACAAACCAATGACTGTCATGGCAATCATGACAACGGATAGTGAACTGGTGAAATGCAGCGCTGCAGCACTTAATGCGATAGATACGTAACTGATCAGTGTGATGCGTTTGACGCCGATTTTTTCAATCAAAAAGAAAGCGGCGATGGTACCTGCTAATGCGCCGCCATTGAGTAATGAAAAAATAGAAGCTACTTCATTGATGTTAGCGGAAAACTTATTGGCAATTGGCTCGATTAGCATGCCAAATTGCGTAGCAAAACCTGCCATCACAAAGTTGGCTAAGAAACTGAGCAGAGTTAAGGATATTTTATTTTTCATAATTGGTGCCCTTTATGCTGTAACAACCCTAATGTTGTTTTATTGACTTGCTGTTTCTAATGCCAGCTTTATCATTTGGTTAAAGGTTAATTGTCTTGCTTCGGCGGTGGTTTCTTCGCCCGTTAAGCAGTGGTCTGATACTGTCAAAATCGCTAATGATTCAATTCCGTGTTGATGAGCTAACCCGTAAAGGCCTGCGACCTCCATATCGATGCCTAATACACCAAAACGTTCAAGTGCTGGGATCATATCTTCGTCTGGATCGTAATACAGATCGCCAGTGAAAATATTGCCCACCTTAACGTTAATCTGTTCTTGTTGAGCAATAGTGTAGGCTTTGTTTAATAGGCTGAACGTTGCCGATGTAGCCATTTGATAACCACTACTTCGTTTAGCGTTGGTTGGTGAGTCGGTGCCTGCTGCTTGGGCTAAAATGACGTCGTTAATTTTTACATCATGTTGCGTCGCACCTAAACTGCCTACTCGAATAATGCGCTTTACGCCAAAGTCATTTACTAATTCATGGGCATACAGCACCATCGACGGGATCCCCATCCCGTGTCCCATGACTGAAATTCTTTGGCCGTTATAAAAACCGGTATAACCCAACATGTTTCGAATGTTGGTCACTTCGACTGCATTGTCTAAGAAGGTTTCTGCAATGTATTTAGCGCGTAGCGGATCGCCCGGCATAATAATGGTTTCGGCAAAATCACCCAGTTTGCCATTGATGTGTGCGGTCATTGTATTTCCCCTTTTTTTAATTAACTCGATAATAAGTGGCGAGAACTTAAGCTGTGAGGACAAAAGTCCGCATAGATTGAAAGAGCAGCAAAAACTATCAGTGGATCACAAAATTGGCGTATGATGCGCCTTTTCAATTATTGTGATTCTCGTTACTTGCTTATGCGCCATTTAAAAACCACTCATCATCCCGATACCCCCATTGAATTTGTGAACGATACAAATAACGTCATGCTAACTCGACGAGCTGCAAGGGCGATTGTGCTGCAAGGTCAGAAAATACTGATGTTGTATACCGCCCGTTATCATGATTACTCATTGCCAGGCGGTGGTGTTGATGATCACGAAGATATTGAGCAAGGCTTAGTCCGTGAGTTGAGTGAGGAAACTGGCGCGCGTGATATTCGAAATATTAACGAGTTTGGTTTATATGAAGAGTACCGCCCTTGGGCTAGGAATGGGGCAAACCTCATGCATATGCTGTCTTATTGTTATACCTGTGAAATAGATCAAGAGTTAGGTGATACCCAATTTGAGCAGCATGAAATTAATAATGGCATGAAGCCTGTTTGGATGGACATTGATCAAGCCATTCAACATAACCTTGATACGATGGCCAATAGTGACAAGAAAGGCTTATCCATTGAGCGTGAGACCTTTTTGCTGAAGTTAATTCAACAAGAGCTACTGTAATACGCTGGATGTTTGATGGCTTAAAAGTACGACTTGTGTAACAAAAGCGTAATTCTACCAACAATTTAAAACCTTTTTGTTACGTATGTAGTGGTTGAGTTTACGGACTTCATATATGCTGCGGCTATTATTAATCTTATTGATTTTGATAGGGTTTGGCTTGTTTTAAACCTATTGAAATATCATATTATTTGAGAAGTATTATGAGAAGCAGTTATTCACAACGTGGCTTTACGTTAATAGAACTTGTGGTCGTCATTATTATTTTAGGTGTGTTAGCTGTTGTGGCTGCACCTAAGTTTTTAAATCTGAAAACAGACGCAGTGACTGCCAACTTACAAAGCTTACAAGCGAGTTTACAATCGGCGAATTCACTGGTTTATTCAAAAGCGGCTATCGACTCGCAAACGAGTCTAGAGTCAGGTGAAGTTGAGGTTAACGGCGTAAAAATCGCAACGACAGTTGGCTACATTAGTGCGACTAAAGTGAATATACCTAAAGCTGTAGAAGGGGACTTTGCTGAGTTAGCCAGTCCAGCGGAAGCATTTACTCAAGATTGGGGGATCTATGATGTACCCAACTCTGGTGTGTACATTTTCCCACAAGGATACGATATCAATAGTAATTGTAACTTACGCTATAGCGTGACAGCGAATGCTGCAGAGCCTGCGTTTTATGATTTAACCGTTACGGGTTGTTAACTTCATCGAAAATGATAAAGCCTGAAATTTTTATTTCAGGCTTTTTTTTGGCTGTTTATATGCGGATTACATATTTTGTTAGCATAAAGCTAAAATCGATATTGGTTATTTAGCAAATCATACATGAGGTATCACTGAAAATACCTATTTCGAGGTATGCTAAATTAGTATTAGTTAATGATCTTGCTCACAATTATTGATACGTAATTGTAGTCTTTTTGTAACATTGTTTTAGATCAATATTTATAGTTTATTTCACCTATATAACATCACTCGAGATGATGAAATATAAGGATTACAATAAATGAAATTAACTACCCTCACATTAGCTGTTCTTGCCGGATTAGCGACATCTGCAGCTTACGCTGAATCAGAAAGCGTCGATCCATTAAAAAAAGCTTTTATCGATGACTCTTCAGTGAATGTGCAGTTTAGACTTCGCTATGAAGATGTCGATGTGGCGAATGTTGACCAGCAAAATCAAACCACATTACGTACTCGTTTAACTTATCAAACCGGTGATATTTATAATCTATTTGCTTTAGCAGAAGTTGACGATGTGCGTTCAACCGATAATGAACCTTTAATTGGTGATTACAAATATACTCAAATAAACCAAGGCTTTATTGGTTACAAAGGGCCTGCTGAAACCTTAGCTAAATTAGGCCGTCAACGCATTTTATTAGATAATCAGCGTTTTGTTGGTGGGGTTGGCTTCCGTCAAAATGAACAAACTTACGATGCGGTATCTGTTAAAAATACGGCGATTGAAAACCTCACTGCCTATTATGCGTATGTGGCCAATGTGAATCGTATTTTCCCAGAAGGCTCAGGTAAAGAAGAACACGAGAACGAAACCAGCTTAATCAATATCAATTACAAAGGACTCGAGTTTGTTAATTTAAGTGGTTACGGCTATTTGATTGATAATACAGATGTTGCTGCATTCTCAACTGATACCTTTGGTGTTCGTGCAACGGGTAATATTAAGTTAGATGCACTGAAAGTGAGCTATGAAGCTGAATATGCTCAGCAGTCTGAAGGCGGTGATAACCCAGTAAGTTACAGTGCTGATTATTACAAATTAGGTGCCGGTATTGATTTTGATGCTTTTGGCGCAAAAATTGGCTACGAAGTACTTGGTTCTGACAGCGGCAAAGCTGGCTTTATTACACCATTAGCAACATTACATGCCTTTAACGGTTGGACTGATAAGTTTTTATTTGGCGGTAAAGGTAACTGGGATAATGGTTTAGTTGATACCCATGTGATTGTAACGGGTAAAATTGCCGGCCTTAAACTTTTGGCTAAATACCACCAGTTTGAGTCAGATTATGGTGATATCGATATGGGTACTGAGTGGGGCGTTGCTGCTACATACCCATTTGCGAAGCATTATAGCCTAGGCGTTAAATATGCAAGTTTCAGTGGTGCTGACGAAGGTTATGATTTCTCAAATGATACCGATAAATTATGGCTGACATTCCAAGCTAACTACTAAGTTGTAAACATCTAACCAACGGCAGTTTAGGTGAGCTGTCGTTGTTGACGCTCCCCCACCTAGTTTGCAGGAATCGATTAGATTCCTGCTTTTTTATGCCATTACTTATACCGCTTTAGCGCGAAACTTCTCGCTCGGATTAACTAATTCATTTTGCGCAGCAATGGTTTGCAGTTCCCATTCTTGTCTTTGGTGAGTCTCTTTTAATACGCCGTAACAGGCATTAGTTGCATGCTCAAATGCATCGACTTCGCTCATGCCATTTAATAATCCACCAGTGAATAAAGCGGAGATTAAGTCACCGACACCAACAGGTTGTTTATCAAATTCAAGTTGTGGGCGCTGGGTAATATAACAACCTGATTCAGTGGCGAGCATCATGGTAAAAGTGTCATCAGCAACAGAGTGCAGGTGTTTTACCAACACCATTTTAGGCCCCATCGATAACGCTTTTTGACAAGCCGCTTTGGCTTGCTCAAGGTTGTTGATTTCCATTTTGGTAAACTGAGTTAACTCAAATTGATTCGGCACAATCACATCTGCAATCGGCATCACTTCATTTATCAATTGCTCGGTAATACCATCTGCGAGAATGCAGCCCTTTTCAGGATCGCCCATCACAGGATCGCACACATAAAGTGCAGTAGGATTTTGCTGTTTGACAGTATTGACCGTGTTAATAATAGCTTGGCATTGTTCTGCGCTACCTTGGTAGCCTGATAATACCGCCTGACAGTCTGCTATTTTGCCTATATTGTCGATACCAGTGACTAGCTGATTGATATCATCTGCTGAAAAAGCGCGGCCTTTCCAGCCTTGTGAGTATTGGGTGTGATTTGAAAATTGTACGGTATGAATAGGCCAGACTTCCATTCCCATGCGTTGCAGCGGAAATACTGCAGAGCTATTGCCAGCATGGCCAAATACCACATGAGATTGAATTGAAATAATGCCTTTCATTTATGACCTACTTTTATTGAGTTGTTTGATGCAGTTATCGCTTGAATCGAGCTTAATACAAAGCCTGATGTGCTGACTGAGCTATGAGCTTTTTACGTGTTATAAGTTTTAGCTTTTAAGATGCTAATTCATCGTTAGCTTATAGTCGCTTAGTATGGATATATCAATAATAGACATAGTAGTCTGTGATCTTGAAGTGTTTAAGCTACACATAAACCACAACTTAAGCGCTGAGTGCATGGCAAAACCTGCATGAATAAACGTAATAAAACGCCAATCTTATGATTGGCGTTTATCGTCATGCTAATAGATTAACTTATTAAATCAATTAAGCTATTAAATCAATTAAGCTTGGGCGGCTTGGTACTCAGTGAAGTAGTCATCTAAAACTGAGCGAGTTTCACGGCCAATTAACTCATATTCATAGTGAGTTAAATTAGCTAGAGAAACACGTACAGATGGATGAACAACATCAAAGCCTTTACCTGGTAGTAAAATCACGCCAGTTTTATGGGCTAAACGGAATAGGAAGTCTTTACCTTTACCGTGTTCTTTAAACCAGGTGACAAACGCGTCACCATAAAGCTTGCCACCTAAAGTATCTAGCTCAAGTAAGGTGTAGTAATCAACACGATCTTCGTTGTCTTCAACTTCAACACCCATGTTTTTATAGAGTGTGATGTAACGTTCACGAATAATACGTTTACAAGCCGCTTTGTAGTTATCTTCTAAGTCCATTAAACAGTTTAGAGAGAATAACGCCATTTGCACTTGCTGTGGTAATGCTAAACCCGCAGTGTGGTTTAGTGCTACCGCGCGGCTATCTGCAACGATACGGTCGATAAATTTAATGCTACGTGGATCGGGCGTGATTGTTTTGTAACGGTTATCCAACTCTAGTTGATGTGCTTCAGGTAAGGCGCGCATAGCATCATCAAATACATTGCTGTGATGAATACCAATCGTACCTAAACGCCAGCCGGTTGCACCAAAGTATTTTGAGAATGAGTAAACACATAAAGTGTTGTATGGCAGTTTGGCAAACAAAGACACAAAGTTGTCGGCAAAAGTGCTATATACGTCATCAGTAATGATGAATAAGTCGCTACGTTGGGTGCTTACAAAGTCAGTTAAACGGTTAAGTGTATCGTTTGAAAACTTAACCGATGCTGGGTTAGCAGGGTTAACAACACATAATAGTTTGATGTCTGTATCCGCTAATTTTTCAATTTCTGATTGTGGTAACTGCCAAGTGGTTTCGTCTAGACGGATCTCAACAATTTCAAGGTCGTACTCAGCTAGCTCTGGGATCTCTAAGTAAGGCGTAAAGATTGGCGTGATTAACGCGATTTTATCGCCTTTCTTAAGTAAGCCATTGTTAGCCATTGTCGCAAAAGTATAGGTCATTGATGCTGTGCCACCTTCGGTAGCAAACAGGTCAAAGTTAGTGGTCATTGGCATATCGCCATACATTTCTTCACCGATGTACTGTTTTACGACTTTCTCGATGTTGGTTAGCATGCGTGAAGGGACAGGGTAGTTACAGGCTAAAAATGCGTTTACAAATTCGTGTAAGAAAGACTGCTTTTCAATGCCTAAACGATCTTTTGCGTAGCTGATGGCTTTTTGTAAAAACTCAACGCCTTCTTTGCCTTGATTCGCTTTCGCAAACGTATCGAAACGTTCAACAACGCCTTCGCCATCAGGGATACCACCAAAGCCTTCATTTAAGTAAGAATAGCTGCGCTCTGATTCTTCTAATGCAAAGTCACCTAAGCGCAAAAATGCTTTACGTGGCAGGGTTGCTAGGAAGTTTGGGTTACCACGACCTGCATCTAATAAGGTGCGATCAGGTACTGTTTGTGCCACTTCAATCAACTTATCTTTTAGCTCAAATGGGCTTAAGTTAGCGAATTGGGTGAAGTCGATAGCCATTGCTGTATCAGTGTGTTGGTTATTCATAATGTTTACCTGTTTATATTTAATAAAATTAATGTGTTGGCGAGTAAGTTGAGTTGAACTCACTCGCCGAATTCATGCTATTTAGTAGAAATTAATGAGTAGAAACTATTGAGTTGAAATGATGCCGACAATGATTGGGCCCCAAAGGGTGAGCAATACATTGGCAATGGCATAGGTCACGGTGAAAGCAAAAACCGGTGTTGCGTTACCTGCTTTTTCAAGTAAGGCTGCGAATGCTGGGTTTGCGCTTCGGCCACCAGATACACAAGCTAATGCTTCAATTGGGTTCTTAATTTTCAACACGTAGTAAGAAATAAAGAATGAAATGATTTGCGGAATAATGGTTACCGCCATACCCAAGAACAATAAAGTTAATCCATGTTCTTTAATGGTATTAATGGCTTCTGGCCCCGCTTGTAGGCCGACAATACCGACAAAGACTGCTAAACCAAAATCACGTAAGAAGTTAGACGCACCTAAAGGTAGAGAGCCTATTGCTGGTTTACGACTACGTAACCAACCCACGAATAAACCTGAGATTAAACAACCTGCACCAGAACCGATGGTGACCGGAATGCCAGCAATTTCGAAGCTGATTAGGCCAATTAACAGGCCTGCAACCATACCTAGACCAAAGAAAATAAAGTCTGTAGCAAATGCTGAACCCAAACGTTTACCGATAGATTTTTCAACACGGTTAATGTCTTTTGCGTTACCAGTTAGTTGGATGATGTCGTCTTTCGCTACGACGAAATCAGCACTGATAATTTGTGAATGACCACCACGGATAATATCGGTGATATACACACCACGGTATGTATCTGCATTGGCTTGTGCTTTTATTTGCGCAATTGTTTTACCGACCAATTTGGCATCTTTAGCAATCAGTTGACGATTTTCTTCGATTAACACTGTGCCTGTCGGAATAGCGACTTCACTAGTGGCTGCACCCATATGACCCGCAATCGCCTCACGGCGACCCGTAACAATCACTATGTCACCGGCCTTGATTGAAACCGCTTTGTCGAGCTCTATGTCGCTGCCATCTCGAGCAATCATTTCGATAGCAATAGCAAGCATGTCTTTATTGATTTGCTGAATCGTTCTGCCTATAAATGGATTATTCTCATCAACTTTATAAGCACGTGAAACTAAATCAGTGATGGCGTTAAACTCACCTGGTGCCAGTTCAGGTTTACCCCCTGACATTGATTCAGCTAGTTTGATTGCTTCACCACGGATATCCCATTTCATAAAGGTAGGAATTAACCATGACACCATCAAAATTGGACCTAAAGAACCAAAAATGTAGGTAACGGCATAACCGACAGCCACATTGGTTTGCATCATTTGTTTGGCTTCTTCAGTGACATTACCTAACTGAGATATTGCATCACCAGCAGTACCAATGATGGCTGATTGAGTGAGACCACCTGCAGCAAGACCTGCGGCGGTGCCACTATCAAGATCAAACATCATTGCTGCAGCAAGTACACACAATAAGCCTGTTACAGTCATGACAACTGCTGATAGGAGGATATTAATGGTTCTAAAGTTGAGCGCACTGAAAAATTGTGGCCCGCCTTGATAACCGACGGCGTAGATAAATAACGCGAAAAAGATGGTTTTTACACCAGGATCTATTTGAACTCCGAATTGGCCAATTAGTACACCCATGATCAAGGTTCCTGCCACACCACCTAGCACAAAGCGGCCGATAGTGATTTTACCAATGAGGTAACCTAGAGCGAGTGTTATAAATAAAGCGATATAAGGAGATATGGCAAATAGTTGTTCGATAATGCTCATAGTATTTGCTGCCTTAAAAAATAATAGTTCTTTAGTGAATGTTCACTGATTTAGTTGAAACTCAAACCAATTCACCGAAGAACTGAACTTGTAAGTGAGGGGGCGTGGTTTCGGCAGCAATGTTAGGGGGATAAATTAAACATGTTTAATCTTATATGAAGGATCAAATCCTCTATAAATTGTTGGTAAATTTGATGAACAACTGGAAGTGATTTTTAAGCTAATGATTATAAGAGATAAAGTGTCTAACCTTGGTAAGGTCGCCGAAAGTGATTTTTTAGAGTTTTTACTCAAATGTATCCATTAAGAGATATAAAAAAAGGTAGATAAATATTGAAGATGACGAAAATAGAGTGGATTTAGAAAAAAAAATCGCAGCTTATCCAAGAATAAGCGGCTGCTAGAAAATGATGCTGAAAAGCTTAACCTTGATAATTAGCGAATACTTTAACGATATTCTTTTTAATCGGTGCTACTTGTTTTGAGTGTGGGGACCACATTGCAATCGGGACGTTCAAATGGTCTTGAATCTCATCGCATTCAAAGGTCACGAGGTTCTCTTTAAAAAGTTGAGAGTTGATGACTGAACTCGGTAACACTGCCCAGCCAATATTCTGCTGCACAAATTTTATTACCAATGCCATTTGATCTATAGCTTCATAATCGGCTGATAAAACCACTTTTTCTTCCATGTCGTCATCAATCATCGACTTGAGCACTAGCTGTCGTGATGATTTCATCACAGATAAGGCTTTACTCTTTGGGGTTGTTGCTAAGGGGTGTTCTTTACCAGCATAGAGAAGAAACTGTAAATTTTTTAAAAACGTAAAGTCGATGCTATTAACGATTTTACTGCTATAAACGTTGACTATCGCAACATGGATAGTCCCATTTTCAATGCCTTTCTTAATTTCCGGTTTGGTTCGTACAACAAAGTGGACTTTCATATTCGGAAATTCAACATCAAGACTTTTACGTATTTCAGCTAATATCCCTTGGGGTAAAAAACTGCAATACGCAATAGTGATAGATTCAAGCCCACCATAAGATAAACTCAAGGCGACTTTATCAAAGGTCAGTGCTTGTTGAACTGTGGTTTTAGCGTATTGATAAAGTAACTCACCATCTTCAGTGGCTTCAACACTTCTACCAATTCGATGAAATAATTCTACTGCAACCTGATCTTCAAGATTAGTAATGACTTGTCCAATGGTGGTTCGATGTTTTTCAAGTTTGGCAGCAGCTTTACTAAAGGAGCGCAGCTCATATACTGCAACGAATGCGCGTAACTGCTCTAAGCTAAAATTCATTGGTTATTGGCTCCTATATCAATTAAGTACGCAAGTTTACGCAGCACTAGTTTTACGAGATTAAACACAAAGTTAATTAAGTTTTTACTCATCATTTCAGTGTAATCAAGCTTGAGACTAAATGATACCATTTGTCTATCACTATGCTGTGAACGGACTATTCTTTATCGGTTTGTGAACAGAGTGGGCGCGGTGTTAAGCAGCTTGTTTAGAGACTGTGTTACATCAGATTACGCATCCCTCACTAATAAGCGGCAGAAGGTAATGTTTAGCTTGAAGGGTCAAGTCCTCCCAAAGCGATTACGACGATGTCCCATAATCCCATAAAATAATGCCATTAATGAGTGAAATGACATTGTGTCCTCCGTTTTGCTCTTTCGTATATAACCTTATTGGTGACTCAGATGCCTCATGAATTTGCTATTGGAGAAGTGTATTTTCCGCCCCTGCTCATTACTGTGATGTTGGCTTATTTTATAACCGTCGCGTTGGTGTTTATTGCAAACAAACTCGGTTGGCAAAGAGTGATCGTTATGCCTGCTTTAGTCGAGCTTTGTCTGGTGGCGATTATCACCGTGTTATTAAGCAGATTTATTGCATTTACCTAATTCATCAGATTTTTGGAGTTTGTTATGTTTCGTATAATTACTACGCTGGTGATGGTTGCGATTGCTGCCGTTGCAGTGTTAAGCCAATACCAAGATTACAGTGCTAATCCGTGGACTCGAGATGGTCAGGTAAGAGCTCATATTATTCAGATAACCCCGAGAGTGACGGGACCTGTGACTCAGGTATTAGTGGAAGATAATAGCCAAGTAAAGAAAGGGCAATTGCTGTTTGAGATTGATCCTAGCCTTTACCGTGCAGAGTTAAGCAATGCTAAAGCAAAACAGTTGCAGGCTATGGCTTTATTAGATAAAGCTAAAAATGAGAATCACCGGGCTATGGCGCTTGAAAGTCGTAAGCACGGAACGGTTTCAGAACTTGATTTAAATAACTTTCAAAATGCTGTGCAAACCGCACAGGCTAATTTGGCCGCTGCAGATGCTGTTGTAGAACAGGCAGAACTCAATATGGCCTATACCCATGTCACAGCACCTACCGATGGCTTTATTACTAACCTTAATTTAAGACAGGGCGCCCAGGTTGTGGCAAACAATCCTGTTGTAGCCTTGATTGATCAAAATAGTTTTTGGATTGAAGGCTTCTTTAAAGAAACGGATTTACAAGGCGTCAATATTGGAGACAAGGCTCAAGTCACCTTAATGATGAATCCAAATAGCCCTATTAATGCTCAAGTAGAAAGTATTGGGTACGGTATCGCCAAATCAGATGGCAGCACGGGTAATACATTATTACCAAACGTGAACCCTAACTTTCAGTGGATCCGTCTCGCGCAGCGCATTCCTGTCAAAGTGCATCTAGAGCAAGTGCCTGAGAGTGTGCAACTGCGAGTGGGGACAACGGCATCTGTACAAATATATACCGGCGTTTAATTTCTGGTTAACCGAACCGTTTATATCGGTGAGTTGAGCTGCATGAGTTGGTTGTGATACTCACTGAAATTGGGGATAAAAAAATGTTAAGTCGCGCAATGAAAGAAGCGATTAAGGTTTCGTTAGCCTTTACCAGCGCAATTGTACTGGCAATATTTTTTGGCTGGGACAAACCCTATTGGGCGGCCATCACAGTCGTGACCTTAGCGTCAAATGAATCATTTAGCCACTCCATTAAAGCTGCGCATAACCGTATTTTAGGTACACTTGTTGGTGCCAGTATGGCGATTGGTTTGGTTGCTTTTTTTGCTCAAGATCGATTCCTGTTTATTGGTAGTTTTATACTACTGGCTGGCATATTTACTGCGATGTCTTATGACCGTAAGAATGGTTACTTTTTCAGAATCGCATTTATTGTCTGTGCATTAATAAGCTTTATGGGCAGCTTTGATGATGCAATATCAGTCAAGATTATCTTTTTAAGGCTACAAGAAACCATACTAGGAGTTGTTGTATTTTCATTGGTATATCAATTTTTATGGCCAATGAATTCAGAGGTAGAGTTTTACGAGCAGCAAAAAAGCACATCAAAGGGGCTACATGATTTGGTGGTGGAGTTGACCGAATGTGTCAGTGGTAAAAGAGCCTACACCCAAGAGACAGTAGCTGACTATCAAGCAAGATTATTGGCAATGTCGAATAACATTAAGTCTCACAGTTTAATTTTAGATTTACCTGCTGCAGGTAGCTATCAGCTGTCACAACAGCGTAAGCACTGGAGAAAACTGACTCTTGCTAGCGATGAAGCCATTGTTAAATTACAAGCTTGGTTAGACAAAGCGGCGCCATTAGTGAATAACACAGCGCTTCCATCTGACTCTGAACATCAACAGGGGAGCACTTTACTTAGTGAACTTGCGAATGAAGCCGTCATTATTGAACTGAATGAACAGCTAATTGAAATCAGTGACACGGTTAGTTTAATTAGAGAGGCAAGGCGTGAGCTGCACAAGTCAGCAGGCCAACTGAATCATTCTTTTGATGCAGTCGAAAAGATTAAAGTTACGAGTCATTGGCAACATGTTATTAAGCAATGGAATAATCCAACACCATTATCAATACGGCTTAAAGACTCGGCGATTGTGATGGTGTCGCTAATGGCCAGTTTTGCTTTATGGATATATTTGCCGCTGCCAAATGGTTATATGTTCCCCATGTTAGCGGCTGTATTCGCCATAAACCTTGTTACTATGCCAAAGTTCATTGTTAATCAAGCCTTGGTAGGGATGTGTGTATCAGGCACGTTAGTGCTACTACAATATACGTTCATCATGCCAGCATTGACTGAAATCTGGCAGCTTGCGGCATTCTATTTTATAAATTTACTGATTATTTGGCGGGTATGTTCAACGCCTGAATTGGCGGTTCAAAAAGTGATTGGAGCGAATTTATTAGTTGTATTAACCATGAGTGCATTGTATCTCACCCCGAGCTTCGATATTACCGCCTCACTTAATATGTTCGTACAGGTATTTTTAGCCTTAGGCGTGATTCGCTTTTTTATTGCTTGGTGCAAAGAGGGGTAAACAATTTGAAGAGTCTAGTGACTTAACAATCGCTAGGCTTATTTTGTCATTGGGCTAGAAACCCCCATAAAAGCTGACTTTTAAATGTTAATTTCAATTAATTGATTGCGTCATTAAGCTTGCGAGGATGTGATTGTTTATTGAGCTTAACTTTGCAAGGCTTAACAAAAAATCGTTTTACCTACGCTGCTTTTTTACACAGTTTACCCTCGGTTAACATTAAAGGTAATAACACTTTAATTCTCAAATTAGTCTTGTAGCATGCCAACAAATTATATTGTTCCTTCATTTTTTTCGTGAAAATGATGTGTGCTGAGTTGGGAATAACATCATGCTTATTGAGCATCAAACTGTTCGTTTACAAGTTGATAATGTACTAGTGCAGTATCATATTTTTGATACGAATGAACCTTTGATGGTGACTTTCCCCCCTAACTGCCAAGCTTTAACACAAGATCAAGTTGATGCCGATAAGCAGGCTTGGAGCTTTCAATTTTTTAGCAAGCGGAAAATGAATATTATCGCCTTTAATCATATTGGTGGGGACGATCATTATTTTGATTCTTTCATTTTTGCGCAATTTCTTCAAAAATTGTCACTCGCGCTGCAGCAATTCCCGAAAAGAATAGGCTATGGCGTGAGTAAAGGTGGATTTGCTACCGCCTTTCATGCCGACACCCTAAAGTTAGATAAAGCGTTACTGTTAATGCCGGTGAGTACCTATTGGCAGCCTTCAGCGCCTTGGGACCCTAAACTCGAGAAGCATTTTCAACTGCAAAAAGGCAATATGTCCTATCTCAATGCGAGTGAGTGCAAAACGCCTTTGACCATCATTTATGATCCTTTATACAAACCTGATGCTAATCATAAAGCCTGCTTTAAAAGCTGTATTGCCAGTTATCGATTACCTGGTGTTGGGCACCGAATAGCAAGAGCATTGGTTGATATAGGCTTATTAAAAGACATTATTCTAGCGTTCAGGGAAGGTGATATTGATTCTGCTCGTTTTTACCAAGCGGCGCGCAAGAGAAGGTATTTATCTTATTACTTTCGTTCTCTTGATAAAGTGCATGTCGGAACCGTTTCCAAAAAACGTTTAGCAATAATCTACTTACACAAGTTTTATCGATATAAAGAACAAAGTATTGATCTTGATAAAATCAAAGCTAGATTACAAGATAGTGTGTGTAAACGCCTAGATTATGCATGTTGCCTTGTACACGGGAAAAAAATACTTGCCATAAGAAATGTTGCAGCGGGGTCGGCATTGGTTTTCTGCTAACGCACTTTTACATCGATAGCATAAGAAGAAAACGAGCTTTGACTCGTTTTTTTATGCCTACAAATTGATGAATTCAAGGTCGACGCTTTTCTTATTTACTTTCTTATTTACTTTCTTTCTTCCTTCTACTCGGTATATTTTTAGTGATTGGCTGTTATTTATTTCTTGCAACGACGAAATAAATACAGTTGGCGCTTAATGGTAACTAATGTCAATTGAAATAGGTGATTATTTGTTCATCGAATACTTCGTTGAAAAGGAAATAACATGTTTACATTAACCAATAAGTCGCTAGTCCAATTTACTGGAATATTTTCGACTTTTGCTCTTGCTATAGCAATTAACTTTTCAACGGTGAACGACAGTTTTGCAGCCCAGTATGTTTTTCCTCAGCAAAACCAAACGAGTGAACAGCAGGCTGTTGATGAAACGAGTTGCAACAGCTGGGCGGTATCTCAAACTGGCTATAACCCAAGCCAACCGCATACAGTAACAGCGGCTCCACAATCTCAAGCAACACCTGATAACAGTGATTCGGCTGAACGAGGTTCTGGTATGCGCGGTGCAATGGCAGGCGCAGCGGCAGGTGCTATGATTGCTGAATTTGGGGATGATGACAGAAGTGATGCGGCGCAAAACGGTGCAGCCATTGGTGCCGTCGCTGCTAGACGTCAAAGTCGTCGCAGTAATATGCAACAAGCAGAGCAACAACAGGCGGCTGAACAACAGGCAGCGCAGCAACAAGCTCAAGTACAAGCTGCAAATGTCGAAGGTGAACAGAATTATTATCAAGCTCGCGCAGCGTGCCTAGAAGGTAAAGGCTACAGCGTGAACTAATCTATTAACTCAATCCAATTATGATCAAGGGTTATGATTCTATGCCATTACGTTGTAACTCTTGCTCCAATAACTGCCTGCCATTACTCTGAATATGTTCTAAAAATTGTTGTGCAATAACAGTTTGCCGTTTTGATTTAGACCAAACAAAAAACCATTTTGCATTTATCGGAAGCTCTTTAATTGGCAGACGAATTAAGTCATTTTGGCCGCCATATGTCAGCGTGTGAGCCGATAGAATCGAGATCCCTAACTTGGCCATCACACAATGTTTAATTGCTTCGTTACTTTCGATAGTCATCTTTACGTTTGGGTTTAGTTCATGCTCTTTAAAGAAAGCCTCAATCGCATGGCGGGTGCCTGAGCCTTTTTCTCTTATCAGAAACGGTGCTTGGCAAAGCTGTTTAAGGCTAACTTGTTTGTGTTGAGCAAGCGGGTGCGCTTGATGGGCAATGGCCACTAATGGGTTTTGTAACAGCTCAATACTGTCAGAATCACTATCAATTGGCGGATGACTAAACACATAAAAGTCATCAATACCTTGCTTTAAACGCTCAATGGTTTGTTCACGGTTACCTACATTTAATTGAATATCAATTTCAGGAAACTGCTCGCAAAAAGGGCCCAATAAATGCGGAATAAAGTATTTGGATGTAGTCACAACTGCAATACGTAATGTACCAGACTGACCTTGACGCATTTTACCCAGTGACATATCTAAACGAGCAAAACTGTCTAAGACTTCCACAGCTGTTTTGACCATTTCTAAGCCTGTCTCAGTAAAGACTAACTTTCGGTTAGTGAAACGGTAAATAGGTTCACCGACGGCTTCTGCAAGCTTTTTCATTTGAATTGAGACCGTAGGCTGAGTAAGAAATAAGGCTTTTGCGGCTTCATTAATCCCACCTTTATCATGAACAGCCAGCAGAATTTCTAATTGCCTGATGGTGCCAATGTGGGCGTGTAATCTTGATTGCATGTTAACGACTCTTAGATGAACGATTACTTTTCGATTCAATTTACTTTGTGAGCTTACTTGAAAAAACAATATAGATAATAGTCTATTTAACCTATAGGTAATATCAATTTATATCTATTTAATTCTGTTGTCATAATGCCGTCATAAATATCATTGAGCAGAGGTGAACATGATGGATAGGCAATGGGTGTTTTGTGTGGTGGTGGCAGTATTAATGATGTTGCTTGGCGCTTGGGTCGCAAAATCAGACGCTGTTGGTCTAGGATTAATAGCTGCTGGGTTAGGCTTGTTTCTATTGAGCTTTTTTACTGCGTATTTAGACCGAGTGAAGCTAAAGACACCTGATTTAGTTCAGTCTGTTATAAAGGATAAAAACGAATTATGTTAATTAACATTGGTTTTTTCCTGCTGGGTGTTTTTGCTGTCTTGTCAGGAACCAAAATCGCTTTTCCTAAAAGTTTCTATCAAGCCTTAATGCTGTTTTTAATGATTGCCATTGGCTTAAAAGGGGGCGTGGCATTGGCTGAGCACGCGTCATGGACATTGTTTACCCAGTCTTTATACATATTAGCTTTTGGCTTGATACTACCGTTTATAGCCTTTGCTATTTTGTATTATATCGGTTTGTTTGAACGTCATGACGCCGCATCAATCGCTGCACATTATGGCTCGGTGAGTGTAGGCACATATGCTGTCGCCGTAGCGTATTTAGAAAGTCAGCAAATACGCTATGAAGCTTACATCCCTTTATTTGTCGTCCTACTCGAAATGCCTGCAATTGTGGTGGGTATTATGCTGGCTAAACCGAGTTTATTTAAGCAGAAAAATTCAATAGCCCAAGAGGAAAATGATAAACACGCTAGTAAGGCCTTATTACATGAAATGTTTTTCAATCAAGGGATAGTATTGATGGTGGGCAGTTTAGTGATTGGGTTTGTGGCCGCCGATGAGATTAAATCAATTACACCAGTATTTTTTAGTTTATTTAATGGTGTGTTGGCATTGTTTTTACTGGAGATGGGCATGGTTGCAGCAAGTCGTTTAGAAGATATTAAGCGAGCTGGAAGCTTTATTTTAGCCTATAGCATGGCAATGCCGCTCATTGGCGGCGTGTTAGGTTGTGGTTTAGGTGTGTTGATGGGGCTTTCAAGTGGCGGGGCGATTTTAATTGCTGTCTTGGGGGCAAGCGCGTCATATATTGCCGTACCCGCTGCGATGCGAGTCGCATTGCCACAAGCAAATCATAGTTTATCTATTAGTGCCTCTTTGGGGATTACGTTTCCGTTTAATGTGATGATTGGGATCCCTGTGTATACCGTGATGACGCTGTGGTTTGTCAATTAACATTCCCATTACTGCGATGGCAGGGAAGCTGTTTAGTGGGATGAAATGCTGTTGCTAGATGAAACGATATCTTCACTGCCTTTTACATATAGGCGATAGAATTCTGCTTTAGTGAGCGGTTTTGAAAACATAAACCCTTGTAGATAATCACATGACAGTTGTTTTAATAACTGTTGCTGAGCAGGCGTTTCAATGCCCTCGGCGACGACTTTAACACCTATGTTATGTGCCATTGTCGTGATCGCTCTGACTAAGGCTGCGCTGCTCTCATTGGTGGTGATGTTGGTGATAAAAGAACGATCAATTTTAATGATGTCGATATCGAGTTCTTGTAAATAGGCTAACGACGAATAACCTATGCCAAAATCGTCAATAGCGACTTTGATGCCGTTGTTATTGAGTAGCTTTAATTGCTGCTTTATTGATGAGTCCGGTGTCATTAAGGTATTTTCAGTGACTTCAATGAGAAACGAGCCATGGGGTAGCTTGGACTTGTTACAGTCTAATATCCATTGGTCAATCCAGGTGCCAGAACGATCTATCTCGATAGGGGATGTATTGACACTAATTTGAATGACGTTTCCGCTGGTTTGATAAAACTCAATTGCATCGGCAATGGCTTGTTTACGCACCCAATTGCCTATGTCGACTATTAAGCCGTTTTCTTCAGCTAGAGGAATAAAATCATCGGGTTCTATTGTGCCTAGTTTAGGGTGCTGCCAGCGGATTAAGGCTTCGACTTTTTTGACTATAGAACCATTAATATCAAGGATAGGCTGATACATTAATAGAAATTGCTCTTCTTTTACAGCTTGTCTTAATTCCTCTGTTAATCGTCTTTTAGCAAGCGCTTGTTCTTCCATGGCGAACGAGAAAAACTCATAGCGATTACGTCCTTTATTTTTTGATAAATACATGGCCTGATCAGCATGTTTGACCACATCTTCTATGGTTTCCCCATCGTTTGGATAGAAGGTTAATCCGATACTGCTGGTAATATAAACCTGCTCATCTTTAATGGTGATTGGCTTCACTAAGCTGTTTTTTATGACCTCTGCAATTTCGCTAGCGCGGCGCTGATCATTGATGCCTTCAACAATTAATGTGAATTCATCGCCACCTAGGCGAGCGACAGTGTCATGGCCTCTTACACAGTTTTTCAAGCGTTTAGCTACTTGCTGTAATAGTAAGTCGCCATAGTCATGGCCAAGGGTATCGTTAATCTCTTTAAAGCCATCAAGGTCAATAAAGATTAATGCGAAAATCATATTGTCAGTGTCAATTAAGGACTGAAGTTTCTCATAAAAATAACGGCGATTAGGTAGGTCTGTTAAGCCATCTTGATAAGCATATTGGTGTAACTTTTCATTGGCGCTTTCAAGCTCTTCAGTGCGACTTTTTACTTGGCTTTCTAGGCGTTTGTCCCGTTGTTCAATGGTTTCAAGCATGTCGTTAAAGTGCGAGCTTAATTTTCCGACCTCGTCATCGGATAGCTCCTTTGCGCGTAAGCTATAGTCGTTAGAGTCAGACACTCGCTCTGCAATGGTGGCTAGATGTAAAATGGGGCTTAAAAAGCGTCGACGTAAAATTAACGATATTGAAAAACTGATCCCGAGTGCGAATATCAATAAAATAATAATAAACTGACCGTAAAACTTCACTCGGGTGTTGATGTAGCTGTCATCGGCTAATATTTGAATTTGGCCATATTCTTGTCCATCTAAGGTCAGCGCATTACTAATTTGTGTCACATTTAGCGCAGTGCTGAGTATGCTATTGGAGTCATCGGTTTCTTGGCTGACAAAAGCAATGACGTTACCTTGGTTATCGGTCACAGTCACTGAAACAATGTCACCACGAAGCAAGATAGGTGTAATTAATTCATTGATGGCATCTTGATCATCAAATAATACCGCGGCAGTAATATTAGGAGACATCATCTTAGCTAATGTACTTAGCCCATCAATTTGTTCTCGTTTTGCGCTTGTTAATTCGTAAGCACTGAACACAAAAGTGACTGTGATAACGGAGGCGAAAGACACCCCCATTAAAATCATGAGTAACTTTTTGCTGATGGTGTTCATTGAGAATAATTTAGTCATCACATCACCTTTCCAGCACGCGACCAAGTCGCAGTACTTTAGAACTCATAGTGATGCCGGATTGCTGTAATTGCTGCGGGGAGACTTCAAACCTGACTTTACCGCTAGCAATGAAAAAACGAATATGTCCGCCTGCCTCAATTAACCCCTTTGATTCGCCCACAACCATTGTGTTTTCAGCAATATAGTCTTGCTGTTTTTGCCAGCTTAACCAATCAGAAAGCGACGCAGATGAAATGAAAAGTAATTGGCATTGATTCACTTGCTCTAATTCAAATTGAATATGTCGAATAGTAATCGGACGTTTATCGACTGAGCGTTGGTTTAATACTGACTTGGCGGTTTTTGTAAATGATGCATCAGGGCTACATATGACAAATTTATCAGGACTTAATGCGCTGTCATGCCATTCACCGTAACGGGCAAAATTATATAAAAAGCCCGCTTTAAGTGCGTATTCTTGCTCAGCAGCAGCTGCACTTTGGCTAGTTAATAGCAAAAATGAGAATAGTAATACATGCAGAAGCTGAGTGATTTTATGCATTAATTCATTTAAAAATTAGCTGTGACTTTGAACAGCACGCTTTCATCTATGTAGTTGGGGATTGTGTAGGTTTCTTGTCGGTTTGCATATTCAAGATGACTACCAGCAAATAAATTCTTCCCGGTGACTGATACTCCCCAATGCTGACTTACTGCCCAATTCCAGGTTAAATCTAACAAGGTGTAGTTTTCCGTAAGGTATGCATCGCTATTTTCTACTCTGACAGTGGCAAAGATATTATGGCTGTCAAATAGGTGAACATCGGCTTTAGCAAAAATCTGTCGAGTCGTAGAGTCTCTGCCAATGGCCGGAAACGTATTTTCAGGGAGGTCGTACTCAAAGGTGTTATAGCTATAACCAAGTTCAGCGTTAAACATATCTGCAGGTACCCAAGATAAAACGATATCGCCACCTTGGGTTGTTAGGTCGGCAGTCGACACAATATCAAATTGAATTGTCGTTTGCGTTAAGGCTTGTAATGCTTGCTGTAATTGACCTGATTGAAATAGGGCAAGGGCCGGGTAAAACTGTTCAACATTAGGGTTGATATCAATAACGGCAACGTCTTCAGCCTCGGTATGATACAGCGAGACATCAAGGTTCCATGATTGCTGTGATAATCGATAACCTAACTCGTAAGATAACGATGTTTCAGCTTCAACGTCATCGTTACCGTTTAAATAGGTTTTAATATGGTATTCATCAATCGCTTCTATGCCTGTAGAAAAAGGCAAAACCTCACTGACTTTTTGACCATTAATCGCGTAATTGTCATTAAATTCAATTAAAGATGGAATACGAACGCTTTGAGATACTGCGCTCCATAGCACTTGGTTCTCTTGCGGTTTCCATAATAATCTTGCTAATGGTTGGTATTCCCAATCAGTTAAGTCATTGTGCTCGGCTCTTGTGCCGAGAACAAGGTCAAGCTCCTCTGGAATAAGAGCAAACTGAGCTTGTATAAAGCCACCATATTGCTGCAGATTATCGAACTCTTTGTCGCTATGCAGGAATAAACTGTCTTCAAAAGAAATGGTACTGTAGCGGTAATTTAAACCCCAATCGAGTTGTAATGCTTGATAAATAAAGTTCATCTGATAGTCGACATCAAATGATTCGAACTCTTCTTGTAGGTAAGTTTGCGAGCCAGATTGATTAAGCCAGGATACTTGTAGCATTTGATTCGCTGAGTCCGACATTCTGTTTTCAAGTCGCGCCATGACCCGTGAGTCTGTTCGCTCTAGTTTGTCGGTAAAAGTGATGTTTCGGTTAGTGTCATCAATCACACCACGATAATTTTGCCCCAATTTTGATTCAGTTATATCGCCTTGCACGAAACCTGACCAATGGTCGCTGGTTGAAAAATCCATCCTCCCACCAAACGAGTACTGCTGAGTGACATCATTAGGCTCTAGTACCAAGCCTTTTTCAGATGCGTCACCATCTTTTACATGACCATAAACCCGATAGCTGCCTATATCACTGATGTCATTGCCATAACGAATATTTGCATCAATATTAACTTGGCTGCCACTGGCGGCATCAGCATATAAGCCTCGTGTATCTAAACTGTTTTTGGTAATGATATTAATCACACCATTGTTGGCGTTACTGCTCCAAAGCTGTCCACCTTGGCCACGAATGACTTCAATGCGTTCAATATCATAAAGCGGTACGTTTAACGTTTCCCAGTACACCGCGGAAAACTGTGGCGTGTAAAGGCTTTGACCATCAATCATGACTAACATTTTACTGGAGAATCTTGATGCAACTCCGCGCGCTGAAATTGCCCACTGATTGTTATCAAGTTGACGTACAACTAGGCCGGGTACCATTTTTAATGCTTCTGGAATAGAGGTTGCGCCAGAGTGGGTAATTCGTTCTTTACTGAGGACATAAATTGAGGTGGCAGTGTCAAATGCGGATTGAGATCGTTTCATTGCAGATGTCACTTGAATGTCCATCGCCATCAGTGACTCTAAATCTAAATCATCGAGGGAGCCTGCGGCATAAGTCATTGGTGACAAAATCACTAGAGGCATTAAAAAAGGTAAATGTGTTCTCAATATTTCATCTCCGACAGTCTATATATGCACGAATTACTTCATGGCGCATTGTGTGCGGCTGTTACATTTTACTTTATCATGTTGAGAAAATGTTAGTGATCTCGTCTGGTGAAATTATTTCATTTTGCGATGTGGATCGGCTAAAACGTTGACCAAGCTGAACGTTTGAGTATTGTTGATGCTGACACCAATGTTGATGTTACCAATAAGTGTATATCAAACATCGTCTTTTTGCGTTTTCTTGAGGCGTGAATGTAATAAAAGCCAACAAATGATCTTGTCGGCTTTGATGATAAGACTATGACTGTGAATAAGTAAGCTTGACTCATTGAAGAAAGTAGTAATACGAACGTTCGAAGCCAGGGAGGACAGAGCGTTGGTATTGTTAAGCGAGTTTTGCCTTTCTATATGCTCGTTTTCTTAATGAGTCAGCTTTTAGACAGTCATCGATTAATAGGCATAGCCATTATGCTTATTGCTCAATTTATAAAATGTTGCTTGAACATAATCATCTGCGTCACCGGTATTATTTTGGTTATAAACACCTGCTTTGAAGTACATGTATTGATCGCCTGCATCATAAGAACTGCCACTCATATTCACTTCTTCAACAACATCAGCCTTACCTTCGCGCATGATCGTTACGGTTAATGTATTACCCACTACTTTGACTTGGTAACTGAACTTTTCATCAAGGCTGATACCATCGGCAGGATCTGAAGCTGAGCTGCTACGAGACCCAATCATTTCATAGTATTGTTCCGATCCTGTAATGGGTTCATGAGCGATATAAATTGATCCTTTACTGTTAGATGGCAGTTTACGGTAGTAAAGACGTAATGGCTCATCATCGTTAGCATGAATTTGACCGACAATCACACGTCCCACTTGGCTACTATCACCTGTGGTGGTGACATAGTTAACGGCGAGTGTCGCTTCTAGGGTGCCATCAACACCGCCAGCAGCATTTTGATCTGATGAAGGTGCGCTACTAAATACCCAGTTGTTGCCCCCCACACCTTGAGTGCTATAACTGGTATCTCCGCGGCGTAACATTTCACGTAACTCAGTACGGGCGTAGCTGGTATTGGTTGAAGTTTTTGGGGCATCAATAGGGCATCTAAATACCATGCCACCATCTGCAGCAGTAAAGAAATATGGAGAACGGTTATAGCCACTCGATAACTCTATTTCTTTGATTGTGTCAGATTTTCCATCATTGTTTTCATCAACAGGGACACCTAGGGTCCAATCCACTAGTTCGAAATTTCCGGATGGTGGTAAGTCAGGATCTAAGTTACCGATAGGATTACTAGGTTCAGTTGGATCTGTAGGATCAGTTGGTGCAGAACCATCTGAGCAACCATTAATTTTGGTTTCAACAATACTATTCCAAGTATTAGATGAATTACCGTAACCCGTTATTCTAACTAACTGAGCACTGGTATCCGTTACATCGTACTCTTCTAGCCCTGCATTACTGCCACTTGATTGACCTGAGGATAGGACTGATGTCCAACTGCTACCATCTGCTGAGGTTTCCATATCAAAGTACGATGCACGCTCATTGCCTTTAAACCAAGCAACAGACACTGATTTCACTTCAGACTGAACGCCTAGGTCATAAGTAATGGTTTTACCTTCTCCATTAGATGACCAACGAGATTCAGTATCGTAGCTGTTATCAATGGTATTGCTCGGACCGTGACCATCATTAGTGCCGTTATCTGTTGCGGCTACAACGGATAGGGCGCTACTGCCTGTACAAGTGACAGGTGTAGTTGGCTCAGAAGGTTCAGTTGTGTCAGATGATGTTGTGAGTTCGAAAGAGTCAAAACGACCTTCATTACCAAAGTATTCCCCATATATGGTAACGCTAATTGCTGAGCCACTATTAAATGATACGCTGGCCTGTTGCCAATCGCTGCTACTGATGTTGATTGATTCGTTAAGACCGCTGCCCGATACTCCTAGCTTACCTCCACCTACAACGTAGGCAGTTAAAGTGTACGTAGTGTTGCTATCGATAGTGAGGCTTTGCTCAACTCTACCGTTACTGCCTGATATTTTTGCAGACTTACTGCCTTGATAAGCCACACCCGATACTGACGAAGGATCAATATCAGTCCAGCCCTCAAAGCTATTTTCGAAACTAGGGTTTGTAATATTGATAGTTTCAGCATTGATGAAACCGCTGGTTAAGCTGGTGGTGAGAGCGGTTGCTAGAATAGAAGCAAGTTTATGCTTTTTATGATGTTTTATCATTTTTATACCTTAGGTCGTTTCCCCATTTGAGTTAACAACTTATTCAGCAAGATCGACTGCTTTATCTCAGCAGTTTGATCTGATCATTCTATGACTAGTGAATGGCAACTGAATAAGCTGTTGCTGCCTAATACATAAAATGACCTCAGTAATGTAATACACTATTTGAAGCATTAGGTGCTATTGGTTATATGATCGTATTACCAATTTGTAAAACTAATCTGTGTGTAAATAATGTAAATTGGTAATATTATTTTGACACCAAAATCTTGTTTGTAATACAAGCCTCATTAAGCTTTTGTATTTACTTGAATATATCTATAGTCAAATTTTAGTTGTTGGTCTGATTAATTCTTATACTTTTTTCATCTATCTATATAAGTATTAGCTAAAAATAAATGGGTTAACTGAAATATATTACCTAAATTGAAATTGGTAAGTTAGGTTTGAGATCGGTAGCTTTTTCATTTATCGATGATTTTTACAAGGAATCTTGATGTGAATAATTCAGGTATTAAAATTTGATGGCGATTTGGAATGACTTAATCAAGACTTATTCAGTCATGAACATTTATTTCATGTATGGCTCGAGGGAGAACTGTAAGAGATTAGTGATATTTACACTCTTTAAAGTATGAGCTTACCTCTCATTTTTGAACATCTATTAACAGGCTTGTAAATTTGTATCTCAGTGACAAAACTTACTGTTTTGAAAGTATTTTGTATTAACATTTTTCGTTTTTGTTTAGCTGAATATTTATGCAAGTTGTTAAAATGACTAATAAAATCAATCAATCTAGTTTATATCTCTGCTGTTTCTATAGTGGCCAAAATAAAACGGCTTTTAAGGGTTTACACTTATTTAACATCCCTCCTGCAATAGTGGTTTGAGGCTGGCAACCCCTACTTTGGTATAACACCTAGCACCTTGACCTAACCCACTAAGTGAATGACACTCAATGCTATTCAAATACCCTACAAAGTATGGATGACTATAAAAAATGTTAATTTTCTTTATTTGTATTGCGTTGTTAATCCTCGCTTACAAGTTCTACAGCCCTTTTGTAGAACGCCAAGCGGGCATTGACCCCAACGTAAAAACACCCCAAAAACGTTTCGAAGATGGGGTAGACTATGTCGAAGTCCATCCTGTAAAAGCGTACCTTATTCAATTTCTAAACGTTGCTGGTGTAGGTCCAATCTTTGGTCCTATTTTGGGCGCTTTGTATGGTCCAATCGCCTTAGTATGGATTGTGCTAGGTAATATTATCGGCGGCGCTGTACACGATTATTTCTCTGGTGTACTGAGTATTAAAAATGACGGTAAGAGTTTGCCCGAAATTGCAGGTCACTATTTTAATATTTACTTTAAAGGTGTGATGCTGATTTTCACCGCGATGTTACTGTTCTTCGTGGGTGTTGTATTTATCATGAGTCCAGCTGGACTATTAAGTAACCTTGATTATTTTGAAGGCACTATTTTTGCCAACAACGTATTCTGGGTGTTATTGATTTTAGGTTACTACTTCTTAGCAACCTTGCTGCCTATCGATAAAATTATCACTAAATTATATCCATTATTTGGTTTATTAATGATTGTGATGACCACTTCAATTGCAGTTGCTCTACTTATCAGTGCACCGCAATTGCCGGAAATGGGTGATATTTTTGCCTATTTCGACCACAGTCATTACAACAATGATTTACTTGAGCCTAATCCTGACGGATTGCCAGTTTGGCCATTACTATTTGTGACTATTACCTGTGGTGCAATCAGTGGTTTCCACTCTACACAAGCGCCAATTATGGCTCGTTGTTTAACTAACGAAAAATACGTTCGCCCTGTGTACTATGGCGCAATGATGTCAGAAGGTATTGTGGCTTGTGTTTGGGCATTAGCCGGTATTGCAGCCTTCCCAGGTGGTTACGTTGAGCTTAAGAGTATTCTTGATGCCGGCGGCCCTGGATTAGTTGTTAATCAAGTGGCGAGCACTTACTTAGGTGTCGCTGGTGGTATTATGGCGATTATTGCAGTAGCTATTTTCCCGATTACTTCAGGTGATACTGCGTTCCGTTCATTGCGTTTAACCATCATTGATGCGTTTAATATTCCACAAAATATGCGTAACCGTTTGTTAGTGGCAATTCCAATTTTGATTATCGCTTACTTCATGACTAAGATTGATTTCTCTCTTATCTGGCGTTACTTTGCATTCTCAAACATGCTGCTTTCAACCAGTGTATTGTGGTTAGCAACTAAGTATTTATTTGACCGCGGTAGCTTCCATTGGATTGTGAGTTTACCGGCAATTATTGGTACTTGTGTAACTGTGTCATACATCATGACTGCCGGTATTGGCTTAGGCTTGCCACAGTCGATGAGCCAACCAGTTGGTATCGCAGTCGGCATTGTTTGTTTAGTCGGCCTTATCATTATGCATAATAAACGTAAGGCGGTAGCGCAATAATTATTGCCTATTAACTTAGTGTGAATAAAGGACTGCTTAGGCAGTCCTTTTTTGTGGAAGAGTTTAGGCTGATAAGCTTAAACCTAGTGATGCTACTTCAGTGATTCAATAAGATTGAAAGGGGTTATTTTGAAGGTGTACAAACCCCTGTGCCAGTTAATGCAATATGATTTAAGTTCTTTTTAATCACGTTTGACCCCACATCGTATGAGGATTCAGGGCGGCTAATAAGATATCCCTGTACACAATGGATACCGAGGTTTTTAACCAGTTCAAACTGTGAGGCGACTTCTACCCCTTCAGCAACCACTTTAAGGTTAAGGGTCTTACCTAAATCACTGATTGAATTTAAAATCTTTTCGTATTTTGGGTTGATGGTTGCTTGGTCGATAAATAGCTTATCAATTTTGATGATATCAACAGGTAAGTTGGCAAGTGTTGATAACGAACTAAAACCGGTGCCAAAATCATCTATGGCAATAAGTACGCCTTGTTTACGTAGATTTTCTAGATCTTCAATGATTTTGTTTGAGGCGTGAAATAAGCAGGACTCGGTGATTTCAAGAAGTAGAGCATTCGGTGGTAAACCTGTTTTTGTTAAGGTGTCCATTACCCAGTCGTAAATAGGCACATGCTTTAGCTGCACACCTGAGATGTTAACTGACATTCTAACTTTGTTCATGCCGGCGTTATACCAAGCTGACATTTGACGGCACGCTTCAAATAAAATCCAATTTCCTAATTCGAGTATAAGGTTTGAATCTTCTGCAATGGGAATAAATTCAACAGGTGAAATAGGGCCTTCAATGGGGTGATTCCAGCGGACTAAAGATTCAAAATAATCGATACTGCAATCGTCAACATTGACGATAGGTTGGAAAGATAATGTAAAGCTTTGGCTAGCGATAGCCAAACGCATCTCCTCTAAAAGGTAATGGAAACGGCGAATTTTGCTGCCCATTTCAGGGGAATATACACGGAAGATACCTCTGCCATCAGTTTTGGCGCGGTACATGGCGACATCGGCCATTTGTAATAATGTATTAGGATTTGATGCACTATCAGGAAAAGTGGCGATACCAATACTGGCACCAATTTTAATCACCTTATTGCCCAGTACAAAATCACGTTCGATTTCTTGTAAGACATTTTTCGACACTTCAACAGCGCGTAAATTATCGGGAATATTTTCAATAAAAATAGAAAACTCATCACCACCTAAACGGGATAAGTTCAGTTCTAACTCAAATGACTCGCTGACTCTACTGAGCTGGTTATTACGGACAACGGTTTGGAGCCTATGAGCGACCTGAATGAGGATTTCATCACCAAAGCTGTGTCCAAATGAATCATTCACTTGTTTGAAGCCGTCTAAGTCAATGAAAAGTAGTGCTTGTCTAGTTCCGGCTTCTTCAGCTCTTTGCAGTTGTTTTTCAAGGTGTTCTAGATATGCATGCCTGTCTATAAGACCTGTAAGCTTATCTTGATAAATACTTAACTGAGTTTGTATATTTTGGGCTTTTACATGTTTGTTGAGCTCATTGAGGGCGATACTTATCTGCGACAGGGTATTAGGCTGCTTACTTGGAGGTAATTGAATGTTAAAACTAGCCAGCAATTTGTCGGTTTCATTATTGATGAAATCTAGCGATGCATTGTTTTTACGGGCAATTCGAGACTTAATATAAAATGGAATAGCATAAGCTAATAACACCATCAACAATAACGGCATATTACTGAACATCATCATCTCGCTAAACACATCTTTAACGCGCACCACGTTTAAGTGCTGGTCCGTGCGTTCTAAAACAGCAAAGTAATGAAGTTCTGATTTTACAATATCACCTTCTAGAAACAGCAAAGTTTCCCAGCCAGCATTGGCATTAACCACATCGCTTACATCGATGGAGGTGATTTTATGGTGAAAATTATCACTATGAATTGTTTCTAAACCTTGGCTAAAGCTTATTACCAACAGTACATATAGCATCATTAAGAAACTTAATATGGTTAATAATAACTTAGAAATTCTAGTCATAAAATATCTTAATAAGTTGTTGGTTTGGGGTGTGATTTTTGTTTCATTTTTGTGAGCGGGATTATATGAGTAAAAAACATTGAACACAATAATAAATCAAGTGTTTATAGTTGTGAAAATGTCATTGTTTTATAGTGTTCTGTTAGCGTGAAATAATTTTTAGCGCTGCTTTTAAAAGGCATTGCAATAAGGTGGTAGAGGGCGCGTTTTAAATCTATAGAGTGTGATTAAATAACTGAATATATTTAAGCTATTTTCGATTAAGGCATCACTGAAAATGTTTGCAAAAGTATCAGGTTTAGATAAATCATTACATAAAAACTGGGATAACAGCTGGGGCAAGAATAAAGAACAACTCGCCTTATTACGACTAATCAACTGGTTGCTCAAGTTAGGGTTAATATTTTTTGGCACAGAGCTGTTTGATTTAACCCGTCCGCCAGTTGGGCTCACTTATGTATTTATCCTCGAATTAGTCTATGTGGCTTGTTGTTATCGCTTTCGGTTTCAATGTATAAATCGCCCTTCAATTTTATTAATGACATTAGTGCTTGATACGTTATTTTGGGCGATCTGGCTATTTTATACTGGCGGTGCGACGAATGCCTTTGTGTCATTGTTATTGCTCCCAGTTGCTATTGGTGCTGTGACATTGCCGAGATGGGCTCCATGGGTGCTGACTTTATTATCAACAGGAATGTATAGTTTGATGATGTTTACTATGCCTGAAAATCGAATTCGTCATCATGGCATGGACATGAGTTCGCATTACTTAGGCATGTGGTTTAATTTCGTCATTTCTGCCTTAGTGCTTACGGTAACCGTAGGCTATATTGCCAAACGTATCCGTCAGAAAAATGCTCAGCTTAGCTACCTTCGTGAAGCACAATTACGCCAAGAGAAACTATTAGCACTTGGCACAGTATCAGCGCAAATGGCGCACCAAATGGCCACACCGTTATCAACGTTAAGGCTATTAGTAGATGAATTAGCTGAAGAAGGTGTTGCTAACGATATTGAGCCAGAAATGCAGCAAGCGTTAATCCGTTGTGAGACAACATTGGCTGAACTGCGACTCGCTACCGAATCTATTCGTCAGCAAAAGTCTTATTCACTTAGTGTTGAAAAGTTGGTGCGCGATACACAAGAGCAAGTGCAATTATTAATGCCTGAAACTCAGTTAAATATCGAGGCTGAAAGCGAGGCTAGTGCAACTAGAGTTAAGGCTGATACTAGCTTATTGCCAGCGATATTGGCGTTAATTGAAAATGGTGCTAGAGCAAGTTTAGAGCACACATCAACGTCGAAGGTCAGTGTGTTTGTGTCAGCAGTTGAACCCAACAGTGTCAGCTTTACAATTAGAGACTATGGCCGTGGTATGGAGCCAAATCAGTTAACAGATTTAGGTAATAATATCGCTAACAACCCTAAAGGAATGGGGATTGGTGTGTTACTTAGCCATGCAAGCTTTGAGCGCTTAGGTGGCCAACTTAGTTTACGAGTCCACCCAAATGGCGGAATGATCGCCTCAGTGACGCTACCGGTAACTCAAAATGAATAAATTACTAATCATTGAAGACGATGCAGCATTGTCAGCAGCGTTAGCAAGGAGGCTAACTAAACAAGGGTTTGAGTGTGCTCAATGCGACGATGCCAGCGAAGGCTTGTTAATGGCAAGGCAGTTTAACCCAAGCCATATTTTACTGGATATGAAGATTGCAGAGCAAAATGGCTTAACATTAATTAAGCCATTAAGGCTGTTACTGCCTAAGGTCAAATTGGTACTATTAACCGGATATGCCAGCATTGCCACGGCGGTTGAAGCGATTAGATTAGGGGCGGATAATTATTTAGCAAAACCTGTTGATACTCAGACGTTAATGAATGCATTAAATGCACAAATTGAAGATGAAGACAGAGCTCAAACTGAATTTACCGAGCAACCATTAAGTCCGAAAAGGCTAGAATGGGAACATATTCAGCAGGTGCTGGTGAATAATAACGGTAATATCTCAGAAACTGCTCGGGTGCTGGGTATGCATCGACGCACATTGCAGCGTAAGTTACTTAAAAAGCCGGTAGCGGATAATCGATGTGCCTAATACGATTCTCCTTGCATTGCGCATTTTAATGGTCAATTTGGAAGTTGTTGTGTAAGTTTTGCTGGTTCATATAGTCCTTAATCAGCACCATAGCTCGTTCATAAACTGGACCTAATGGATGGCGACGACTAGACAAGCAATCGACAGTATTTATCCAACCGTTAGGTTCGTAATCGATATCGAGTTTGATGAGCTTACCCGCCTGAATGGGGCTGGTTACCATTTCTTCAGGCAAAATAGACCAGCCCACTCCTTGCTGAGTTAATTCATTGATGATGGTGTGATTATTGGCATACCAATGCTGAGAGCTAATACCGTTACTAAACCATAACTCTTGACCAGCGGTTGCCCGCAAGACGACTTGGCGATGATGACGCAGGTCGATATCTTTAATTTTTGGTTTACTAGAAAGAGGGTGGTTTGGCGCTGCTACTGTGATAAATCGAGTATAACCAATGGTAGTAAAATCAACTTGATGATGGATTTTTCCGTCGGCATACACAATACCAATATGCGCGCAGCCTTCTTCAACTAGCTTGCCTATGTCTAAGGTGGACTCGGCAATGATTTCAATATTGGTGTTAGGAAATTCATCAGCAAGCAATGCCAGTTGTGCCAGCAGTGCAGGGCTAATTAGACTTTCTTCAATGGCGATAACTAACTCATGTTCATGTTGCTGCTCAAGCGAGGCAATTTTTTGCTCTAAATGGACTTGTTGCAGCATCAATGCCTTTACGACAGGTAAAAGGGCTTCACCTTCAGATGTCAGCTCTGGAATATTGCCACTTCGGTCAAATAAGGTTTGATTGATACTAATTTCTAAATTGGCGATCGCTTGGCTAATGCCTGATTGAGCTCGGTTAAGTTTTCTTGCAGCTGCTGAAAATGACCCTGTTTCACATACTGTAATAAATATTCTTAGTTGCTCGAAACTATACATTGCCCGCTCTCAATCTTTATCTCAACCCTGTTAAGGTATCACTATTCGTGATGGCTGTTAACTTTTGTTAATGGATTAAGCTTGCCATAATCTCGCTTGTTTTCAGCTATAGAGTCGAATCTATAGCATCAGCAGAGGTTAATATGTCTACGTTAGAGCGTGTGTTTCATGCGGTGTTGTTTGAGTTTTTGGCCATTATTGGTTCCGTGATTGGATTGATGTTGTTTACTGAACATGAATTGGCTTCCCTTTCAGGAACCATGATAGCTATTGCGACTATCGCCATGGGCTGGAATTTTGTATTTAATCTTGGATTTGACCGTTTCTTTACTGGAGCTCGTGAAAAGAGAACCGTAAAACAGCGCATAATACAAATTGCCTTGTTTGAAAGCGGCCTATTGATACTGACCATTCCTGTGATGGCCTATATTTTAGATATCAGTGTGATAGAGGCTTTTTGGCTTGATATCAGTGTGACCTTGTTTATCACAATTTATGCCTATGTTTACAATTATGCTTACGATCATATTCGCGCCAGCATCATCAGTAAACGGCAAGCACATGACAGTCTAGAGCTATCATGACATTGCCGCTTACTAACGCATGTGCATATTGCAGTTAGTCGTATGCGCTGAGGTGTTACTTTGGCGTATCGGCTTTTTTACTCGCAACCACTTCTGAAGCCAGCTTAACAATAGGAACTAATGCAGCAATTCCTCCTTCACTAAAGGCTTTAATATCTTTGCCAATGCGCTGCATTCGCTCGACCGTAATGGTGACATCTTCAGCAGTGGTCGTGAGTTCCGTTTTGAGACTGTCAGCAAGTGCATCCCTAATTTCCATAGCAGCGGCATCAGGTTGATGATTTGAGTGGGCAAGCAGCAATAACCCAGGAATAACCGTAAAAGTGCCGTTCAAGGCCACTAACCACCATGCTTTTTGTGCATATATGCCTAAATCAGCAATGCTTAGATAAATAGCGACATTCAGCGCTAATACGGTTAAGGCAAAAAAAGACATGGCAATGGCCAGTAAAAAAGCAGCTTTGCGTTGATGTTTAAGCTCAGTTTTTAATAAGCTTTTTTCAAGGCTATACAGCATTTGAATTTTTTCAAAATCCATCTTCATGTTGAATCCTTTTGGAAAGTTCTGTTGCAAAAATTAAATGAAAATATTTAGTGAATTTAATTTGTTATGGCAATCAACTATAGCTGACTGTGGGGGAAATGTAACTTTGCTCGCTGATTTGAGTCATTTAACCACCTGTTTTATTTGAAACATTCAACGGACTGCCAGTGTTTGTCATCAAGCTGTATTACTGCCTTAATAACCTTATGCCAAGGTGACAAAAGTAAGTTAAGTAGGCATAGGAAATGGGAAAATTTTCATTCGAGCATAGTTTTGAAATTGATACGCTTAAGCGGTTGATTGCCCATCATCAAGGCAAGTTTCGGCATCAATCCTTGCTTGATTTACATTACCGCGGTGAATCATTATCTGTCACAGCAATTGAATTAGGCCAGCAAGACAAGCCTTGCCCCACGGTGTTATTTGTAGGTGGGGTTCATGGGGTAGAGCGTATTGGCGCACAAGTCGTGTTGTCTTTTTTAGGTAGCTTACTTAATCGCTTACCTTGGGATAGGCATTTGCAAGCTTTATTAAAAGAAGTGCGGCTATCCTTTGTGCCAGTGGCTAACCCCGTGGGCTTTTTACAAGGCTCACGCAGTAATGGTAATCATGTTGATTTGATGCGCAATGCTCCTATCGATGCGGAAGAAAAAGTAACTTTTTTGGTGGGCGGTCACCGATTAACAAATAAACTGCCTTGGTACCGAGGTAAGAACGGCATGGAGACTGAAACTAAGGTGCTGGTGGATTATGTCCATGAGTTACAAAAAACCAGTACTAGTGTCACTGCATTAGATGCTCACTCTGGTTTTGGCTTAGCTGACCATATATGGTTTCCCTATGCTCATACTAAAAAGCCGTTTGAAGGTATGGGCTATATCTACCATTTAAAGCAATTGTTCGACCGTGGTTATCCGCATCATGGGCATTATAAAATTGCACCGCAAAGTCACTATTATCAAACCCACGGTGACATTTGGGATTATCTAGCCAAGGCCAATCCAAGTGACAGACCGTTCATTCCATTGACGTTAGAAATGGGTTCTTGGGCGTGGGTGAAGAAAAATCCAAGGCAAATTTTTAACTTTTCTGGTTATTTTAATCCGCAGAAAACCCATCGGCATCACCGTATTTTAAGGCGTCATGTGGTGTTAATGCAGTTCTTGATTGAAGCGGCTTATGCTAATGTTTTAGAAAACATCGACACTGAACAATTAGTCCGCTTACAAGTGGATGCCGAGCGGCATTGGGCGCGAAAGTGATAAGACTAATAACTTGTATATTGCAGTTAACTTAACAGCAAACCACAGAGGTGTGTCATGGCAACTTGGGTATTATTACGTGGCTTAATGCGGGATAAACGTCATTGGTATGGTTTTGACGAACAGTTACGTCAAGCGGGCATAGATGTGATTACGCCTGACGCCTGCGGCAATGGCGTATTGTTAGGGCAAGCTAGCCCGTTAACCATAGGTAATTACTGCCAAGATATTTGGAATCAAATAGATACTGAATTAGTCGAAAAACAACATTATGATAGCCAATTAGTGATTGTTGGTGTGTCTATGGGTGGCATGATAGCCATTGAGATGGCCCGCCAAAGACAGCACCAAGTGCGGCATGTAGTGCTTATTAATTCGAGTGCTGGAAATCTTTCACCTTGGTATCAACGTTTTCAACTTAAGCCCTTGCTCAAATCCATTTGGCAGCGTCATAAAGCGGCCAATTTAAGCTTGGTTGAATCCAGTGTTTTAAGCTATACCACCATGACTAAAGGCCATGATGAAACCGTTATTCGAGATTGGGGGAAGATGCGAGATGAAAAGCATACTTCTATTATTAATGGTGCAAGGCAAATTATAGCGGCGGCTCGTTATCATTGCTCATCAACACATGCTATTCCTGTAAGTGTGATTTGCGCGAATGAAGATAAACTGGCTAACCCGCAATGCAGTGAGGCACTAGCCAAGTTTTATCAGACGCAATTATTCCGAGTTGGACACTGCGGTCATGATGCAACACTTGATCAACCCGAGCAAATACAGCAACTCATTGAAGATGCAATTATGAGTGAAGCACCAAAGTAGCTCGATTTAACTTATTGAATTGATTCTGACTTAGCGATAATAAATGCAAGTTCTGCAATATTATGCACCTGCATTTTTTGCATGACTTTTTGACGGTGCAATTCAATAGTGCGCTGGGCAATATTCAGCTCAGCTGCTATCACTTTATTTAATTTTCCTTCTAGAACCTTAAGCAAAACTTCGTGTTCACGGGCAGTTAGGCTGGCTAATCTTTGATTGATATCACTTTGTTGATTTAAGTGACTATATGCTGTTTCAGTTTCGTTTTGTGCGCGTTTTAAAAGCTGTAATAATTTGTCCCCATCTACAGGCTTTTCGATGAAGTCTATTGCACCTTGTTGGATGGCCTGAACTGCCATGGATATGGTGCCATGACCACTTAGCATGATGACACTCAATGGACTTTGAGAATGTTTGATATCATGAAGCAGTTCAATGCCGTCTTTTCCTGGCATTTGAATATCCAAGATAACAATACCTGCTTGGCTTAATTCTACTTGCTCTAAAAATGCTTCAGCAGAGGAGAAGCAGTGAGTTTTAATTCCTAAGCCATCGAGCATCCAACTGAGCGAGTCGAGTACATCTTGATCGTCATCGACCAGAAATAAATTAAACATGATTTTGCCTTTGGATCGGTATATTGATGATGATTGTAAGTCCTGTTGAATATAGCATCGCATGTTGAGTCACATTAATACCATAATCATGTGCTGATTCAGCAACGTCGATATTATTCACTGCTTTAATTTTACCACCGTGCTCTTCGCAGATTCTTTTACATACGACCATGCCTAGCCCTAAACCATGGGGTTTTGATGTTTCGAATGGAAAAAACAATCGCTCTAACTTAGCTTCGCTGAGCCCAATACCATTATCCATGATAATCAGTTGAGCTTGCTCATTTACTTCAGTGACATTGATGAGTAACTGGGGGGAGTGACTATTTTCCATGGCATCTAAAGCGTTACGAATTAAGTTAACTAATACTTGCTGTAAAAGAGAAGCATCGGCATTAATGGTAACGTTATCTAGAGATAGCTTAGGTTGTAGTTTCAATCTATTAAAATCTGGTTTCATTAGATTCAGCGTATCGCTAATGAGCTCTGTTAAAGAGCATTGCTGGTAAACGCTAGGCTGATGACAGAATTGCCTAAATTTTTTGATTGTGCTTTGCGCCCTGTCAACCTGTTCAATGGTTTTGTTCAATGCTGTGTGAAGCTCAGTTTGCTGCTCATCAAGTCGGTAAATACACCCTTGAGTTAAGTAGCGGATCCCTGCCAATGGTTGATTAAGTTCGTGAGCAATCCCAGAAGCCATTTCACCTGTCAGTAATACCCTTTGAGCTCTATAAAATTGTTGTTGTTGCTCAAATAATGCTTTTTGTGTGGCTTTGTGCTCCAGCATCTCATCGTGTAGCGCTTGAGTTCTCTTAACGACTAATTGCTTCACTCGTAAGTGGTGTAAGTAACCTATAAATAGTCCGATGAAAATGGCAATCGCCCAGGGAGTTGCATCTTGCAGCAACCGAGTCCAGTTGGTGACGAATGGCCATCGCTTCAGTTTTTTCAATAATTCAAATACATGGCTGTCTTTCACAGGAACAGTCCAGTATTGGTATTTACCTGCAGAAGCTGCCTCATCTGAATTTTGTATACTCAATAAGGATTGAGCAATGATTTTGGCAGTTTCATGGTCGGTTTTACCCACCTTTGAAAAAGTATAATAAGGATATAACTCACTTGATACTTGGCAATGATAGTCTGAATAGCTTCGGGGAAAAACTACCTGTAACTGTTCTGCAAGTTGAGGGTTATCTTGTATCGCAGCCTCTAATACACAGCTTGGTAAAATGGCGACATCGGCTTGATTATCGACTATGTATTGCAGTAACTTTCGCTGCGGAAAACCAACAAATTTTAACTGTTCAATATCTTTCTGTGGGTTTATACCTAGTTCTATTAATTGGCCCGCCATAATCTGAAAACCACCAAAAGCATTAAGATCTGTAGAAATGACCCTCATAGTGGTGATGTCTTGTATTTTTTTAATATTACTGTCTTTACGGGTAATTAAACTGGAGCCAATAGCATGCTCTGGATAGTCACTATTTTGCGGTAACAAGCTTAATAAATTACTGACTCCGTAGTCTTTTTTGAATGCGACAGTGATGAGGGCATTACTAATAATGAAATCTAATTGCTCATTCGCAACTTGTTGTACCATTTCATTGGGTGTTAAGGGGACTAAAACAAGATTTAGGCTTGTTTGAGTCGCAACATAATCAAGTGTGGGCTGCCAACGATTTAAAACAGTATTTCGAGAGTTAAAGTTAAGCACACCAATTCTAAATATTTTTTTTGGTGCCTCTAAGGTAGAAGTTGATGTTGTCGTGTTTGTGAAAGCTGAGCTGTCATTAGTGCTTTCTGGTAACGCGAAAGCGCTGAAAGCTATAAGACTCATCAACATAGCTAAAGTGGCATAAAAAGATTTAATCATTTATCACCCAATTAAATAGAATCATTCTATTATGTACTAGAGTACAAAATAGAATGATTTAATTATAGAGTAAAGTGATCTAATACACATAATGAATACCATTGCGGTTTTCCGCAATGGTATTAAAACTTCATATATGCAGTGTGATTATATTTGTTATTTATGTGTGTGCAATGGTTTGGTTTAGCTGTTATTTACTCACACTATTAAAGTTGTCTGACTTTATTTTATTTCCTTCTTCATCTAAATACCAAACAGCTTCAATAAAGCTGTTATTATTGACATATTCTATAGCTTCTTCTAAAGGCATTAAAAATAATGTTGTCGAAAGTACATCAGCAAATATTTGATTGCCTTTTAAAACAACCGTGGTTGCTACCCCTTCAGGTTTGGGATAATTAGTTTTAGGATCAATTAAGTGATGATATTGTTTTCCGTTGACCTCAAAGTAACGCAAGTAGTTACCACTGGAAACTACGGTGATATTTTGTCCGGTAATTAGCTCATGGTACTGACCTTCAAAAGATGCACATTGCGGCAATTGGTATTGAGACTTTTTACATAGAGGGTCTTCTATGGCGGTTACAAATTGACGGTTTTCAGGGTGTAAGCCTAAATGTCTAATATTCCCACCCGCATTAATCATAAATTGGCTTGCGCCATCTAGTCTAAGTTGAGTAAACACTTTTTCGGTCATCCAGCCTTTAGCTATACCGCCTAAATCAAGGCTCATACCTGGCTTGATTACTATCGTTTTCTTGTCTGGATTATAATTTATTTGTTTAATATCAGTAAACTGTGAGGCATTGTCTAATGCGTTTTTAGTTGGGATAGAACAATCCTTCCCCTGATTTTTATCGCATTCAAAGCGCTTTTGACGCCATAAGTCAATAACGGGAGAAAGGGCAATATTAAAGTAACCATGGCTTTTTTCGTGCCAATCAATACTAGAAGCAATCAATTGAGAAAGTTGCGGGTCGATATGGTGCACTACATTAGGTGTGTTGTTAATTGTCTTAATATTTGTGACATGTGGATAGGTGGAATAGTTAGATGCTAGGTAGTGGTACTCTTGAATGACATTTAATGCATTACACAGCACTTGCTTTTCAGTTCCCTGTGGAAGATTAAATATGTCAATACTAATTGTTGTACCAAAATACTTGACCGTATGCAGTGTTGCTAGATTATCAGTAACAGTGATCATGGCATTGCTATCGCACTGATAAAACTCATTACGTATTTCATCTGAATATTTAGCAGCTATTTTGTCGGTAATTGATATGGCTTCATTTAAAATTTGTGAAGCACCAGTTGAATAACAAATATTGCTAGTGAGTAATCCACTTAATAATACTAATTTAAATATATTCATTTTATTTGCCGAAAATTGTTGCTTACTTCTATTGCGAGTGAAATAAACAAGGTGGTTATTACTTAAAAACTGTTAACTTGATCATAACTCTAAATTTTATTGATTAAACCTGCGGTTTTCCGCAATTGCCGTAATTTTTTATAAGAATATGC
>NZ_BPEV01000009.1 GCF_019654955.1 Shewanella sp. KT0246 | reverse complement strand
GACATTTTTAGCTGAACAAGCATTTTACCTAAGTGACTGCTGAAATCTACTAAAGCTTAGATATTTAACGACTAGCCTAGATGTAAAAATACCTTTGCATTTTTATTTGAGCATTTTTTATGCGCTATTTCATTCGCTTAGGTGTAATTTGATAACGCAGGTTGTTAATCAAATGTTATGAATACGTATGCAATAAATTGAGGCTAATACTTATCCATGACTAGTATAGAAAAATAATAATGCCTGATATTCCATTAGTCTGAGTCGTATAACTGAATGTTGGGTGACTATAAAGTCAGTAAGGTGAGGGGAAACTCAATGTTCAATTGTAAACCTAGTGTTTTATCGCTAGCGCTAGCGGCAGCAGGAGTCAGTTTTATCTTAACTCCTAATCACGCATTTGCGGCTGAAGAAGTTAAAACGCAAACCATTCAGCCATCAACAGCAGATGTAGAAGTTGATGCAACTGAAACCACTGCGCCAACCAATGTGTTAGCTGAAAACGAACAAGAAGCAGATGACGACACTGGTATTGAGCGTATCAATGTCACCGGTTATAGCCGTAGCTTGATTGATTCACTGAATTCAAAACGTTATGGGGATACCGTTTCAGAACAACTTTCAGCTGATGATTTAGGAGCGCTGCCTGATGTTTCTATGGCGGATGCACTAACTCGCCTTCCTGGTATTTCAGCTGTACGTACAGGTGGTCAAGCCGCTGAAATTAATATTCGTGGTATGTCAGGTGGGTTTGTTTTTTCAACCTTAAACGGGCGTGAACAAGTATCCACTAGTGGTTCACGCAGTATTGAGTTTGATCAATACCCTTCAGAATTAATCAGTTCGGCAGCCGTTTATAAATCACCGAAAGCCTCACTTATTGAAGGTGGTGTCGCAGGTACTGTTGAGCTCACGACTGTCAGCCCATTAAGCAAAGAAAAACAGCACAACTTTACCGCCAATGTCCGTGGTATGTATAACGATCGCGCCGATGAAGTTTATGGTGCTGAAGAGTTTGGTCACCGTTTAAGTTTTTCTTATCAAGGTAAGTTTTTAGAAGATACCTTAGGTGTTGCAGTTGGGTATGCTCGCCTTGAGCAACCAAGCGTGGCAACGCAATTTATTGGCCTTGCTTACAATGACTCTAAAGATGTTGATGGTATTGATGGCGACACCAATGGCCCAGAAGATAACCCAGCGAATGAGTACATCAGCGAAGGTTTTGAGGTTCAACATTTAGGTGGTGTTGAAACGCGTAACGGTTATATGGCTGCCGTTGAATGGGCACCTGTCGATAACTTTGTTTTAAAAGCCGATGCCTTTATGTCACGCTTTGATAGTGAATCATTTGCTCGTGGATTTAGAACAAAATTTGGTGGCTCAAGTGCTAGCGTATCAAACCCAACTTATGACGGTAACTCTGTCATCGGTGGCACATTTAACCGAACCTCGAAAAGCTATACCCGTGTAGAAATTGTCAACGATGATAACCAAGACTTTGATGAAGTTGATAGTTTTGGTATTAACGGTGATTGGCAGGTAACCGACCGTTTAAATGTGAATGTTGATGTGTCTTTATCTGCGGCTAAAAGTGATTTCAGAAATGGACTGTTGTGGTCAAATGTTGCCGTTGATGCTAATGCCGATAGCCCTATTTTTGATGAAAATGTATCGGTAAGCTACTTATTAAATGGTTTAGACTTACCTGATGTCGGCTTTAATCAAGCTGATGCATTTTCTGATATTGATCGAGTGATGGTCAGTAAATACGGTATTTACCCATTTGAAAATGAAGATGAAGTTAAAGCTTATCGCGTTGATTTTACCTATGAGTTAGATAATGACTTTATCTCGAGTGTTGAGTTTGGAGCACGTTATTCTGATAGAACTTATTCAAATGACCGCTCGGTATTTGAATACGGTAACGATGGCGCATTTTCTAAATCAGAGCCACCTTTAAAACTCACAGACGACATGGCTACAGTGGTTGATTGGGAAGGCGACTTCTCGTACTTTCCATCTTATCTTGCGATTGATTTAGATAAAGCACTCAATGCATGGTTCCCTGATGGCACACCAGATCCAGTGCAAACTTGGGGTAATGCTGGTGGCGTAATTGACCCGAAAGGCTACACCACTAACTATTCGTGGTCGGTGCTACAAAGTGGCGATGTTTATGAAGAGGTGCTTTCTGGTTATGTGATGGCAAACATCGATACCGAAATTGGTGGCTTACCGATTACAGGTAACTTTGGTGTTCGAGTCGTCAATACCGATCAATCAGCAACGATGCTGCAAAATGTTGAAGGTGACCCAGAATTAGGCGCACAAAACATTACCGATGAAATTGGCATTATTAACCAAAACTATGCCCAAACAATTCAGGGTGTGGATTACACCGATTACCTGCCATCAATTAACTTAAATTTCAAAGTATCAGATGACTCGCAAGTTCGTTTTGCAGCAGCGAAGGTCATGTCTCGTCCTCCGATTAACCGTCTTGCGGGTGATATTAGTGCATCCGTTTCTGATGATGGTGAAATAAATGGTTCGAGCACCAATAACCCATTTTTAATGCCGTTTTATGCTAATCAATACGACATATCTTATGAATATTACTTTGATGAAGGTGCGCTAGTTGCAGCCCTTTTCTACAAAGATATTGATTCATTTATTGATACTGTCGCCATTGAAAACTTCGATTTTAAAGGCAACGGTTTTAACGTCCCTGACTACATTATTGACGAAGACAGCGGTGAGCAAATTGAAACCACTAATGGCACTTACACTACAGCAGTAAACAATGCCGAAGGCGGTTATATTCGTGGTCTTGAATTAGCTTACACCCAAGTGTTTGCCTCATTACCTGCTGGCTGGTCTGGTCTTGGTTTTAACGCCAGCTACTCTTACACCGAGTCTGAAGTACAGTCGATTACCAATCTTGGTGGCGATACAACAACTCAAGATTTACCTGGGCTTTCTAACAATGTGGTTAGTGCCACGCTGTTTTATTCCTACGAAGGTTTTGAAACTCGTTTAAGTGGCCGTTTCCGTGACGATTTCGTGTCTGAGCAAGTGGCAATTAACGAGCAGGTAGTGAACTTTGATGGTGAGACGGTACTTGATTACCAAGCATCATACCAAGTGACTGATGGTTTAGGGGTGTTGTTCCAAGTGAATAATTTAACTGATGAGCCCACTAAGAGTTACTTTGGCACCGAAAACAAAACCGGCACGATCCAATATTTTGGCCGTGAATACTATTTGGGGTTCACTTATGCCATGTAAACACAATTATAAAAACAACTTAACGTTAATTCGAGTGATGGGTCATCAAATTAAAAACAACAAACTGATGACGCAATTAATTCAACATTCTATGGGGAGAAGTCACTCATGATGAGTATTTCTAGAGTCATAAAGTTATCAGCTGTAGCAGCAAGCTTAGCTACGCTCGCTGGTTGTGGTGGTGGGGATTCATCTGAGCCAGGTGAAGTACTATTAACATGTAACGTGCCGAATATACCAAATGCTGCAGGTACTGAGTGTGTCCCGCCGCCGCCGTTAAGTTGCCCTGCACCTAAATTTCCAGATGCTAAAAATGAAAGTTGTATTGTGGGTTACAACCCTGAGCTTCCTGAACCAGTGGTTTATGCTGGCGAAAACCAAGCAGTATTGTATTACAACCGCATTAAAGATAAGAACAATAGCGACTCAAATACCAATTACCCAGGTTATAAGTTACATACTTGGAATAACGATACTTGTGATAGTTATGCCGCGCCATTTGATTCAACCGATTGGGCGAATGGTCATTCGTTTGATGGTATTGATCCTAACTATGGAGCGTATTGGATTATTAACCTCAAAGAAGGTTATGGCGAATGTGCCAACTTTATTATTCACATTGGTACAGAAGGTTCTGGTAAAGCTTTAGGTGATGGTGATTTAGTCATGAACCTTAAAGTGCTAGCTGAAGAAGGTGAGGCTGAGGCCAACTTTAACCGCACTAACTTTACCATTCATGGTGAAAGTGATGTTTATGATTATCCAATTTTAGACGTTGGCTTTTCTATTGCAGGAGCGAGTGCGCATTGGCTAGATCAAAACACTTTTGTGTGGAATGAAGACCCAGATGGAATTGCAAAATTTGTCATTCATCATTCTGATTCAGCAGGTATTGCTGCAGACAATGATGGCAATATTACTGGTACACAAGTTGAAGTGATGTCCAGTGAACTTACTGATGAACAAAAAGCATTAGTACCACATTTAGCAGATTGGCCAGCCTATGAAGCGGACTTCAGTGCTGAAGAAGCTAAAATGATTGCTAAAAATCAATTAGTGATGGCAGCGTATGATGGCGATAACAAGCCTGTAGCAGCGAGCCATGTACAGGTGGCTAAAGTGCTTGATGCACTATATACCTCAGGCGAAAGCGATGCTGATGAAGCTGATTTAGGTATCATTTATGATGGCAGTAATATCATGGCCAAAGTGTGGGCTCCTACTGCGCAAACGGTTAATTTAAAAGTTTATGATGCTGCTAAAAATCTAACCAATACCGAAGCTATGACGTTAGATGCTGAGACCGGTATATGGTCATTTAGCGGTGATATGAGCTTAGATAGAATGTATTATCGTTATGAGTTAATGGTATTTCATCCAGTCACCAAAACGATTGAAACGTTAGAGTCTACAGATCCATATTCGCTCAATGTCTCTACAAATGGCCGCTACAGTCAGTTTATTAACTTAAGTGATGATGACTTAAAGCCTGATGGTTGGGATGACCACGAAGTGATGACGGTTGCCAACCCAGAAGATATTGTGATTTACGAAGGGCATGTTCGTGACTTTAGTGCACGTGATGAGAGTACTTCAGAAGCCAATCGCGGTAAATATTTAGCCTTTACTGAAGATGGCAGTGTTCCTTTAGAGCATCTACGTAAGCTTGCAGAAAGTGGCGTGACTCATTTTCACTTATTGCCATTAACTGATATAGCCACCATTAATGAAGATCCAGCTGAACGCGTTGATATCACAGATACCTTAGGCACCTTGTGTGACAAGATTGAAGACAACGCAGACGCGTGTGTGACTCAAGATAAGTCAGCGACGATTCAATCTATTCTTGAAGGGACATTGCCGGGCTCAAAAGATGCGCAAGCACTCGTTAATGCTATGCGCGGTTATGACAGCTTTAACTGGGGTTATGATCCTCAGCACTTTATTGCACCTGAAGGCAGTTATGCCAGTGATGCCGATGGTATTGCCCGCGTTAAAGAGTTACGTGAAATGAACCAAGCACTGCATGGTTTAGGCCTGCGCGTAGTGCTAGATGTGGTGTATAACCATACCAGTTCATCTGGGCTTTGGGATAACTCGGTACTCGATAAAGTGGTACCAGGCTATTACCATCGCTATAACGAAATTACCGGCAATATTGAGTCATCAACTTGTTGTGATAATACGGCGACTGAACACCGTATGATGGACAAATTTGTTACTGACTCTATGGTTATTTTAGCTGAGCAATATGGTTTTGATGGTTTCCGTTTTGATGTCATGGGCCATATGCCTAAGAGCAGTATTTTAGCCGCTCGTGAAGCAGTTCAAGCTGTTGATGCTGATAACTACTTTTACGGTGAAGGCTGGAACTTTGGTGAAGTTGCTGACAATCGCTTATTTGAGCAAGCTGTTCAAGCCAATATGGCAGGCAGTGAAGTCGGTACATACAATGACCGTATTCGTGAAGCCGTTCGAGGCGGAGCTTTATTTGCTTTAGAACAGAAAGATGACTACCTGCGCGATCAAGATACCTTACGTTTATCAATGGCGGGTAACTTACAAAATTACGTACTTAAAGACTTTAACGGCAATACCGCAACGGGGAGCAGCTTTAGCTGGAACTCACAACCTACTGCGTATGCGTTAGACCCTGCTGATAGTATTAACTACGTATCAAAGCATGATAACGAAACCTTATGGGATATTCTGCAGTACTCAAACGACATTGGTTTATCGTTGGATAGCCGTGTACGAGTGCAAAATATCGCCGCAACAATTCCATTAATGAGCCAAGGTATTCCATTTTTACAAATGGGTGGCGACATGTTGCGCTCTAAATCATTAGACCGTAACACCTATGACTCAGGAGATTGGTTTAATTGGGTCGACTTTACTAAGGGAAGTAACAACTGGAATGTTGGCCTTCCGTTAGAGCAAGACAACGCAGAAAAAATGGATCAAATTATTGAGCTTGCTGGTAACCCTAATTCAGCGCCATCTATGTCTGAAATAGAGTTTGCTTCAAACGTCTTTAATGAGTTCTTGTCCATCCGTAAAACAAGCCCATTACTGCGCTTAACAACAGAACAAGACATTCTTGACCGTGTTGGTTTCCATAATATTGGTACAAACCAAACCCAAGGCGTGATTGTCATGAGTGTTGATGATGGTGCTGGGTTGGTGGATATCGACCCAACAGTTGATGCCATGGTGGTAATGATTAACGGCAGTGAAAATGAGCAATCTCATACTGTGTCTACAGCTGCAGGTTTCAGTTTACATCCAACACTGTCAATGTCTGTTGATTCAACAGTACAAAACGCTAACTTTAGTGAAGGCGAGGGTGAAGGTACCTTTACTGTGCCTGCATACACCACCGCAGTTTTTGTTAAAAACCAAGGTGATGCACAAGGTACTGGTTTAAGTGCAGACGCGACTGCGGGGGTGCCAGATGTTGTACCTTACGGTAGCACAGAGGTGTTTGTTCGTGGCGGCATGAACGGTTGGGGCGAAGTTGATAGCTTTACCTATATTGGAAATGGCGAATATCGCGTCGCGATTACTCTAGCAGCTGGTGGTTATGACTTTAAGATTGCCTCTGCTGATTGGAGCACCGTTGATTTTGGTGGTGTATCGGATGCTGAAGCCGGTGTAGATGAAGATGTGGCCGAGCAACTTGCAGCAAGTGGCGCTAACTTAAGCTTTACAGCCGCAATTGATGCAACTTACGTATTTTCACTCAATGCAGCAGATAAAGATAACCCAGTGCTAACGGTATATAACGAAGAGCCATTTGTTGGCACCAGTGTGTATGTTCGTGGTGGCATGAATGGTTGGGGCGAAACCAATGAGCTGGTATACATGGGTGGTAGTATTTATCAAGCTGAAATCCTAGTCTCAGCTGCAAATCATGAGTTCAAAGTGGCTTCTAGTGACTGGTCTACGGTTGATTACGGAAGTTTAGATGATAATGGCGCAGTGACTTTGGGAACTGCAAAAGCGTTAGCCGTTTCAGGCACCAATATGAGCCTTAACTTTGAAACGGAAGAAATGTACACCTTCACGTTTGATATGAGTAATCGCTCAGAGCCTGTGTTAACCGTCAACAAAACCGATATGTTTGCTGGTAACACTGTGTATATTCGTGGCGGTATGAATGGCTGGGGTGAAGTTGATGCTCTGAGTTATCAAGGCTCGTCAGTTTACAGTGTGGATATCGCGCTTGAGGCGGGTAATGCCGAGTTCAAGATTGCTACTGGCGATTGGTCAACTGTCGACTTAGGTGCGATTGCAGGTGAAGAAGCGGTCATTGAAGGTGACATGAAAACCTTAGCTTCAAAAGGCGCTAACATGTTGTTTGACGTGGCAACTGCGGGAACTTATCGCTTTACTGTGACAGGCCCTAGCACTAGCTCACCCGTTTTGACTGTGACTGCGGTTAACTAAAACAGATGAGTCATACAGTGATAATGTCTGTTTATTAGAGCTTTAATTTGAGACTAAGTTACGTGTGATTAGTACTTTATTGCAAAAGCCAGTTGGGTTCCCAGCTGGTTTTTTTATTTAAGCGGAGCTGGTGGCTTCTAAACGCTGAACCTCGCAATATTTTTCATAACCAACAAACATAAATAGCTCAAACTTTCCCCGTATCATATGGCTCAATGTGATAGGTTATAGGCCTCAAATCTCAGAATTATTGGGCATCATTAATGTGGATAGCACTTACGATACTTGCCGCTTTTATGCAGTCTTGGCGAAATGCATTTCAAAGCGAGCTAAGCCAGCAAGTTAAAGTCAGTGGTGTCACACTCGCACGCTTTATTTGGGCTGGCCCTATTGCTGCGATCTATTTATTTAGCCTCTATCAAATCCAACCTAGCGAACTCCCAAAGTTTAGTTATCAGTTTTATGGCTTTGTGATTGGCGCATCATTAATGCAAATACTGGCAACAGGATTGATGGTTAAATTGTTTCAATTAAAAAACTTCGCGGTAGGGGCTGGGCTTGCTAAAAGCGAAGCGCTAGTCGCTGCTATTTTGGGGGTGTTGTTTTTTGGCACTAGCTTGAGTTTACTGGGTTGGATTGGGGTGATTATTGGCGCAGTAGCAGTGATGTTACTGAGCACTCAGCGCGGCGTTAAACGGTTATCACTCAATACCATACTATTAGGCTTAGGCAGTGGTGTCGCGTTTGCTTTTACTTCTCTTTGGGTCAGAGAAGCAAGTTTATTGTTGATTGCAGATACAGGCGTAGTTGATGCTATCCCTTTTACCCATAGAGCGGCTTGGGTGTTGCTATCAGTGATAGGTCTACAAACGCTGATATTAGTGACATATTTAAGCATAAAAGACCGCATCACCTTATTGGCATTATGGCAGAGGCCTCGACTGACATTACTCATAAGTATTTGTAGTTGTATCGCATCAATTGGTTGGTTTAGTGCCATGTCGTTACAAGCGGTTCCATACGTCAAAACTTTAGGCCAGATTGAAGTGTTTTTTACCATGTTGATCAGTGTTTTTTGGCTTAAACAAAAAATAAAAATGAATGAAGTATTCGGTTTAGTATTAATTGCTGTCGCGGCCATTCTAGTTATGTGGACATAGAGAATGTCTCAAATAATTGGCATTAAAATCAATAAGGGGGTAATGGCTAATAGTGATTTCAATTTGTTGTTTTTTCATACTATACTGGCGAAGGTAGAACCAAGACATCATTATTCAGGGAGAGTTTTATGGATCTGGTTGCTCATCGTTTCGCGCGCAAAAAAACGTCGCCAATAGTCACGTCGCCAATAGTCACTAAGTGGAGCACCGCGTTGAGTTGTGCAAGTTTGTCATTATTACTTAGCTCAAATGTGCTCGCAGCGACAATTTCAGAAGAAGAAATCCTTGAAGACACAGGAACCCCCACAGCTCAAACTTCAATTGTTTCAAAGGCGGCTCTTGATGAGTCTGCAATCGTTAAAACGTCCTTCACTCCTGAACAGCTAAGCCTACCTCAAGATAGCAAATACGATTGGCTGCAATTCACTTCGTTAGAGCTGTTAAAAGGCGAAATCAAAAACTTATATGACGATAAATTAGAATTCGAAAGTGATGAACTGGATACAATTTTTATTGATTGGGAAGATGTAAAAGTACTGCAAAGTGCTGGTGTTGTGAGTATTGGTTTTTTAGATTTATCTACTCACAGTGGTCAGTTGCTGGTTAAAGACGGCATTATGTATATCGATGGGCAGCAGTATGATCGCAGCCAAATATTAACGATTATTGCCGGTGAGCAAAAAGAGTCGAATTACTGGTCGAGTAAAATTTCCTTAGGGGCAAACTTTCGCTCAGGTAATACTGATCAAATCGATTACAGTGCTATAGCGAAAACGGTTCGCCGTACCACCGAATCTCGTTTCAATTTTGATTATATTGGAAATTATTCAAAATCTGACGATGAAGAGAAGATTAACAACAATCGTATCAATACCAATTTTGATTGGTTCTTATCTAAGCAATTCTATTTAAGACCAATATTCGCTGAAATCTATACTGACAAGTTTTTGAACATCGAATATAAACTCACCTTAGGTTCGGGTTTAGGTTATAACATTATTGATAATGCTAAAACTGAATGGAGTATTTCAGGCGGCCCAGCGTATACCTACACAAAGTTTAATAATGTTGAGGATGGCGTTGATACAGACAGCAGCTCAGCAACAGTGGTAGTTGAAACTGTTTATGATACTGAAATAACCAGTGATATTGATTTTGTTACTTCATATCGAGTCCAGTACGGTAATGACGATTCAGGTGGTTACACACACCATGCTTTAGCGACGCTAGAGATTGAACTGACAGATATGTTCGATTTAGATTTATCGTTTGTTTGGGACCATACTGGCAGCCCACAACCTGATTCAGACGGGAACACACCTAAGGAAAATGATTACCAATTTATTGTCGGTTTTGGTATCGATATTTAAACGCATCATTGAATGAGAAGGCTCAATTTTGAGCCTTTTTTTGTGCCAGGAAATAGTGAACATAGCCATTAATTGTGAGCTGGCAGACCAATGTTCCAATGGCTGCCCCAGCCAGTAAATCGCCTAAAAAGTGATAATTTTGCCCGAGTTGACCGATGATGACAGCAGCCATGCAAAATATCCACAACAACCTAAATTGAGGTGTGAAATACCAAAACAAACTGGCAAAAGCGAAAGTAAGTAATGCGTGCCCTGATGGAAAAGAGTGAAAGCTATTGGAAAGTGAAAAGGGGTGAAAGCTTTCCACGCCATGGCTAATCCATGAAAGGTTATCGTTAGTCCAAGTCTCAGGCCAAGTGCGACCGAATAATACTTTGGCGCCAACTCGAATGATGCTAGCGAAAATGGCCAGCAAAATAATGATCTGCCGAATATGAAATAGCCTAGTCTGATAGCGCTTGCTGAAACTCATAAGCACAATCGTTGCCGCAATTATTTCGAGCATCAGAGGTATTTTAGAAAAGCCTTCAAACATCAAATTTGATCGACTTTGTTGATGCATAAATTCGGCAATGCTTCGATCAAAATAGACAATGCTTAATACTGTAAGCAATGAAGCCCCTATATAACAGCCTAGAGTTTTTTTATTAAATAGCATTATTATGAAGGGTAAGCTAGAAGGAAATTTACTATTCATTGAGTTATAAAGATTAAAGTAGGTTGTGTAATGAGAGTATTAGCTTATGGCACTCTCTATAAAAGTTTAAAGCCCTAAGAGGGCTTTAAACATGGCTTAATACATATTATAAAATTTCATAGAGTCGATTTTTACAACTTTAAACATCTTCAGGTGCTGGTAATTCAAAGCCTTTTCTATGATAGCCATCTAAAAGTTTTGAAGCCGAAGAGTTCTCAAGTATTGGGTTTATATCATTTTCAGATAGGTATAAAGTTTGCCCCTTAACTATTTCTTGCTTCACTTGGTTTTCAATTAAGTTTTCCATAAGGGCATCGAGCCTTTGACTTACGAATTGTGGGGCATTAATATTTACTAACTCTTCTTTTACAGATGCAAAATCGGTCATCTCTCCTATCCGGTACGAAATGTTACCGAGGTGGCATAAGTCGCCAGATAATAACCCTTGCTCTAGAGGGCCACGAGCGACTTTTTGATCTTTTGCCCTTACAGCTTCTAAAAAGTTATAATAATGGTTAAGTTGTTTTCCTTCAAAACGTTCAACTTCTTTATAGTTATCATCACAGATTGCTGCGTAGCCAGATTTATAAACGATCTTTCCTTTGGTTCCGTAAAAAATTACAGCATTCTCCATTCCCTTAAAAGCTTTGGGAGCTAAACCTAAAATGTCTTGTAGAACCCAAGTCTTTCCAAATTTATGCACCGTTAACATATTATTTGGAGTTTCTCCAGCATCTGATGGTCCGTAACGTCCACCGCAACTGAAAACAAGATCACCATAGCCTTTGAGATCAAGCGCTATTCTTGCAGCATCAATCCTGTGAATGCCATTATTTCCTAGTGCCCCATTGCCAAATTGCCATAGCCAATGCCAATGATAGTGGAATTTACTTCTGGTTACTTCATCTTTTTGGGCTGGACCACACCAGATATCATAATCTACAGTCGAAGGTATTTTACTTACATTAACTACAGGAGTAGGTGGGCGATCTTTATGGACTATACAGTGGACGACTTCAATATCTCCTAACTTACCTTCTCGCATATATTGTCCTGCAGCAGCGAGGGAAGTATTAGAACGAAGCTGTGTACCTGTTTGTACAATTTTTTCGTATTTTTTGGCAGCAGCTAAGATGGCATGTTTTTCTGAATAAGTGTGAGTTACAGGTTTTTCAACATAAACATGCTTACCAGCTTGAAGAGCTAAAATTGTTGCTTTCGCGTGCCAATGGTGCGGGGTTGCAATACTTACACAGTCGACCGTGTCATCTTTTAGCATTTCCCTGAAATCTTGAACGAATTTTGGACGGTATCCGGTGAGTTCAAATATTTTCTCTACCGCAGCTTTTCCTTGTTTACTATCAACATCACAAATGTAGGAAATATAGCATCCTTTTAATTTTGTAAAGGCTGCAATATGTTTCTGCCCATGGCCTCGAGTTCCTAAAACTGCAATTGATAAACCACTAGCTTTTTTCGGGGGGCTCAGCTTTTTAGATGATTCACTACTCCTAGGTAAGTTTTTTTCTAGCCGATTAATCGTATTGGTAAGACTTTCGGTCGCACTGGTTAACTCTTCAATTTTTTTAGTGAGTTTTTCAATGTCATTCCCGATGAAAAATTTTTTGAACATTTAGATTTCCTTTCTTATATAAAATATAGGAGAAACTACTTTCGTTTATTCTATAATCGTTCAGTGTTACATTCTATAAAGTTTTAAATTTCATACAATTGATTAGTTTTTAAGAGTATATTAGTTGTCATTCAATGGTAATTTTGTTTGAAGAATGCTTACCTTTATAAGTTGTTAATGAGGATATTTTTTCAAACATATGCTGATTTACAGGAACGTTTATATTATGACGTTTTGCCTGCATTGTAACAAAGCCATTAATTTGCTTAATTTCAGTGGTGCGTTGATGTTTTACATCTTGGTACATGGAAGAAAAGTTATTGGCTGTGAGCTGAATAACGTTATAAATGGTACTGAGAGACTCTGTTAGCGAAAGCTGAACTCCTGCAGCCTTTGCTACTTCAATGCACTCAGTGGCAATAGCATTGATTCGATCTTGGTATTGCGCTTGTGCGAGTTGACCGTTGTTACACTGCTCGATTGCAGTGAGTGGGTTGATGGCGCAATTGACTATGAGCTTTTGCCATAAACCGAGCAAGATATTTGAGTGAGTCTCACTATTTGGAATTGTACTTAATAGTATTGATTCCAATTGCTGTGATATTGCCGCTCCGCGGATTTTGCCAATAACAGTTTTACCTGTGCCAGTTTGACGAACGTGCAGTTGCCCTACCTTTAATGCGGCTTGAGAAGTCGTTCCAAGATATAAACAGATATCGTCACGTTGATGGGTTTCAATAAGCTTAATGACCTGGAGGTGTGGTCCCAATCCATTGTGTAGCAATAACAAGGTAACTTTACTGGGTAGTTTATCAATGAGCGCTGCAACAGCATCATTCACCTGATAAGACTTTACGCACATAATAACCAACTCAATATTCGATAACTGTTCAGATGTGACAGCACTGAGATTATTAACCAAGCAAGGCTGAACTATGGTGTCATTTATTAATGAGTCATCAGAAAACGTTTCAACAGTCAGCGATTGAGTTTGAATGTCAGTTGTCGATAAACAGAAATTTCGACCGAGTAAAAGAGGTTTAGTAGGTTTTGATGGCGTGTTGTTAAGGGAAGTAGCGTGAGTCAGCTGATGATAAATCAGCATGCCAATAGCACCAGCACCGACGATGACAATATTGGGTGCACTTTGGTTAGATGCGCTTTTGTTAAGAGAGCTTTGGTTAGAAGCCTTTTGAGCAGGAGGAACCAGTTTTGAACTCATCAGTTACTCGCTTTTGATGACGATTTAGGGAATAACTTAGCCGCTTGATACTTTCTAAATATAAACAAGAACATATAAAATAAAGCAATGCCAAATACATCTGCGACGACATCAGCCAAAGAAGCACTGCGATAAGGGATTTGAGATTGAATTACCTCAATCAATATTGCGTAAAAAGTCAGTACCGAGCACATCCAATACCATTTAGGTTTAAAAGCGAAGTAGGCTAAAAAAGCTAACCCGAAAAAACTCAGAATATGGCCTACTTTGTCCATGTTATTAAAAGTAATGGGATAGTTCGGTTTTGAGAAAACAAGATAACTGACAACAAGAATAGCTAAAGCAAATGCAGCAGTGAAAAATAATTTTAATTTCATGTTGTCGTTTACTTAACCTGATGCAATATCGTCTGAGTGAAACAATGATAAAAAAAGCCGCGGGTAAAGTCATTAAATTCCAGTTAATTAATGTTTTCTATTTTATGGAGGGTTTGCGCTTCCTGTTAAAATGGTATTATTAGCACAATGATTAAATGGGAGAATAACTATGCCATCAATGGACATCGTTTCAGAAGTCGATGAAGTTGAATTACGTAATGCTGTTGAGAATTCACGCCGAGAACTTGCAGGTCGTTTCGACTTTCGTGGTAAAGAAGCTGAGATTGAACATAAAGATCATACAGTGACCTTAAAAGCTGAGGATGATTTTCAATGTCGTCAGTTAGTGGATATCTTACGCATTCAGTTAAGTAAACGTAATGTTGAACCATCAGCAATGGATGTTGACGAAAAGTCAGTGCATAGTGGTAAAACCTTCAGTTTGAAAGTGAACTTCAAACAAGGTATCGATACCCTGATTGCTAAAAAGTTGGTTAAACAGATTAAAGACAGCAAGTTAAAAGTGCAGTCATCTATTCAAGGCGACTCTGTGCGGGTTACCGGTAAGAAGCGTGATGATTTACAAGCAGTCATGCGCTTGGCAAAAGAGTCTGAATTGGGCCAGCCTTTTCAGTTTAATAACTTTAGAGATTGATGTATCGAAGGGCTGCCAATCGGGCAGCCTTTAGCTTGTAGCTTAATCTTTCAGTTTATTAATTTCTTCATTTAATTCATAACCTTTATCAGTCACAATTTTTTCCAAAATCACTAAACGATGTTTCATACTTTTGACTTCATCTACCAATTTCATCTTATCACTGCTATCTATTTTGGCTTCAAGTTGTTTCATCCGTAAACGATATTTGAAAAAGTCTGCCCCAAAGATGGCGAAAAAAACTATAGCGACGATGACAATATTACTGATATCCATATTTATCCCTTATGATTTCCAATAGAACTGCAATATAAGCAAAAATATAGCCAATAATGCAAGGTTATGATTAATATTGCTTTATGTTTTCTGTGGCATGTATATGTATAGTTAGAAATTATAGTTAATATTCATTGTGCTCACTCATTAGTGATTTTAGCCATTATCTTTAACAACCTTAATTGCCATCTTTGTATCAGATTCACCATTTTCTAAATTTAATAATCGGTCAGCTATTCGAGTTTCACTAAAATTTAATTGGCTTTTCATTTCAGTTGTTACCACTTACTGTCGCCTTGATGCTGCATACTTTTAAATTGCGACGTTAAGATCTGAGATATGACTACTGCAAAAATGAAATTCGCCATCGATGATGGTTCTACCAATGTTAAAATTAGCTGGATAAAAGACGAAAAGGTGCATTGTGTCACTTCGCCAAATTCTTTTCGTAAAGATTGGAAGAGTGCAGCATTACTCAATGGAAAGAAGATTTTTAACTACCAAATTGGCTCAACAAAATACACTTTTGATGCCACATCTGACAGAGCCTTATCCACTACTCACGTCGCATATCAGTATGATGATTTAAATCTACTTTCAGTGCATCACGCGCTATTACAAACAGGCATCAAACCTTGCCCCGTTAGTATTTTAGTAACCTTACCCATTACTGAATATTACAACGCAGACGATTGCCAAAAGAACGAAGCTAACATTGAGCGTAAGAAGGCTAACTTATTGCGTGAAATCTCGCTCAACAAAGGCGACTTATTTGACATTGTAGATGTAGAAGTCTTGCCAGAAAGTCTACCAGCAGTATTAACCACATTAGTGGATTCGGGCATTAATGCCTTTACTAAATCATTAGTTATTGATGTTGGTGGAACGACTCTCGATATGGGGGTGATTGTTGGTGAGTTCGATGATGTATCAAGCGTATACGGTAATGCAACGATAGGTGTGTCTATGGTAACTGATACGGCCAGAAAAGCCTTAGCGGCAGCTGACAGCGATGCAAGTTACCTTGTGGCGAACGAATTGATTAAGAATCGTCATAACCGTGAGTTTGCGTGTGAAGTGATTAACGACTTAACCAAAGTGGATTGGGTACTTGAGCGTATCGAGCATAAAATCGAAGAGCTAGGCAATGCCATTGCCTATGAAGCGAAAACCTTTATGCGTAACCCTAATCGTGTTTATTTAGTTGGCGGTGGAGCAACACTAATCGAAGCTGCTGTGCATGAAGCATACCCAAGCCTTGGCGAAAAAATAGTGTTGCTTGCAAAACCTCAAGAAGCTTTATCGCGTGAGATTTGTTGTTATCACGCTGCTGAAAGTGATGACGTAAATACTGATGACTCTGCAGCTGCTTAATAGGTAAAGTGTATGCGTATCCAATGTACTTTTAATTTAGCGCCAGAACTTCATGAACAGCATGGTTACGCCATAGAGAATCTGCGTGCTTGGCAAGTCAGTGAGAAAGAACGCAGCGATGAAAAAGATATCGCCCAGCAAAGGCGCAGCATTTTTCATCGTGACATTTATTTGTCTGGTTTGTATTTGCATCAGTTGTCGCCAGAGTTACCAAAACTTGTCAGTGAGCAATATCGCCCAAATGGTGTTAATGCAAAGCGAATTACTCAGCAAATATCATCGTTCGATGATGAGTTAACTTGCGGAACTCAAATGTCTATTGTTGAGGCTCCTGCTATAGCGGTACTTGATGATAGCCAATGGCTGAAGTTTGAAAAAATGCTCGCAAAGCAGCAACAAACTAGGCAGCAAGAGCAAGCTGATATAGATGCAAAAGCAAAGATTGAAACTGAAGCGAAGCATGGGCATTTAATCGAGCAGTTAAGTGAGCTTCTTACTAGTCAGTTTTCAGCCCAGTTGTGTCAATTTCAGGCTCAAAATGAGCAACTTCTGGCAGAGCTAAAAGTACAATCAGCTGCTCATTCACTTATCACAGACTCATCTGTTGCTAGCTCTCCTGATATTAGCTCTTTCGAATCGAATTTAGCGGCAATTGAAACAAGACTAGATGATCACAATGTTGAATTACTTAACGCCATTAGTGCTAACCAACAAAGCTTATTGTCGGCATTTAATAGCGTTAAAAAGCAAATGAACAGTTTATCTGATCAAATGAGTCAAAACTTGGCTAATGGTTATCAGGCCTTGTCAGGTGAAGAGCCGGGGGCAGACCAATCACAAGTAAAACAACTTAATACCCAACTTCAACGTGCCAGTAAAATTAAAGCTAAAGGGCTTTGGTAGTTTGAATCAGTAATCACATCCAGCAACCCAGACTATTAACTAGATGCGGTAATTTGAACGGATAGTTAACGTGAGTATTCGCAAAAGCCCAAGTTAAACTTGGGCTTTTTTGGCTTTAAAGAGATAAAAGCCGTTAACTTTTGATTAAAAATGGGTATTGATGACCTAGCAGAGAGAGCTGCTTTGATTGATATTTGTACAGCTTTGTTGCTCTGATGATTGCTTTTATTATTTTTTAACCTCAGCCAGAGTTAAGATATGAGCGAAAAAATTTAAATAGCTAATATTCAAACGCCTACATTAAAAAAGAGCTTTGCACTGATAACAAGGCTAATTTACGCGTCAATAGCGGCTCTATTGCAAGTAATCTCAACACTGTTAACGGTGAAAATAGCAGTCTGATATGCATTTATTATCCCGAATTGAGATTATTTAATAGGACAACGAATAAAACAGAGAATCAACAGGATGAAAAACAAACGAAATATGGGCTTAATTGTTTGAAAAATGACAATAAATACAATTTCACCGTAAAGACGACAAAAGTTGCAGATTTTGTTGGAGTTTTATGTCTATACTAAAGCTGTAAAGCACGTAAATGACATACGTATGAAAAGCAGATAGTTTGTTTGTAAAGTTAACAATAATTTATACAACTACCCTTGTGATCTAGAACAAACGCCCCAAAATCTACTTATGTAAGAATAAATATCTGCTAGAAAGTGAAGTATATAGCAAGGCTATATTATTAAAGGATAAGTTATCTATGAAAATAAATCTTTCAGGTCACCATGTTGATGTTACAGATACTGTAAAAGAAGACGTTAGCGCAAAGTTCACTAAAATTGCCAGCCATTTCCCTACGTTAATATCGCTCGATATTATCATCTCAAAAGAACACGGCGAATTTGAAGTTGAAATCACGACAAATTATGAAGGAAGTCGTATAGCCGCAAAAGCCTCAGACCCTGTTATGTATCCAGCACTTTCAAGTGCAGGCAAAAAACTCGATGCAGCACTAAAGCATCGTAAAGGACAACTTAAAGCTGATTTGCACAATAAGCCAAAAGTAACAACGCCTGAAATCGCTCATGAAAAAGTTCAAGAAATGGATTTAAAGTAAGCGAGTTACGTTAATTAACGTATAAAAAAACGCAGTCAATTGACTGCGTTTTTTATTGCCGTAAATAAACGAATTAATCGTTGATTTCAGCATTGTGATAAACGTTTTGTACATCGTCACAATCTTCTAGAGCATTAATGAACTTGTCGAAGGTTTCAACATCTTCACCTGTCACTTCAGTCATTGCTTGTGGCACAAAGGTGATGTGCTCAACTTCAAAGTTGATATCAGCATTATCGTCAGTTAATGCGACACGGACCTTGTTAAATTCTGTAATTGGTGCGAATACGCTGATCATACCGTCTTCTAGTTCTACGTCAGTAACATCAACATCAGCCATCATCAATAATTCTAAAATGGCTTCATCGTCTTCACCAGCAAATACAAATACTGCTTGATGATCAAAGCTATGCGCAACAGTCCCCGGACCGCCTAATTTAGCGTCGTTTTTAACGAATGCTTGACGCACTTCAGTAAAGGTACGTTTAACGTTGTCAGTTAAGCAATCAACGATGACAGAACAGCCACCAGGACCAAAACCTTCATAACGAGCAGTGTCGTAATCTTCGCCACCACCACCTCTGGCTTTTTCAATGGCACGTTCAATAACGTGAGTCGGTACTTGGTCTTTTTTGGCGCGGGTAATTAAGCTACGAAGCGCTAAGTTACCATCAGGATCAACACCACCATTTTTGGCACAAACGTATATTTCTTTACCGTAGCGCGAGTAAATACGCGTCTTTTGGCCGGCAGTTTTTGCCATAGATTCTTTGCGGTTTTGGTATGCTCTTCCCATCTTGATCTCGTTTTTAATGTCGAAAATTGCCGCTGATTCTAACAAAAATAATCGCAGCTGTTTAGTCTATATAGGCACTGCAGTTGATGCAGATCAGCCGATAGAGGATTAGTGAGTTTAATTTACCATAGATGCTGTTAAATTTGTGTAAGATATTGATTGCCAGAATGAGGTATAAGTTTCAATATTCGTCTAGACTGATACGAGAGTTATAAAAACCATATCGTAAGCATGTAGTTAGCATCGGTAAGAGAGTGAAAATATGACAAAAGAGAGTCAAGAACCCGCCAGCACCAATGAAGATAATAAAGCGACGGTAACAGTATTATTTTATGAAGCGCCAGTAGGCCTGTTAATGAAAAATATAGTACTAACAGGTTTAGATGTGAGCGAGACGGGAAGGGTAATGCTTCCCAATGAGTTTAGGGTGGGGAAATCAATCATTGCTGTACTTGATGGTGAATGTAAAATTCTTAACTCATTAGGTGAGCGTGTGTATGCTCAAAAAAATTTAGTCTAATGTAGCACTATTTTTTATTTACAACGTACCTAATGACTAAGTTAATACTGCCTAGTAACTATCTATACAGTAACTATCTTTACAGTAACTACCTATACAGTAAATAACTGCTGAGTAAAAATAAGGCGACTACTTGTGAGTCGCTTTTTTGTTCTTTATTGAATATGGATTATTCGACCCCATCTATTACATTAACAATGACAAACTTAAGCTAAATTATACGGTCAGCTTAAGTTTTTAAATAACAGCGAATCGCTATTTCAAGGAAGTACTATGCCAATGCCTGCCACGTTATTTACCCCTTATAAACTTAATGACACACTTACTCTAAATAATAAAATCTTAATGGCGCCACTCACACGTTGTATGGCTGACGATGATTTAGTCCCCACTCAAACGATGGCTGACTACTATGCTCGCCGCGCAGATGCTGGTTTAATCATTAGTGAAGCCACCATTATTCGTCCTGACGGCCAAGGTTACGTCAATACACCGGGTCTTTATACTCAAGCGCAAATAGACGGCTGGAAACTAGTGACTCAAGCTGTACACGAAAAAGGCGGGAAGATTTTTGCCCAGCTATGGCATACGGGCCGCGTTGCTCACCCGTTCTTTTTCGGTGAAGAAAACGGTGAAGTGTTATCAGCATCAAATATAGGAATTGAAGGCACTATTCCACGTAATAGAGATTTGACATATCAGCAACCTAAAGCAGCGACAATTGAAGATATCGCTTCGCTAGTAGCTGACTATGCCTCTGCAGCTGACAATGCAATAGAAGCGGGTTTTGATGGAGTTGAAATCCATGGTGCAAATGGCTACCTAATCGATCAGTTCTTACATTATTCATGTAATAACCGCAGCGATGAGTACGGCGAAACCCCAGAAAATATGACACGTTTTGCTGTTGAAGTTATCGATGCGATTATCGAGAAAATTGGTAGTGATAGAACAGCGATTCGTTTATCTCCGGGCGCCTATTTTAATATGAAACCAGACAACCGTGACCGCGCAGTATTTGATAGCTTATTAAAGCAACTAGAACCGCGCAATTTAGCATTTATTCACTTAGGGATATTTGATGATGCTATGGAATTTGATTATTTAGGTGGCCAAGCCTCAAGTTATTTACGTCAGCAATATAATCAAACGATTGTTGGTGTGGGAAGTTACACCGCCCAAACGGGTAGCGATGCAATTGATAATAATCAATTTGATTTATTGGCTATTGGACGCGCTTTTATTGCTAATCCAGATTACGTCGCTAAAGTTCGTGATGGGCGTGAATTAACTGCTTATGATGACGCTATGCTCGCTGAGTTAGTTTAATCATTTCTAGTTTTAAGCTACTGAGTCTAAAGTTGCTTAGTTGCTTATTCAAAAACTAATTTACGAATTGCTTAAAAATAAAGGCCACGAAATATCGTGGCCTTTATTATGTGTAAATGTATGGGGGATGTAAAACAAGAGGGGTATAGCTACAAGTACATAAACATCGAACGTCTAAGATGTCTCTGTCTCTTGAGACGCCAATGCCGCTTCTATAGAAGGTGCAGGCTTACCTAGTAAAAAGCCTTGGGCATAATCAATCTTATATTGTTTTACTTGCTCAAGAACTTGCTCTGAATCTACAAATTCCGCAACGGTTTCAATACCCATTTTTTTAGCAAAATCTGTCACAGTCGCAACTAAATACTGAGCTTTTTCATCTTTATCTAAATAGCGAATAAGTGAGCCATCTATTTTAATAATATCGATGTCTAATCTCATTAAATGCACAAAATTAGAGTAACCTGCGCCAAAGTCATCGATGGCAATTTTACAGCCATAGGGTTTTACCTTGCTGATAAAATCGTGGACTAAATCGTAATTGGTGATTTCTTCACTTTCTAGCAGTTCAAAGGTCAATCTTGTGGCTGTTTCAGGGTAGCTTTTTAGCAGCGTAACTAATGTTGCTATCCGTTCTGGATCAGCAATATCTTCAAGAGATATATTGACTGAAAACTCATAAGGTGTTGAGTTAAATAATGAAAATGACTTCTCGAGCATTACTTTCATCATCCTAGGGTAAAGACGCGAACGCACTGCTGTCTGCATAAACTGAGCTGGTGTCAGCACTTTGCCATTAGCTAAGCAAATACGCATTAAACATTCGAATTTGGGGTTGGCACTTATTACATGGTTTTCACTTTTAGGGGTGTCATTTTTTGAAAGTGGTTTGATTAGCTGCACATAAGGGGTTACTAGGTTATTTTGTACTGCTGAAACCAATAAACGACTTTGATGCATATTAGCTTCAAAAGCCTGAGGGTTAGACATGTCAGCTGTAAATAAACGGTAGTGTTGGTAATGTCGCCTTGCAATACGTCTGGCTAAGTCAGCATGTTGGTGTAACTGAGAATACAGCTCGTTGATACAATGGGCACCTCCAGCGCTTAAGGTAATGTAGAGTTCGTTTTCATCAATCACAATCGCTTGATGGGTAACATGCTCGATTAACTGCTCGGCTAAGTCTTGTAGCTGTTGATCATTAAACTTGCTGACAACCAAAACCACAAATTCATCAGCCCCAGTTTTATATAAACTGTGTGGAACTGCATTCATTTCGAGACTACTAGCCACCTTTTGAATAATAGCATCACCGGTTGTTACACCATAAAAATCATTAATTTCGTCAAAATCAGTAATGCTGAAAACTAACAATGAGCTGGCTTGATACTGCTTGAGATCTGCATAGAGTTTTTTCCGGTTAGGTAAGCCGGTGAGATTATTGAAATAAGCCTCATTAAAGAGGTTACTGTTTTGCTGCTCAATTTTATGAAAACTATCTGCCAACGACTGTCGCATGATTTCAAAATTATCACCAAGCTGTTGGATTTCATCTTGGCTATTGAGGTTGAGCTTCTGGGTTAGGTCGCCTTTGACTATTTTTTGAGTCCAATTGGTTAAGGTAAGAATATCCGCAGTAACGATCTTCCCAACACTCATCAATAACCAACTGGCTAAACTAAGCACGCCAGACAGTAACAATAGCTGAAATAATAAGGTGTTTAGAAGCTCTGCACCGTAAAGCTTAACTTGCATAGAACCACCGTAAAACCCTTGCAGCTGACCACGGGACATAATCGGTTGCATCACTTGGCTAAAACCCAATACCCATTCACTTTGGCGTGTCTTATTAGTTTCAACATGGCGTATTCCTGCAGGACGTTTGGCGGTGACTAACTGTCCGTTAAGGGCGTTTTCTTTTGCTTCGGGAATGAGGTTGGCCCACATGCCTTTGATGAAGTAATCATGAGTGTTATTAAATCCAAGCTTTTGTGCTCGGTGTAACTGAATTGATTGATTTTGCTGGCGGTGATGCAGTGAAATTAACTCGCCATTTTTATCTAATACGGCAAAGTCAGATAAAGTAATTTGAAATAGGCTGGTTTGCTTTTTATCAATTCGAGTCGTTGCTTGTGCAAAAAATTGATCAATAGCATTGTCTATTTGCTGCTTTTGGTTATTTAAGTCATTAAAATCAATATGGTTACTGGCTAATACCAAGTGCATATTATGTAATGTATCACTGATGCTGAGTTTAATGAGCTGTCTGTTTTGATGTAATTGGTAGCTGAAGAAGATGATTTGGATACAGATTAAAATCAGCACATTCGACAGCATCAATTTGCGGTAAAGAGGCATCTTTAAATGCAGTAACCAGTACAACAATGGCTCTAACAAGCAATACAATAAAAATGCGCCTATAACTGCCAGCGTTAACAGTCGACTAATCACAGCAATCTTTGGCCAGTCAGCTATTTCAATAAGAGAGTTTTTATCCCCCCAAGGGTTCACGGCTGTATTAGGGTTATTGGGGTCTAAAATCCAAATCGCATCAGTATGTCCTTCTATCTCTAACACCAATTTATATTCAATATCTCCAGGGTGTAATGGGAGTTGATAGTGCCACTGGTTTTTACCAGAAGGCTGCATCCGATAAAAGGGATCGTCACTGTGCCAGTCAGAAAAACTGCCACTCACAAAAACGTTTGCAACATGACTTGTTGGTGTTAAACCATATTCTTGATTGAGCTTGTCTGAAAGGGGAAGCGATAAATTGATCTCGTAAGGCGTTAGTGCGCTTGTTGCAAGGTAGGACACAAGCCAAGTTTGAAGCGGCCATAAACACAATAAGGCTAACAGGATACCCAGCCTTAATTTCCATTTATGTAAATAATGAGCTACTAAACTCAATGAAAGACCTTACTCATAGTCGAATTAACCCGAATACAATAAAAGTTGAGCTTGTATTCGCCCGCGAAGTTGATGTAATTATTAACAATTATGTATCAATATGAGCTGAATTTTAGGCAAGGTCAACAGGGCTATGGAGAAAATTTATCATCTCATTAATAAAAAGGGAGCGAGCTTATTGAGCGCTAGAAAGGATATTGAGTAAGCGCTTAATATGGCTTTAAGTCATATGCAATCACTGAACTGTGATGCGAGCAGCATTCAGTTGCTAGCCGATATTTAAGATGTTACGTATAATGTAAACCATCTATTTCTGTTAATTGGCAATGTTATTGTACAAAATCAGCAGAAAGTCTTTCAAATTAAAGAGAAAATATCATGAGCGCTATCCCACCATGTCCTAAATGTGAATCTGCCTACGTATACGAAGATGGTTCACAACTTATTTGCCCTGAATGTGCTCATGAATGGAACCCAAACGAAGAAATCGTTGATCCAGATGCCATTATCTTAAAAGATGCAGTAGGCAACTTACTGGCTGAAGAAGACAAAGTAACCCTAATCAAAGACCTTAAAGTAAAAGGTTCTTCATTAGTGCTTAAAGTGGGCACTAAAGCAGTCATCAAACGTTTTGTAGATGCTGACCACGACATCGATTGTAAAGTTGATGGTCACGGCCAAATGATGTTGAAATCAAAATTTGTAAGAAAGCAGAACTAAATCGATTTCATCTTATATAAAACCTGCCTAGTGCAGGTTTTTTTATACGAAAAACATGGACGCGGGTTCAAGTTCCGCCGCCCCTGTAAAGTTAGACTGCTAAGCTTTATGGAATCGATGATATAGAATCTTATATCATCATGAATATTAGGCAAACAAAAGGTCTTAGTATTGTTGCTAGCCCTTTTCTAATTATCGTAGACGATTCGCCGGAAGATACTCAGCAACATAAAAGTTCAACTGTCCAGTCATTTCCTTCAGATAGCTACCATTTACAATATTAGTTGACCACTATTACTGAGCCTAAAAACATTCTACTGGATTGATTTCGGTGACTAGTTTCGAAACTTGAATGATAAAAACGCAGCTATATTAGCCGCGTTTTTTGTAATTAGTACTTGAGTCTGGGGCTTAAATTAGAAATGAGTGTTTATAGTTACATTTTAAATGTGTAATAAATGGTCACTCCAGTAAAACGTTTATGTTTCATTGCATAAATTATAGGGAATATTTCTACTTTCTTTTACTACATTGGCAATAGAGTCTAATCCGGCGACTTAGATTAGGCCAAGGCTTTACGTTGCCATATAGGGCTTTTAACATCTCATTGGCTGTTTCAAATGGCTTACCATTGAGAGCACATAACTGAGCCTGTGGCTGTTTGGCGTTGCTATCTAGCTGTTGATAATACAGCGAGATTTGTTTGGCTCTGCTGCCGTTGAGCATTGTTAGTAGATGTTGTTTATAACTGTAGAGTGTAGGCTGCCAATATTTATACAAGAACAAGATGATTACCACTAACATAGCCCCAGCTACAATTAGCCAAATGCTTTGCCAAGGGATCCCTCCAGCATCGATCTGCTTGCCAACAAGTAATTGTTGCTGTTTGATTTTTTTTACTGGATCCCACCAGGTTATCGTTTCACCGCCTAGATTATATTGTCCCGGTTCGTCAATAGAGTAGCTAATATGCTGTGAAATAGTCGCGTAACTATTGCCTCTATTATAATGAGACTCTAGCTCAGGTTCTGAAAGCATAAGGCTAACTCCTTCAGGCACAATGAACTGGGTGGAGGGTATGGTTAACCGTGAGGTTTTACTGGCTTTTATCTGTAGTGTTCTTTCAATAATATCACCTGCGCCTAGCTGTATTTTATTATTGGTTGAATCATAATCATTAAACTTTATGTCACTATTTGAAATAGACCAGTCATCACTAATTTTCACATCGTTTGAAACCAAGTAATGCTTGCTATTTCCCATTGCCGAAGGTTGCATCGCCACTAATACAACCCCCTGAATTTTCTTTGTAACAGCAACAGGCTTGCCTTCATCATCGGCTACAAATGCTGTAACTCGCATCGGTGGAATTGAATAAACACCAGGCTGATTGGGATAGATTTGAAAACTCCACCGCTGGCTGCTATATCTTTTTCCGTCGATCATCGTACTACCACTTGCGCGATAGGTTGATTCATTAACCACTAAGGCGTTATCAACCACAGGTAAGTTAAATTCAGCGCTATCGACAAAGTAACTTGGTGTGGCAATTAGTAAATTAACATTCACTTGTTGTCCTGGTGCAACCTTGCTGTTATCAACACTAAGTTTTACTACTAATGCCTTCTCTTTATCTATTGGAGTCTCAGCAGCCAAAGCGACGTTAGATACGAAAAGTAGCATCAAGATCACTGCTAAGCAGTAAGATAATCTGTCCCTGTAATGCCCCTGTTTGTTCGAAATAACTTTTATAAAGTATTGATATAATGGTGAAATATTCATTGCGCGCCCTCGTTATCTCGATTGAATTCCGATAAAAATTTGAGCCGAATAAACTGACGCGGGTCTCGGCTTATATCCCGAAGCCATTGCTCTGTCGCGGCGCTACTTTTTAGAATGTCAGTGGCTTTTAAGGTGGGTTTTGGCAATTCTCCTATGACTTTTTTCTTGCTACCATCGGCGATCTCATTGGCATCCTTAGGAGGTGGCTTGCCATTTTTAGAGGGCGGATTAGTGCTCTGATATGATTCGCTTAAACCGTTTATTTTGCTAATTATCTCCTCAATAATAGCTAAGTTATGCTGCGCTCCAGGGTATTTAGGTTGTAAGGTGAGGAGCCCTTTATAGAGTTCTCGAGCTGTTTTGTACCGGCCGTCTTGGGATGCTGCGTCAGCCATGTTAAAAATGGAATCAACATCGCCAATTTTAGAAAACTCATTTTGCGCACATTTAAAATCCTCAGTGTAATAGCATGACATTGCTTTCCAATGAGTATCGTCAAAAAGGGCCTTAGCTTGTTGATAATTGCCATTATAGACATAGATCATAGCTTGCTGATCTTTGGTTAATAGCCAATCTATTGGAGAGGCTTTGGCATGTTGAACGGGAGTCAATAGGCAGAAAAATAACATAAAACTCCAATTAAGGGTCCAACCTTTTCTAAACCACAACAGTATTAATGAGGCCGTGGCTAACAGAAAATAGAAAGATTCATCCTGCCAGTTGTTATCATCACTATTGGCTTGCAGTGGCATGTTAGCAACGGCATTGATTAAAGCCATGCTATTACTTAGCAGTCGATCTGCTTGAATGACAGGGATGCCTAGTTCGTCTGCAGTTTGTTTACCCATTTCGGTAAATGCCAAAGCTACGCTGCTAATGTGATTGTCGGCCAATAGTTTCTTTAGATAACTCACTCCTGTTTGTAACCCGTCTGTCACTAATACCAACCCTGTGCCTTGCTTGTTCAAAGAAGGAGTTGATTTTATTCGTTTCGCCAGTTGTGCGGCATCTCCACCTTCAGTAGGCATCAATTCAGGGCTTAAATATGATAGATACAGTGAGGCCAACTCTACATCGTTAGTTGGGGGTAATAAAATATGTGTGCTACCGCTAACCGCTACAATGCTAATAGGGCGATTAACCCCATGGGTCAACAGTCGGTTAATCAAAAACTGAGCTCGTAAGTTACGATTCGGTGAAACATCTTTTTGCTTCATCGATAGCGATTGATCCATCACGATAATAAGCGGTGAAGTATGATCAGTTTCGGCGTTTTTATGCTGCCAAACAGGTTGTGCTAACGCAATGACGATAAGAACTAATATCATTGTGACCGCTAATAATGGCCCAGTGTTTTTAGTACTATTACTTTTTGTAATCAGTAACGCCATTAAATGAGGAGCGATCGCAGTGCTACTGAAAGCTTTGTTCTTAAGGCGATCTCTTGCGACGCGATAGATAACTAGTGCGGCTATAGGCATTAACAGCCAAAGAAACTGTGGCGAAAGAAAGTGAAAGTCAGTACCAATTGAATCAAACATGCCTGTGCCTCCTCTGTTTAACTTCTAGCACCGACAACACTGTCCACATACAAAAGTAGAATGATACTAACCCTATTAGTAAGTTCGGATAGAGTAATGTTGTTGGTTGGTAGGTTTGACTACTAAATTGGCTTGGAGCAATTTGATTAACTTCATCTAATACTTGCTCTAATGCGCCTTTACTCGCAGCTATAAATGAATGACCGCCGGTTAAGCTAGAGACCAATTGGAGCGTTTTTATATCGACTCTTTCATCTTTGGCTTGCGTTTTAGGGTCGCCTATTGCGATGGTATAAATCTGTACCCCTTTAGCTTTGGCAACTTTAGCGGCTTCTATCGGCGGTAAGCTACTGGCGGTATCTGCGCCATCAGTGACCAGTAATAGTACTTTTTGTTTCGATGTTGATTTGTCGAATGCACGTAAGCTAAGCCCAATAGCATCTCCAATTGCCGTTGCTGGGCCAGCAATGTCAGTAGTTAATCCAGTTAACATCAATTGCCATGTCGCAATATCTGCGGTGAACGGCACCTGGACGTAAGCACCAGAACCGAAAGCGATTAGCCCTAGTCGATCGCCTTTTCGCTGAGCAGAAAATTTAGTTAGCAGACTTTCTAGAGCATCCCAGCGTTTAATTTTTGAAGCATTTTCACTTGGGAAATCTGCGGTGTTCATTGATTTAGATAAGTCGACAGCGACCATCAGATCACGAGCTGTTTTCTGTATTTCGAAAGATTTCCCTAGTATGGCTGGTTGAGCTAAACATAGCACCAAGATTGCCCATGTAACCACTAGCGCAATTTTTTGCATACGTATTGGCTGCATAACTCGGCTAGCTTGGTGGGCTTTCTTTCCTGTAAGCCTTAACAGACGGGCAAAGAAGGGAACTCGTATGGCGCGCTCACTTACTTTAAACGCAGGAGCCATAAAGTAAACAGCTAAAGGCAAAGGTAATATGAATAACCAGTAGGGGTTTAATAAAGTGATCATTTTTTTGCCTGCTGATGATGTTTAATCCAGTAGAGCGCAGTGTTGAGTAAGGCTTGATTGGTTACCTTATCGTGCTTCCAAGCTCGTTCTGATTGGAAACTCACTTTAATGAGTTGGCTGGCTAAGTGTGTATCAAACTGATTTTTGCAAACTTGCTGATTTAAAAATGTTGCCCAATCGTCCCCCATTAAGCTAGCGATCGCTTGATCTGGATATGCATGTATTGCAGTGTGCTTTAACACTAAAGGTATTGAGGCAATCATCAGTTCGTAACTGGTTTTTCGGTAGCGTTTTAGGTCTTTGAGGGCATCACGTCGATAGGCATTTAATTTCCAATTACGGTAGCAACGGTAGATAGCATATAGGCTCAATAGAATAAATAGCATTACAATCATTTTTGCTACGGGCGTTTGAGGTAATAATGACACAGGGTGTGGCATTATCATGGGCTGAAAGTCAGTAAGCATATAATTACCGAAGTTTTCAGGCTTTGGGATTGAAAACCAGCTCATTTTCTACCGCCCATCAATAAAGTCGTCAACTGTTTTTGGGATGGTTCAATGGTGTTTAATGTGCCGAAAGGTAGCTGCGTTGCCCGCAGTGCTTGGCGTAAGTCACATATGCGCTTTGCACTATCTTGTTGAAACTTATCAGCGTCTACAGCATTGTTAGTCAGTTCATACTGTAGATTACCATCTGAAATAGCCAAGCCTTCAGCACGGCGGTAATCTAGCTCAAGCTCATCATTGACGAGCAGCATTATAATATTGTGTTTAACGGCAAGCTGCTTTATAAAAGCAACGTCCGTCGTAGTAAGTCCCTCTCCGTCTGTGATTACCACTAATGTTCCGCTGCGCCCCAAAAGCACACTAGCGTCTGTTAACTGTTTAGTGATTGATGGAGTAGGCTTTAGCGGTGCAGTAAAGTTCTTTAGCTGTTTGTTAGCCGTGGCTAGTTGATTTAAGTAGCTTAATATACCGATAGAGCTTCGATTGGGCATTTGCACTCTGACTTGTTGATCTTCAATGATTAAACCACCAACACGATCACCTCGCTCCAATAGTAGCCATGCCATAAGTGCTGCAATTTCGGCTGCAATAACAGATTTAGTATAAACCTGACTGCCAAATAGCATCGTTGAGCGCTGGTCACATAAAATTATCGCGGGTCTGTCTGTTTCTTCTGTAAAAACCCGCACCAATTTTTTGTCACTGCGAGAGGAGGCCTTCCAGTCAATATCTTTCAGGCTATCGCCAGCGCGATATGAGCGTAGTTCTTCAAAATCGAGTCCTTGACCACGCAATTTAGAACGATTGCGCCCGGCTAATATGCCTGAGGGCTTGAAGGTTGTGCACAAAGACATTTTTTTTACTATCCTGCGTAACAGAATCAAATGCTTTTGATCTACAAAAAGTCGATTATCCATGGAACTATCTCAACGTTTAGGCGACGGGGACACGCTTGATGATCTCAGTAACGACATCCTTTGCAGATATTCCATCTGCAATAGCGTCATAACTTAAGATAAGTCGGTGCCCCAAGACACTATTAACGACAGCCCTTACATCGTCAGGATCGACATAATTTTTGCCTTTAATAAATGCATGTGTGCGAGCGCATTTTTCCAATGCAATTGTTGCTCTTGGACTTGCGCCAACTTGAATCCAATTTTGTAGTTCACTGTCTTTAAATTGTTGTGGGAAACGAGTCGTCATCACAATATCGACTATGTACTGTTCAAGACTGTCAGAGGTAGAAACGTTTAAAATCGCTTTTCGGGCTTGTAGCAGCACAGATTGTTCAATTGAAAAGTTCGGTTTTTGTTGGAGGGCTTCACTCTTTACTAAGCGTAAAATATCTAGTTCAGCCTCTCTAATTGGGTAATCGACGGTAATCTTCATTAAGAACCGATCTAACTGCGCTTCAGGCAAAGTGTAAGTCCCTTCTTGTTCTATAGGATTTTGTGTGGCGAGCACCATAAATAATTCAGGAAGTGGATGTGTTTTTCCGCCGACTGTAACTTGACGCTCTTCCATGGCTTCGAGTAAAGAGGATTGTACTTTTGGCGGGGCCCGATTAATCTCGTCAGCAAGTAAAATATTAGTGAAAACAGGGCCTTCTTTAAATACCATTGTTTCAGAGCTATCCAGTGTCTCATAGCCTATTACATCACTTGGCATTAAATCGGGTGTGAACTGTACGCGCCCGAGTGAAGCATCCAAACAATTTGATAATGCTCTTACAGAGCGAGTTTTTGCGGTTCCTGGCAGCCCCTCAAGTAATACATGACCTTCGGCAACTAAAGCTATAATAAGTGCATCGACGACATGTTGCTGCCCAACCACTTGTCTGCTTAATGCTAAAGACAATTGCTGTAGCGAATTGGATAATGATAATTTCGACATGTAAATATCTCTATCTTGTGTTTATATAATTAAAAATGCCTATCAAACAGTGAGGGTATGTTTTAACTGGTATTTATAAAGTGTAAGTCACTCAGTAATAAAAATAGCTTATCTAATACTTTGAGAACTAAGGTGGTTTATGTTGTTTAACTAATTTTAGTTAACCATTTACTGCGTTATTTTGGGTGCGTTTACTTAATAACTTTAGAGCTATTTCTAGAGGGTTGTTTACAGGAGGTAAGCCTAATGCCAGTTTGTTAGTTAATCAATTGAATTATATTTAAATGTGAATTAAATATGAGTTAATTAACTATTTGTCTATTTGTCTATTTTTCTATTTTTCTATTTTTCTATTTGTCTGTTGCTTATAGATAATGAAACTAAACTCACTATTAACTCGAAGATTTTTCCTTTTTAATATTTGCATTACTGTCCTTACCTAATCGAAGTTGGAGTGATTTGTTTGTTAATTGGCTCAATAATAAATAAAAGTTCGAGATGCCGACATTAAGTTTATATACAAAAGTTACTCCTTATTTGAGTAAGAGTAAGGCATCGAGTGTTCACTTAAGTTAATAGAGGGACGCACATGAATATTCCGAGTAGAAAACACAACTTTCAACTGCGATGCTTGCTCTATCAGGATTCTCGTCAATGTATGCTTTAGCACCAGAAGTAAAATCGAACCAAAAACCTAATATTCTAGCAATGTGGGGTGATGACATAGGTACTTGGAACATCAACTATTGGAATCGTGGTTTGATGGGATATGAGACATTTAGGCTATTACATTATTGGGCTGTGAAATTTACGCATCCGAGTGAGGGCAACCAAACAATTTAATATTGCTCTTACAGAGTGTTTTTGTGGTTCTTGGCATGGAATCAAGTAATACATGAGCTTCGGCAAGTAAAACTATAAGATGTACATTGACGACATGTTCCTGCCAACTACTTGTCTGCTTAGTGCTAAAGACAGTTGCAGTAGCGAATCGGATAATGATAATACGACATGTAAATATCTCTATCTTGTGTTTATGTAATTTACAATGCCTATCAAACTGTGAGGCTATGTTTTCACTGGCATTTATAAAGTGTAAGTCACTCAGTAATAAAAGTAACTTATCTAATAACATGAACACCAAAATGATTCATGTTGTTAAACTAATTTAAATTGAAGTTTATTGCGGCATTTGTTCTGTGTGTTTGCATTGTTTAATAAGCTGAATGCTATTTGTAGAAGGTTATTTGCAGGGCGTAATTAAAATGGCAGCTAGTTAATTTAATGAAATAAAAAAGTGAATTAGTCAACTGTTTTTTCTTTGTTTCTCTATTGCTTACTAGATAATGTTTTTTAGTTGAATGAAACTAAATTCACTATTAACCAAAAGTGTTTTTTCTTTTTTTATATTCACATTAATATCCCTCTCGAATTGAAATTGGAGCGATTATTTTCTAATTGACTCCACAATAAATAGAACATCGAGATGTCGACAGTAAGTTTATATACAAACATTACTGCCAACTTGAGTAAGAGTAAGGCATCGAGTGTTCACTTAAGTTAATAGAGAGAGACGCACATGAATATTCCGAGTAGAAAAACACTACTTTCAACCGCGATGCTTGCCTTATCAGCATTTTCGTCAATGCATGCAATTGCTGCTGAAGCTCCAGCACCGAAATCGAATCAAAAACCTAATATCCTAGTCATGTGGGGCGATGATATAGGTACCTGGAACATCAGCTATTGGAATCGTGGCTTGATGGGATATGAGACATCAAACATCGACCGTATCGCCAATGAAGGTGTTGCATTCACTGATTACTATGGCGAGCAATCTTGTACTGCTGGTCGAAGTGCGTTTATTACTGGTCAAGATGGATTAAGAACAGGCATGACAAAAGTTGGCCTTCCAGGAGCGCCTCAAGGTATTGCTGATGATGATTTAACCATCGCTGAAGTACTTAAAAACCAAGGCTATATGACGGGGCAATTTGGTAAAAACCATCTTGGTGACCGCGACCGTGACTTACCAACAAACCACGGTTTTGATGAGTTTTATGGTTTCCTATACCACCTAAATGCGATGGAAGAGCCAGAGCATGATTTCTACCCGAAAGATCCAAAGTACCTTGAGAAATATGGTCCACGAGGCGTCATTTCGGCCAAAGTTGATGGTGAAGTTAAAGATACTGGACCGCTAACGATAGAGCGCATGCGCACTATTGATGACGATGTGACCGCGCATGCCATTAAATTTATGGACAAAGCACAAGCAGCACATAAACCATTCTTTGTGTGGTGGAATTCTTCTAAGATGCACTTCAAGACTCACTTAAACCCTAAAGATAGAGGTATTTCTGGACAAGGTTTCTATAATGACGCAATGATGGCTCATGACAGAAATGTAGGCGAACTACTTGACTATATTGATGATAATGAGTTGAAGGACAATACTATTGTTATGTATGGAACCGATAATGGCCCTCACTTTAATGCGTGGCCAGATGGGGCTACTACGCCTTTCCGAGGTGAGAAGGAAACAAACTGGGAAGGCGCTTATCGCGTTCCTGCATTTGTACGTTGGCCTGCCGGTGACTGGAGCGGTGGTCGAGTGCTAAACGGCATGGTTTCAGGGCTTGATTTCCTTCCGACTCTTTCTGCAGCGGCTGGTGATAGCAATATTAAGCAAGACTTGTTGAAAGGCGGTTATAAAGCCAATGGTAAAGAGTTCAAAATCCATCTTGATGGCTTTGACATGAATGATTATTTTGCAGGTCGTACGAAAGAAGACCCGCGTAAGCAGGTAATTGAATATAACGCTGACGCACAAGTCGTAGCTATTCGTTATAACCAAGCAGATTACGTTGGCGGTGGTAAAGATCACTCTACTGACTGGAAGGTTGTTTACGGTGAGCAAAGAGCGAAAACGATGGCTCTTTGGGCTGAGCCGTTTACTTGGTTGCGTTTACCTAAAATCTTTAACCTTAGACAAGATCCATTTGAGCGTGCTGATCACAACTCGAATAACTATTGGTCTTGGGAGCTTGATAATGTCTTTGTATTTTATAAAGCCAACGAGCTAGTAAAACAGCACTTAGCTACTTATAAAGACTTTCCACCATCACAGCGCCCGGGTTCATTTACAATGGATGGTGCGAGTGAATCAGTATACAAAAACTTTGGCATAGGAGCTGGTGGTTCAAAAACTGCCACTAAATAACCTGTAATAGCAAGAAACTAGAGGATTCTCTAGTTTCTTGCTCAACTTCCTTAAATAGGTACACCTTATGTTTAAATCCCTTATATTGGCGACTTTTTGCATTGCTCCTTTTGTCCAAGCAGGAAGTGCCCCTCAAACACTATCTATGCAGGGGGCTGACGTTTCAGCTCTCCGAACCGAGAACGTCGCAGTTTCCGCCCAGCAGTCTACCGACGTGCAAAGTGCGGTGTTGGAAAATATTAATCGCTTTAATGGTTATGAACAAACAGCTGGACAAGTTTCTCGCAATCTATCAAGTCAGAATATGCAGCAAGCAAGTGAGCAAGATAAGTCTAGCGTTTATAGCAATAGCATGCCAGAACACAACTTATCTAAAGTTAACGTCGAGTCGAACAAGCAGCTTAACGATATTGAACCTGCAAAGACTGCAGCAATTTCAGTTAGCTCTAGTAGCGTTAGCCGCAATCAGTTCGATGCGATATCGGTGTTATTAACTAGCACTGGTTTCAGTAGTGATCAAAAAATTAAGTTGATACAGGTCCTAAGCCAATAAACTCTATTAGTAAGGTGTTCTTTTTGACTAATCAATAAATCAAGAAGAAATTCAGCTGATGATACTTGGCAATATCTCGGTATCTAGTTGAATCACTGTTAGTGGCGTCAATTAAATACCGTTCAATCCATATTTTACTTGAGTTGATTGTTCATAAATTAACTAGCAATTATCATCACTCCCATCAAATTAACTGACAGATGAAGATACTTATGAGTAGCAACAATACAGTTCTAAAAGCAGGTCCACAGTTTAATGGTAAAGCCTCAAAACGCATGCATGTAATGACAAAGCCTATCGGTGCTTCATGTAACCTTGACTGTGATTACTGCTACTACTTAAGCAAAGAAGATCTGTTGGATTATAAGAGGGGATGCTCACCAAAATTAAGTGACCATGATCTTGAAGTATTTATTCGCAGCTATATAGAAGGGCAAAATACACCAGAGATTATATTTTCATGGCAAGGCGGCGAAGCGACAATGCTAGGAATCCCTTATTTTGAAAAAATTGTAGAACTACAGAAAAAATATAAACCTGAAGGCGTCATTATTTCAAATGATCTACAAACAAACGGCATACTTATAAGTGACAAATGGTGCGAGTTTTTAAAAAACAACAACTTCCTTGTTGGGTTAAGTATTGATGGGCCAGAGTTAATCCATAATAGTTATCGTACGACTAAATCAGGAAAAGGCTCATTTAGACAAGTCATGCGAGCTGTTGAATTACTGCATAAGCATCAGGTTAAATTTGCAACCTTGACCTGTGTCAATAACATAACCAGTCATAATGCTTTAACGGTATATCGTTTTTTACGTGATGAAGTAAAGTCGCCACAGATGCAATTTATTCCTATTGTTGAACCTAAGACATTTCGTTCTACGGCTCCACATACATGGGCGAGCGATGAACGATTAATGCAAGGCGATGCAAGGTTAAACCCAGCGCATAAAGAGTCGATAGTTGAGTCATTTTGTGTCGCAGATGACGCATGGGGTAACTTCCTGATTACAGTATTTGATGAATGGATTCAAAATGATGTAGGGACTGTCTTTGTTCAATATTTCGAAGCCTTTTTAGAGACATGGGCAGGCAGAAGAAATCCATTATGTACACTTGGGGAAATGTGTGGCAAAGGCTTAGCAATGGAACCTAACGGCGACGTTTTTAGCTGTGATCATTATGTTTATCCCGAATACAAGATTGGCAATATAAACGATAAAACACTTGAATCAATGGCTTACTCTAGTCAGCAGCAGCAGTTTGGGGTATCAAAAACCAAGTCATTGCCAAGCCAATGCCAGCGCTGCGAATATCAATTTGCTTGTTTTGGTGAGTGTCCTAAAAACCGCTTCATTCGTACCAAAGATGGTGAAGATGGGCTTAATTATTTATGTGCAGGTTGGAAGAAGTTTTATACCCATGCAGATGCGGGGCTGGCGTATATTCTACGCACACTCAACTACCCGGTAGCACGCGGTAAATACAGTGACCGAGAATTAATTAACAAGCAATTGCAAGCCAGAGCATAACGGTTGATTGATGATGAATAAGCAGATCATAATGGTTGTTTCAATGCTGCTAGTGTCATTTGGCACTCAAGCTAATACAGAAGAACCGCCGACAAATTACCGGCCTAATGTTGAAGACCCTGCCTACATTGCTCAGGATAAAGCACGGACAGTCGATGAAAGGGTAATTGCACTTGAGTCGCTACAAACGCGACCTTCAAAAAATGGTTTGGTGGCCGTTGCTAGAGCTTTGAAGGAAGAAAATACTCAAATAAAGCAAGCTGCAATTATCGGTAGCGCTGGTTTTTCTGTTGCGTTGCGCTGGAAAATGCTTACCCCTTTATTGGCTGACTCAAATACGGCGACTAGCAACGAAGCAGTATTTAATTTGTTATCGGGTGAGCAAGAGTTTAACGCTGAACAGAAAGAGATTATTAGGCCTTACTTAGCTGGACTTGAACAATATTTGTTAGAGGGCAACACATCATATGCACGATATAGGCTGGCAAGGTTTTATCAGTTAACCGGTGATAACAAAAAAGCAATTTCGTTGTTTAAGCAATTAACGTTGGAGGTACCCACCAATCAAGCTGTATGGGTCAGTTATGCAGAGGCGTTTCATAAACAAGGCAAAGATAAAGCTAGCTTGGATATTTTGAATGTAGGGCTAAAGAGTAATCCTAACTCTTCACAGTTACATTTTGCTAAAGGACTGACTTTGGTGAGAGCCAAAGAGAAACGGTTGGCAATGGAACAGATAAAAGTCGCGGCCATACTTGCTGAGTCAAATAGTTACTATTGGTATTTGTACGGAGTAATGCAAAAAGAGTTTGATGTTGCTGCATCAGTACCTTTGTTTGAGCAGGCGTATCAGTTGTCTGGTGCTCCAGAGCAAATGTATGCACTGTGCGAAGTGTATTTAGAAACTGACAATGTAAATGCTAATGCTTGTTTGACTGAACTTAAAAAAGTGGCACCTAAAAATGCTGTCGAACAATTATTACAGAAGTTAAAGTCATGAGTTTGTCTGGTATACAAAGTTACCGCAGTGCTATTTAAAGAATGGGAATAACATGAATATTAGACTCAAACCTGCATCGGTGAAATTGCTGCTATGCATTGTTAGTTTACTATTGGCAAATAGTGCTTTCGCTGACGTTAGAATGCTCATAGCCACTAAAGCAGAGCGATCCGCTGTTAGTTCTGCAAATTCTGCATACTATGACGCTTTTAAGAACAAAGCAGATGAAAACTGGGTTTACCAGCTCATGGATGATAATTTGCTAGAACCGAAGTGCTATGTCTCTAAAACAGAGTCTTTTGCCGTCGGTGATAGGTATGAACATAAAAATATACAACTGCAATGTATCCAAATTGGAAAATCGACTCGAATATTCTGGCCTGTACGCTGGGTAAAGCATTGCGAACAAGTCAATCCTAATTTTGGAATGTGTGCGATGGATAATATTCAAAACGAACGCAAATAGTGTGGCTGCTTATCTGAGTTCAATCTATATCTAAGTTAGCGAAGTGCTGCTGTAGTTTCAATGAGCGCTTCTCTAAGCCATTTGTTCCCGCCGTCATGTCGCTGCGAGTGATGCCACGTCATATAAATGGGGACTTTTTTAGATGCAAAGGGCAGAGGGAATATATTCAGATCTAACGCATCACACATTTTGTTTGCATGCCAGCTACTTGTTACGCAAATCCAGTCAGTTTGCGATGCCATCACTAATGCAGTACTAAGTGAGCCTGTGGCATAAGCGACTTTTCGATGGGGTATATCTTCATCAGCTAATGAGTTAAGAACGTAATTATCGAGTGTTTTTGTAGACCAGAGGAGATGATATTCATTAAAAAAGTCTGTGAGGGTTAACTTGTCTTGGATTCGCGGGTGGTGCTTACTGACAGCGATAACCAATTGCTGTTCGAATAAGAATTGATTATGGTAACCATGATCTTCTAATAGTGCAGTAGCAAGAATAAGGTCTACCTTACGGTGGCGTAAGTCATCTTGTCTTTCATGATAATATTGATGCTCCACATCGGCCTTAATCATGATGTTTGGTGCATGTTTTCGTTTATAATCCACAATTGGCGGAACAACGATAAGATCTATATCTTTGTGACTGGAAATACGGAAAGTTCGTTGACTGGTTAATGGGTCAAAATCTTGCCGGGATATGGCACCATTAAGCAGCAATGATAATGGTTCTTGGATCTCTACATGTAACTCTATGGCAAAATTTGTCGGCGCTATTCCGCGGCCTTGTCGGATAAAAAGCGGATCTTGATATTGGTCTCTAAGCCGATTAAGCGCATGACTCACTGCGGGAGCCGTGATCCCCAAAATATCAGCTGCATCATTGACACTTTCACTCTTCATTACTGCATCAAACGTCTTTAATAAATTTAAATCCATACTCTTCTCTTTTCCTATCTGCTCTTGAACAGATTATAGTTTGTTGTTGGGAAAAGCTATCCGTCTTTGCTCCAGTGTCAAAACCAAAATATTTTGTGTTATCAGAGTTAGATAATACCAATGAATAAGGTCTATGTTTATGCTTTATCACTACAGTTCATCTTATTGCTACTTGTTTCTGCCCTATATTTTAATGCTTTATTATCAATCGCTTGATTTATTGTTGTTACAGTTTTAGCAATTGATTTTGTTTAGTTTATATATCGATTTATAACAAAACTAGAATTCCTCACCATGTTTAATACGGCAAGGCTTAATCACTAGTGATTTGCCAATACTTTTACTCTCTATTCATGTTTTTCGTGTCAGTCATATTGTTAAACCAAGTATGAAATGGTTAAAAATTTATATATAAAAGGTTTTAATATTTCAGCCTCTAATTCATCAAGCGTAGAAAGCTATATTCAATTTGCTCGAAGCTTTTCGTACTTCATATTGGAAAAGGGTTTAAGGATTATGGTCTACCTTTTTAGGATCTTATTCAGGAGGGAAATATTGATTTACATAAAGTTGTCAAAAAATTTGATTAGCGCGCAGGTGAGCGTGTATCGACCTTTCAGTACTTTGGATAAAAGCAGAGATCTGCGAGTATGTGATAAAGAAATGGTGTCTGGTTAAACTTGCTACCACTAATGAACAACGCAAACTATTTTCCAATTTACGTCGTTCCAAACCCATCTAGGCTGTATTCTTTGTCTTAAGGTTTTCGATTGAAACTTGCATAGCGGTTAGCAGTTTAGTGGTATTGGCCATTATTGTGACAGCTGAATCTAGACTGGGTTCCGGTGTTGCATTAGGTGTTACATAAACCTCAAGCTGCTATTAGGGGCGGGAAAACGTTATTAGACAATAAGTTATTGATATTACTAGTTTCAGGCATAAAAAAAGACGTCCTAAGACGTCTTTTTTAAGTATTTGGTGGAGGCGGCGGGATTTGAACCCGCGTCCAGAAAGCCTACATCCAAGGCGCTACATGTTTAGTCTCTCTTTTGGTTAACCAAGTACACTCCGAAAGACAGGATTGCAATTGGCGAGTCCGATACTATTTCGCGGTTCACCCTCGGACGGAGTTCCCTCGCTATCAAATGTAATATGACCATCTTGAATCCCTGCCCATTTGAGAGACGTGGGTAAGATGGCTAGCTAGCCTAAGCTGCTAGAGAGTAGTTAGAGTCGTTAGCAACTATAACAGTGCGGCTTTTTACGAGGCCAACCGCCCCTCGACATGCTCCCAGGGTTTCGTGAATCCTGTCGAATCCAGAATCGCCCCCAAAGTTTGTTGATTGTATCGGGTAAACACTAAAAAGCCTAATGCATTTCACCAATTAACAATCGTTTGTTCATTATCCGTCCAGTCTAGACTTCTTCATCACACGAGATTGCTCTACTTTCCACTCGCGTTCTTTAGTGTCCTGACGTTTATCGTGATCTTTTTTACCTTTACCTAAACCAATCTCAACTTTTACCCAAGCGCTTTTACGCCAGTATAGGGAAAGTGGTACTAAGGTATAGCCTTGACGCTCAATTAAGCCTTCAAGTTTGTCTATTTCACTGCGTTTCATTAGCAGTTTTTTAGTACGTACAGGATCGCACACTACATGAGTCGTTGCGGTGTTTAGCGGCTGAACGGTACAACCGTGCATGAATGCTTCACCATTTTTGATGAAGACATAACAGTCAGCTAAAGTGACTTTTCCCATGCGCAGAGATTTAACTTCCCAGCCTTGTAGCTCAAGTCCAGCTTCTATTTTTTCTTCAATTTTAAATTCAAAGGTCGCGCGCTTATTACGTGTAATCGTAGCGGGTGGATTCTTTGATTTTTTCGAATTCTTTTTTACCATAATCGCGTGTACTGCCCGCTGTTATCCCATTTAAAAGATCTGATCATTTTTCACATGTGACAGATATGGGGGAGAGAATAATCTAATCAAGGGATTATACCCAAACCACTTAAAGATGCGAGTTTATTCATTAATCGTAATAGATGCGTTTTAACGTAGGCGTGTTAAAATTGGCAGATTGTTATCGAAAGTGTTGTTATTCATGCCAAAAATTTCAAAAAATGTACTCGTTCGTTTCAGTGCAATGCAAATGTATGATCTGGTTAATGATGTTGAGTCTTACCATGAGTTTCTCCCCGGCTGCGTTGGCGGTAAAGTGCTTGAGTTTGATGGTAAAACAATGGTGGCATCGGTTGATGTTTCAAAAGCAGGCATTCGTAAAACCTTTACCACGCGTAATCAGGTTGTACCGGGTAAAACTGTATCGCTAACCCTCGAAAATGGTCCATTTAAAAACCTTGATGGTATTTGGCGTTTTACAGAGTTAACAGATGATGCCTGTAAAGTTGAGTTTGATTTAAACTTTGAGTTTTCAAACCCACTTGCAGATATGGCATTTGGACGGGTATTTAAAGAGTTAATGAACTCAATGGTGACGGCTTTTACTGATAGAGCCAAGGTGATTTACAATGACAAATGAAGTTGAAACATTCGCTGTTGATGTGATTTATGCACTGCCAGCTCAGCAGAAAATTATTACAGTTAATGTCACACCGGGTACCACTTTTATTGAAGCGGTTAAGCAAAGCAATATTGTGAGTTTTTTCCCTGAGATTGATCTTGAAAAAGTAAAGCTGGGTGTTTTTAGCCGACAAGCTAAACACGATGAAGAATTACAGCAAGGTCAGCGTATTGAGATATACCGCCCTTTAATTGCCGACCCCAAAGATGTGCGCCGTAAGCGTGCAGAAAAGGCCAAGGAAGAAGGGCGTAGCAATAAAATTACCGGTGCCAAATTAAGTTAGTGGTTACAAGAATATTTATTGATAGTTAAACAAGTTACATGCATTAAAAAAGCGGAAAGAGTTATCTTTCCGCTTTTTATTTCAAGCTTGTATATTTAGAAGTGTAAAACCATTATTCGGCTTTGTCATTTCCTTGAGAACCACCAGTTGGTACATTGTTCTCATTTTCAATACGTTCTTCTTGAACTAATGGCTTCGCATCACCACGAATTGCTTTATTAGGCTCTTGCTCTGGTAATAAAGGAGCCACAACTGGAGCAGATACTGTTGGCAAGGCACCTTCATTAAGCGGTGTATCAAAGTCATCACTTAATTTGTAATCACCTTCTACTCGTTCGAGTAAATCACCATCAAAATACAAGATAAGCTCTTTATGAGTCACACTGGCATCACGGCCACTTTTAAAGTGATAAACGTAGTACCAAATATTATCAGCGAAACTATCACGAAGAACTGGGCGGCCTAAAATATATTCAGCCTGCTCTTTGGTCATTTCAACACGTAGTTTTTCTACTTGTTGTAACTCCATGTAGTTACCTTGTGGTACATCAGGTTTATAAATTAACCAATCAAAAACACTACACGCACTTAAAGATACTGAAAGCGCAACGGCGCCTAAAAGGGTAAGACTTTGTTTTTTGTTTATCATTGTCTGCGCTATTTCCTAAAAATCTGACGCCATCATACCCAAGGCTTCCCTATGCTGACAAGTGGCTATTAACTGTTGAATGCTATAACTGTGTGAATAATAGAGTCGGTAGTGCTGAGTTAGTTCCGTAATAGGATAGGAAAGTCGTTTATTTATCCAAAATGTGTAGGTCAAATGTTACGAAGTTGTAGAAATTCGTGGTAAATCCCTGTGTAATTATATAAGTTTGAATTATGGAAGTTAATTGAGTTCGATAATATCTATTACCTAAGTCAATTCATCAACCTATACAGCCCAATCCATCTGACTAAAAAGAATAACGATTAAAAATGTCATTAAAAGCAGCTGAAATTAATAAAGACTCATTATCACTCCAACAAAATGCAGGTCGGGTGACTTTTGTTGGTACGGGTTTGCAACTTGCGGGACAGGTCAGTGTATTGAGTAAAAGCTATATTGAAAATGCTGATTTAGTTTTTTCACTTGTACCTGATGGGTTTACTGAGCGCTGGCTTGTAAGCTTGAACCCAAATCATCGCTCCCTGCAGCCTTATTATGCTCAAAAAGATGAAGTTAAAAATCGCCGGGATACCTATTCGCAAATGGTAGAAGCGATACTTGAACAGGTAAGGTCTGGGCTAAATGTGGTTGTTGCCTTGTATGGCCACCCTGGGGTATTTGCTTGTGTGTCCCATTTATCGATTAAGCAAGCAAGGCAAGAAGGGCATCATGCGCAGATGCTACCTGGAATATCCGCAGAAGCTTGCTTGTGGGCTGATTTAGGTATCGACCCAGGTACATCTGGACATCAGAGTTATGAAGCGACTCAATTCATGCTGTATCAACATATTCCTAACCCTAAAACTCATTTGTTGCTATGGCAAATAGCTTTGGCTGGCGAACACACTTTGACTGAGTTTTCCACGACATCAGAACGCTTAGAAATTTTAGTAGAACATTTATCTCAATGGTATCCACTAGCTCATGAAGTTATTATTTACGAGGCTGCTAACTTTCCGCACTTAAAGCCTAGAATTGAACGTTTCAACCTTAGTCAGTTGCCCTATGTTGAACTAAGCACCATCAGTACATTATTAATACCTCCCTCAGAGAAGCTAGCTTTAAATGTAGACATATTAAAGCGTCTTGGGATTGAGGCTGGCGATATTGGATAATCTTTTTAACACAAAACGGGAATTACTATGTCAAAACTTAGCTCATTTTTAACCGACTTAAGCTCGGATGCGAAATTAAAACAAGCATTTGAAAAATCGCCGCAACAAGTCATGCAAGATTACGGATTGACTAAAGAAGAGCAAGAGGCTTTGTTGTCATGTGATGAAAGTAAAGTCTGTGCGTTAATTGGAGATGTTGATAAATCTAAAATATTGTTTGTTCATCACTCCTAGGTTGTTGACTTGAAAAATATTTTGTTGTTTTTGACTTTTCTAAGCTCTTTTGCTTTTGCCAATATTGAGCAGCAAATTGACTTAGAGTTATCGCAATTAGAAAAAACAATGAAAACTTCCCCTGATGAAGGGGAAGTGCTCTTTAGTGCCTTACAAGATAAAAGTTCGATTTTAAATAATGACCAGCTTGCTAGATTATGGATGATTGATGCTCAAAGACAAATAATGATAGGCAATTTTGAAAATGCACTTATTCGGCTAGATGATGTACAAAATGTAGCAACAGATAGAATACTATTAACACAATCCTATATGTATAAGGTCACTTCATATATAGGGTTAAAAAATTACACTTCAGCATTTATTGAATTAGAAAATAACCTCGCTCGAGTAGAAACCTACCAAGACATCGAATTAAAACTAGAGTCATATTTACGCATTTTAAATGTATACCTAGATATGGATGCATATAAAGAAAGTAAACGAATTTCTAAAAAAGTATTGGCCTTGAATAAACAACAGTCACCTAAAAGCCATTGCTATGGTCTTGTAGGCCTAGGCTACAGCAATTTGAACTTGAGACTCTATCGAGAAGCTTCTTCCACTTTTGACGAAGCATATGCTTATTGCCAAACTCATGAGTTTTCTCTTGTTGCGGCTATGGCTATTAAAGGGTTAGCAGAAATTAACCTAGAAATGAGTGAATATAGCACTGCGCAACAACAACTTGAAATAGCTTTAACCGTTTATCAGAGATTCAATTTCACCTATGAGCTATCAAGGACTAACGCACTATTAGCGATGGTCCATTATCATATAAATGAATACGAAACTTCGATGTATTATGCCGAGTTGGTTAATGGATTACCAAATGACTCCATCTATATGTTACCCAAAAGAAAAGTAAGTGAAATATTATCAATGCTTGCAAGTCGACAAGGTAATTATAAGGAAGCTTATCAATATCAAGTCCAAGCTCACGCCTTGGATATGCAGATAATCAATGAGAAAAAAGTAAAAGAAAATGCTTACCAAATGGTAAAGTTTGATTCAGCAGAGAAAACCCGAGAGCTGAATCAATTAGTACAAGATCATGAAATGATAGCCAAACAGCGAAGTATTTTGAATAATGAAAAGAGTTCCTCTTTCATGTTCTCTACAGTGCTTGTTGGTACGGTGGTTTTTTTGACTTTAATGTTATCGGCGGCCTGGATGCAACGTAATCAGTTTCGTAAACAAGCTCAAATCGATGCGTTAACTGGATTATATAATCGTGGTGCAGGGCTTGAAAAAGCAGAGAATGAATTCGTGCAAGTACAAGCTTGCGATGAAAGCTTTAGTATTATTGTGATTGACCTAGATTGGTTTAAAAAGATTAATGATAGCTTCGGTCATGCTACCGGTGATTGGGCGTTGAAAAAAGTTTCAGAGACGGTTAATACTTGTATTAAGTCTAGTGATATTGTTTGCCGCCTGGGCGGTGAAGAGTTTGCGATATTTATGCCGTATACAAATATCGACATTGCTTACGAACGTGCACAACAGTTGTGTGATGCTTTTGCGAATATCAATACGCGTTACTCTGGGCATCAATTTACCATTACTGGCAGTTTTGGTGTTAGTGAGTTAACTAAAGATGATTTAAGCTTGGATCCAATTCTAAATCGCGCTGACAATGCGCTATATCAAGCCAAGTCAGCAGGTAGAAATCGAGTGGTTAAGTCTTGATAATCTGTAAGCTATATTAAAAAATACTTTTGATACTTATCTAATATTAAATTCTAGCTGAGTGGTTTGCATTAGATTATAGGGACTGGCTAATAAGTTCTGGACACCGCAATCAGCTACATCAATTCCTTGCGTAAACAATCCTTATTGAGAGTTTTATTCCATAACCTTAAGTTTTAGTATTTCTCTTAATATTTCCCCTTATCGCTATCTCTGAGTGCTATTCCTAAGTCGTGCCTTTTAATATTAGTGCTATAGCTCATTACTATTGAGCGTAATTTTGATATTTAGTCACTGAAATATATCGACTACTTAATCAAATTGTAGTTTCAGTGCGGTTAAATAAACACACACATCATTGAAAGGTCTATTCACCTTAAACATCATAAAGATAATTCTTCTTTTTATTACTGTTTATCTACTTTGTTTTTAGCTAATAAATCGAAAAGTGACAGTTTTTTTACTTTTTTATAAAAAATTTCGATTTTTTTTGAGTGAAACCAATAAATTTTGTGATGTTGATCGGACTACATCCATCTTAGTCTAGAGTAAATATTCTAGAGGTTGTATCTAGTTTACGTTAACGTCAGCTTTAAACGGTCGTTTGAATCTGTAATTGAAAGATTTGTTGTTAAGTTGTTGTTTTAGTTTTGGTTGGTTCGTTTACCTTAAGGTTAGTTCAAAACAAATTCTTGATTCTACTTTAGTGTAAACATTAAAAAAATGTTTAAAAAATAATTTACGACAAGTAATTTAGTAACCTTTTTAATATTCACTTTAAACCTTTGGTTAAGTTGTAAGACAATTTACCAATATCAATATAGATTAAAAGGGGTTTAAGTAAATGTTGTTTTTTATCAGTGATTTATCGTTGTTAACGTTTTGGTAATACCAATTTTAGCTATTGTTTTTGCTTGTTTTTATACCATTTGATGTTGTTGCAAATGCAAAGATTTCTCGTTAGGTTTTAGTTCGAAACAAACATTTGATGGTTAAATATTGGCAGGTTTGTTTGGAGATAGAGAAAGTAAGGCATTGAAGGTTAAGCGCGGCAATATCCAGTCGACAAGTTCAAACTTGCTTACTTCTCTCTTTGAAAACTGACTAATGCTCAAGGGGCTTAATATGACAGCAGAACAATTAATGGCTAGATATGCTAAATCACAGCCAAGTGCTGATACTGAATTACCTACTAGTGTAGATCTTGCGCTAATCGGTCCTAAGGTCCCTGGCCAAGAAGCGATTTTTAATGACGGTGCGCTTTCTTTACTTGCAGCATTATGTGAAGAGTTTAACCAAGAAGTCCCAGAACTATTGGCTAAGCGTAAGCAAAAGCAACAGCGTATTGATAACGGTGAGCTACCAGATTTTTTACCAGAAACACGTGCCATTCGTGATGGCGAGTGGACTATTCGTGGTATGCCTGAGGACTTAACTGATCGCAGAGTTGAAATAACGGGTCCAGTTGATCGTAAAATGATTATTAATGCCTTGAATGCCAATGTAAAAGTGTTCATGGCTGACTTTGAAGACTCACTGGCTCCAAGTTGGGAGAAAGTGGTTCAGGGTCAAATTAACCTTCGTGATGCAGTAAGAGGTGACATCAGCTTTACTGCTGAAAACACAGGTAAACATTACAAATTAGAAGAAGACCCTGCGGTATTAATTTGTCGCGTGCGTGGCCTGCATTTAAAAGAAAAGCATGTTGAATTTAAAGGCGAACCCATCCCTGGTGGGTTATTCGATTTTGCGATGTACTTTTATCACAACTATCACCAGTTATTGGCGAAAGGCAGTGGTCCTTATTTTTATATCCCTAAACTTGAAAGTCACATTGAAGCGCGTTGGTGGGCCAAAGTATTTGCTTATGTTGAAGAGCGCTTTTGCTTAAAACCTGGCACCATCAAATGTACTTGTTTGATAGAGACATTGCCTGCTGTGTTTGAAATGGATGAAATTTTATATGAACTGCGGTCAAATATTGTTGCACTGAATTGCGGCCGCTGGGATTACATCTTTAGCTATATTAAAACATTAAATAAGCATGCTGACCGCGTGTTACCTGATAGACAAGCTGTCACCATGGATACGCCATTTTTAAGTGCCTATTCAAGATTATTAGTTAAAACCTGTCATAAACGCGGCGCATTAGCTATGGGCGGCATGGCTGCCTTTATACCAGCAAAAACACCTGAAGCTAATGAGCAAGTGTTGCAGAAGGTAAAAGGTGATAAGGAACTTGAAGCACGTAACGGCCATGACGGCACTTGGGTAGCGCATCCTGGTTTAGCCGATACTGCCATGACAATTTTTAATGATTATATCGGTAATGGTACTAATCAATTGCATATTACCCGCGATGTTGATGCGCCTATTTTAGCTGATGAGCTATTAACGCCATGTGAAGGTGAGCGTACAGAAGAAGGCATGAGATTGAACATTCGTATTGCACTACAGTACATCGAAGCTTGGATTCAAGGTAATGGCTGTGTACCTATTTACGGTCTAATGGAAGATGCCGCAACTGCTGAGATTTCACGTACTTCCATCTGGCAGTGGATCCAACATGAGAAATCATTATCAAATGGCAAACTTGTGACTAAAGCTTTATTTAAAAGTATGTTGAGTGAAGAGCTCAACACAGTAGAGCAAGAGTTAGGTAGTGAACGGTTTAACCAAGGAAAGTTTAATCAAGCAGCGACTCTATTTGATGAAATTACCACATCGGATGGACTCGTCGATTTCTTAACCTTACCTGGATATGAGTTGTTAACGGCTTAATTCGAACTGAATGTAATCGTGTTTTATTGTTAGAAATGTTTAGTCAGAAAGAGTTGCCCTAAGTAAGTGGCTCATTTCTGGACCAGTTTAGCTGCTTTGCAGCTGATGTCCCCCGGGGTTACTCACCTACAGGTTACACCGGGTTTTTATCCAGTATTCGGAATATTAGCGCTAGCTAGTTGTGGTTCTTGATGCGAGGATTTTTAACTTCCTACCCAGTAAGTTTTCAACCATTCGCTTGTGTTGCGGCTCTTCGGAGCCGTTTTTTTTTTGCTAAAAAACAGAAGAAAAGTTGAATCGATTACATATTTGATACAATTGGGATTTGTAAAAGGTTATAGTAAAAATACTGTCATAATTGATGAGTATGGACTTGAAAATCTCACTACCAATAACAAAAGGCGTCGATTACTGGACTAAACGTATCAGTGATCAAGAAATGCCTGCTTTATGTTCCACTATAAGAGACTTAGAGAAATTAGCTAAGGATGATGTGTCCTCTTTAGCTTCTCTAGGGCGCAGTGTTATGCATGATAATGCGTTAACGACTCGCATTTTACGGGTGGCGAATAGTGCTATCTACAATAAAGGTACCAGCCATGTCACCACGGTTAGCCGTGCTGCTGTGGTTTTGGGATTTGATACTATACGTAATATTTGTATTACTGCTAAATTACTCACTAGCCTGCTTGAAAACCACAATCTATCAGAATCCGTTTATCAAAGATTAATCAAATTAATGGCCCATTCTTTTCAAGCCGCAATGCTCTCTAGAGTGATGTTAAAAGACTATGATGAAGCGCTGCGTGAAGAGGTGTTTATCGCGTCGTTGCTATATCGCATTGGTGAAAGTGCTTTTTGGAGTGTCGGCGGTGATTTTGTTGATAATTTAGACCAAACATTGCTTACTGCTACTTCGGCTAAAGATGAGAAAGCGATAGTCCGTGAATATCTAGGCACATCTTTTTCTCAATTAACCCAAAGCATAGCTAGAGCTTGGGGCTTAGGTGATGTACTGACCACTTCATTGTCACACCCAGATGAGAGGATGCCTGAAATACGCAGTATATTTTTGGCAAATGAAATCACCGAAGCTTTAAATCAACCCCATATCAATACTGAAAAACTCAATGAGCTATTAAGCGCGGCTGCTGAAATTCAGAATATTAGCTTAGAACAATGCAAAGCTAGGTTCAGTCGCTGTGCTGAGGCGACGGTTCGTTTAGCAGAAGATTATGGTGCTATTGAGTTAGTGCAGCATTTGCCTGAAACCGCTGAGATCATTTCAGAGCTAGATAAGCCTGCAGAAAAGCTGGTATTTCGTGAAGCTAATTTAGTTCTACAACTAAAAAAACTGCGTGAATTGACTGAACTTGCTATTCAAAAAGCTGACTTTAACCAAGTAGTGCAAACGACATTAGAAGGTATTTTAGATGGAGTAGGCGTTGATCGTTGTGCTGTAATGCTGTTGTCACCTAATCGAAAGCAATTATCAGCACGTATCGCATTTGGAGAGGGGGCTGAAAAGCTTAAGCAAGAGTTACTGATTGAGATGCAAGGTGGGAGTAACCCATTTATGCAAAGTATTAATCAAAAACAAGCGAATTGGTTACATGAGTTTGATGAACGAGAACTCAATGAATTAGCTTCTTTTGTGAATGCTAATTTTGACCCAAATAACTTTAAACACGGTTTCATGATTGCGCCGATTGTTGTTAATGAAAAAACGATTGGTTTGTTTTATGCGGATAAACACATTTCCCCAAAACAGGTAACCCAGCAAGATTTTGATAGTTTTTGCCATTTAACTCAGTTAGCTAACCTTTGTTTTGGGCTATCAGTCCATTAGAGTCTTGAGTCATTTATCGTTAATTAACTTAGGTTATTCAACATTGTTCAAACGACTAAATTTTGCGAGCGTCTATTTTTCGATTGCGCTCAAAGCCCTTATAACTAGAACTCTCATATCAAGATCACTAATGACAAGTATATTAGTAGCGAGCATGCTCATATCAAACTTGATTGCAGCTGAGTTAAATAACTTACCCTCAACCCAACAACTTCATTCAGACAGCATTGTTGTTGAAGATCACTCACGGCAACGATTGATTCCAGTTGAGCTTTATTACCCAGCAGCAGAGTATAATTGCAAAGATAACCGCCAATGTCCGGTGATGATATTAAGTTCGGGATATGGTCTGCTGCACACTGAGTATCAATTTATAAGCCAGCACTTTCAGCAGCAAGGGTATTTGGTTATTGCAGTTCGCCACGAGTTACCTTCAGATCCTCCTTTATCAAGAGTTCAGCCGTTTGCACAAACTCGTGCTGAAAATTGGCAACGTGGTGCTGATACGCTGAATTTTATTCAGTATTATTTTAGTGACCAGTACGTTAATCAACTGCATACGCCGGATGTTTACCCTTACTCTAGTTCAAATTTTGATTTTGAACATATCACCTTAATAGGTCATTCAAATGGTGGTGATATCTCAGCATTACTCGCAACCAATGGTGCGACTACTCTTTATGTAAATGATCTAGATACAAATGCTCTTGAAATAAAGAACCCTGATGAAAAAGCTGTGGCTGTAACCAATGGTAAGAGCGAATCATCGGATGCTAGCCAGTTTGAAGAGAGTCAAGTGGATTACATTAGCCGTATTATTACCTTAGATCACCGTAGAGTGCCTTTACCAAGAGATAAGGCAATTGATGTGCTATCAATAAGAGCAAGTGACTATCCTGCGGATGAAGGCGTTCTGCCTACTGAGGCAGAAGATGCAACAAATATCGCTGTGGTCAAGATTGAGGATTCAAGGCATAACGATATGAATGATTATGGGCCTATGTGGTTAAAAGACCGGATACTTAGCATTATCGATGAGCATATGCAGTTTTAGCTGTTGAATGGATTTGATGATTAAACAAAAGGCCTGTGGGTTGATTAATTCACAGGCCTTTTGGTAAAGGCTCTCCACTTTGAGAACCTATTTGTTCTATTTTAAAAGGTTAATTTTTCTTAATAAGCCTGGCCACCGCTTGAGCATCTTCATTAGGAACGGCAATGCTTAAATGATATTGCACTATCTTCCAGCCATCATCGGTTAATTGCAATGCTCCTGTGCCACGACACAATCCATAACTGGCGCTTTCAAGTAACTCATCAAACATGATGGTATTGTCAAACTGCAATAACTGGCGAGATTTAACCTCATAATGCCAACCATCTGTAGGTCTTGCATAGCCTGAAAATTGCTTCATATCCCAACGTTCAGTGGCATCGGTTCCGAGGAAGATAGCGTTGGCATGGTACAAAGAAAAGTAATTGTCCCAGTTAGCATCACTGGCGTCTTGATGCAGTTGATCTAATAGCGTATCAGCCTGCTGTTTAGATTCTATTGAGATGATGTCATTGGCTTCAGCGGGAAGCGATGACATCACCCATAAGCTGCTGGTTAATAGGAAGGTAAGCAGTGCATTTTGCATGGAAATTCCTTGTTCATTTTTATGATAAATCAACTAACAATGAAATTACTGCCAGTTGATAGGGTCAAGCTGATAAAAGTGACTTAACTCTTTATAAAGCAAATTGTGTTGTTGGTAAAATTCCTGTGGCTTTTCAAAAAAGGTTTCGCTAATAACCGCAAAAAACTCAGCAGGATTAGTTGCGCCGTAATAGTTAAATAAAGAAGGGATTTGCTGTCTTGCACAATGCTGTAAGCTTTCGAATTCTTGGCCTAATACTTTTGACCAGGCTGAGTAATCTGTTATATCTCTAAGAGGCGGAGCTCCGTTTGCTTGGCCGTTTTCTTGATCAAGCTGGTGGGCAAATTCGTGAATAACAACGTTTTGGCCATCGAATGGATCTGCAGCTCCATCAAGAGTGCTTTTCCAAGAGAGAATAATTTTACCATTGCCCCATGACTCACCTAACAAAACATTACGCTGATTTGACTCAACACCCGCAAAATCTGTTCCTCTTTTTTCGACAATAAAGGCGTATGGGTAAACCAAGATTTGTTTGAGTTTTGGATAAAAATCAGTTTGTCGATTCAGTAATAATAAGCAAGCTTGCGCTGCAATGGTGACTTTTACCTCATCCGTTATTTGAAAACCATCACAGCCCACAAACTCTTTTTCTTCGATAAAAATTTGGATGTGTTTTTTCAATTGTAATTGCAGATCGGTTGGCATAGCTTTGAAGTAGGGAAATCGACGTTTAAGAATTTGACGCCACTCTTTGGGGAAAGGTTGTTGGACGGTTTTTTCTCTGCGGCGCTGAGTTCGCTTTGGTTTAGAGATAATCAGACCAATGGCAATAACTGAAATAATGATCAGAACCAACAATGCAAACATATGCCTTCCTTGATGAGTAATAAGCTTAAATAAGTTATTGGGCGATTGAGAGAAAAATTCAAGGGCAGTTTAGTGAATACTAATACTAATTAAATTTAATATGATTTTTTGAAGTAAAAAAAACTGGCAAACAACTTACGTTGATGCCAGTCAAATAGGGGGAGGTATTGTTATTTTTCTAGTACGTTACTTAATAAGAAGTGGATAATTTTTTACTTTATATTTATTTCATTTTCTATTGCCCGCTGTTCTGGTTCGGATAATAGAAAGTGCTGTTGGATAAGTTGCCTTATTAGTTTCGATTTTGCGCTATGGCTGCTTAAACTCAATGCCGTAAGTTGCTCGATAGCTGCCTCACTTAATGTAAACGTTGCCCTTCTAAAAGGCTGCGATTTACCTGTTGATTGCGACGTTTCATTTAATGGCTCATTGGCTTGTGTTAACGCTAAAAGTTGCTCCATTGCTTTTTTATTTGAATCATCTTGAGTTCTATTATTGGGCTGTTTACCCATAGCGTACAAGTTTGCTGCTTCAATAAAATCATCAACCGACATTTGTGGCGAAAATTGAGATTTACATGGCGTAACGTTTTTCTTGAGATCTGCTAGCCCCATAAGTCCCCCTCAGCTGCGTAACATTACCGGCATCATTACGTTGTTGGATAAGTTGCTGTGCATTTTTAACTTCAAGCAATTCACAGGCAATATTGCGAATTTCGTTAGCCGCTTTTCCGCTAGGGTCTATTTCAATAACAGATAAACCTGACTCTTCACTGTCATCGTAAATATTACGACTGTATGTTATTGACTCAAGAACATTGATATCAAAGGTATTGCACACTTCTTTGGCTTCAAAAATTCTACCCGCTTGATTGGGTAAACTTGGGCATTGAGTTATCACAAATGAAGCTTTCATTTTTGGGTTAATCATCTTACAGGTCGCGATGATATCATCCATATGCTCCACGGTTTTTAGGTCACGGCGTTTTGGGCGTAAAGGCATTAATGCATGTGAGGCGACTGACAATGTGGCGCGTAAAGCTAAGTTATCTTGGCCACCACAATCGACGATGACATAGTCATAATGTTGTTCAAGGCTGAGTAAATCATTACGGATTTTTCCATATAACTGCACGCAATTGATGGCGGGCAGATCAGGATTATTGTTTCTTGCTTGGATCCAGTCTGATGTTGTTCTTTGGGGGTCACAATCAACCATGATGATGCTTGATTTAGCATCTTTCGCGAGAAAAACAGCAACATTCTGTGCGAGACAGCTCTTGCCACTTCCACCTTTTTCTCCACCGACTAATATGATCATCTTTACTTCTCCTGATGGGACAACGAGAACGGCTTTATAAACACTCGTTGTTGTTATACTCAGTCTTAAATAATCCAAACACAGTCTTGAACGCATCAAACACAGTCTTGAACCTATTACCACAGTCACAGTCTTGAACAAATCAGCCAAATTATGCAGCATTGTCAATAAAACAAATGCCATTCATTGGCAACATTTAGCTTTAATGTTATTAACTTTATGTGGAGAGTTGTAACAGGTCAATTGGTGGTAAATTGACGTTATGGCCGTTTTGACTGAACCGTGAATTTTTGACTAATACATGTGTTTGGCGTTTTTTTGACTTATTGAGTTCACTGCAATATTGAATGGCTTAACCCCTTAATTATGAGTAGCTTAAGGCGTAAAAACATTGACGCGAATATTTAAATCATCAATGAAGGCTTGTCGACTAGCTAACTGTCGTCCTAATTTATAGCTAAATAGTATTATTAAGCTGGTTGATATTCCTAAACGATATACTGAGTTCTGTATAATAAAGTGCAATCGATAGTGAATTATCACAGTAAGCTTGATTAGGTATCCCTTTACTGCAAAAATCCATCACTTAATAATTAAGCTGTGTTTATTATATTTTTGCTTATTCTGCGCCAGCTTGAGAGAAAGTTATGGGATTACTAATTTATGAATGAAGCTTTATTGTTAGAAGCAATCAATCAAAAAATGCCGTTTGGAAAGTACGCTGGTAGAAAGCTGCTAGAACTGCCAGAGCCATATTTAGTTTGGTTTCATGGTAAAGGTTTTCCCGAAGGGAAGTTAGGTGAGCAATTAGCTTTGATGTACGAAGTAAAGTTAAATGGTTTAGAAGAAATGCTGCAGCCTTTATTGAAAAAGTAATACTGGTTAAACAGCTAGAAGTTTGAATTGTACGATGAGTTAGTGAGCGAAAGATTCATTTACCTAACTCCTTAGTCATATAGAATCCATTGAGTACTTGGTCTTTGGTTATCTGATAACTCGGCTGAATCTGTTTAAACCCTTGCTTGAGAAAAAAGCCTTTAGATAAATAAGAAGCATCGACACTTAATGATGAGTAATTTTGTTGTTGAGCCCAAGCCTCTAGTGTTTGATAAAGTTCTCCAGCCAATCCTTGACGTTGCAGCGATGGTAAAATATATAAGCTATCTATATAGCCACGACTATGAAAATGGGTTTCAACGTTAATCAGTCCAACCACCTCTGGCAAGTCATTATCTTGGTTATCTCTAATCATAATCCAGCTCTGACTTCGCTGTAAGCGTTGTGACCAGTGCTTTTTAGAGCGAGGGGACTCTGACCATGCATTTAATTGCTCCGCACTGTATCTTGGGTGCACAATATGCTGAACACATTGATGAACAAGTAAACTGACTGGCTCTGCAAACTTAGGTTTAAAAGAGGTGATGGCTAATTGGTTGTTCATAATTTTTAAAGCTTACTGTATTAAAGACCATAAAACCCATCATCAAAATGGAGTCAAAAAAAATCGGCTAACATAAATTAGCCGATTATCTATTTATCTGAAACTAAAACGAGTTATTTCTTCTCGATTTTGCCTACAAATAATAATTCTTCAAACGTTTTGTTTAGCGTGCTGCTTGTGAAGTCGTTCATCCACATTTGCTCATTCATGCTAACAGTATCGCCTTTAGTGATTTCAACTTGAGGACCTGCTGCCCAAAACGTTTTATCTTCAGCTTTAACTTGTACGTATGTGTAGCCACCGCTGTTCATTGTTTCTAGAACTTCACCTTGGTGCATGATACCAGCAGCCCAAGCTGAAGATACGCCTAACGCTAATGTTGCTGCAGCTGCTAATTTGATTAATTTTGCTTTCATGAAACCGTTTCCTATTTGATTAGGCTAATATTTGCAATGATTCAAGTCATGAATCCACATAAAGATACAGCATTAAATCATGAAGCCAGCACAGGGTCTGTGATCAGCTGCAGATTTGTGAATACTACATTATCATAAATAATATTAACCTTAACTGATATATAAGGTTTTATAGTTGATATTTACTGAATGAGTGATAACTGGCATTGAGGCAATGTATCACCTAATTCGCGTTATCTGTGACTGACGTAGTACACATTGGGTTGTAATGGATTTTCAATTAAGTTGCCGTGTTGAGATACAAAGTCTACAAATGCTTCAGGTAATGTCATGGTATTCAAATCTTGTTGCCAATGTGCCTTTAACAGTGCGTCATAGCCTTCTTTACCCGCTGCGGTATATGCGCTGGATACACCTATATAAAGCTTTTCAGTATCGATTTTTCGCCATTCACCTTGCTGGAACTCTTCAATGAGTGTAATGCGATGGTTCATCGCAAGATTGCCATCATAAAAGTAGCGTATGCCATAGGTATAAGGGAAGCTACCTGCACCAGTACCAGTAACGCCATTATTCGTTGCTGAGTTAATAGCAGACTCAAGCACTTGATATAAATATTTACCTTGGATTTGATATTTAACTAATGGAAGTTCGAATGGCAATATCCGACCGAGTACATCAGCTACCGATAAGTTTCCTTTATTTAGTGACTGCCTAACTCCGCCTGCATTATGTAAGGCAAAGTCTAATTTGGGTTCAGACAATTTGGTCGCTTTGAACATACTACGACACACCCATGGAGCTATTTCGCTGCCATGAGGAAAGTGTTTACTTGGCAAGCGGGTATGGATTAAATCTCTTGGAATATGTGCCAGTACTTGCTCTTCAAGTGCATTAAGCGCAGGGCGGTAATCGCGCATAATTGTTTCGTGTACTTCAGCACAAGCCTCGCAGCCTAACACGCCAGGGTGCGCTTTTAATGTTGTGATTACTTTTGATACTTTCTCAGCAGTTATTATTGGCTCTGCAGTTATTATTGGCTCTGCAGTTATTATTGACGAGGCATTTATAGATTCTCGTGTTTTCGAGGTAGCGTCTTCTTTGCTTGATGGTAAGTGAGATACTTCAATCTGTTCATCAAGCATAAAGTAGTTATTGCCATTGATAGCAGTGCAACTTCCTTGCTCATCAAATTCAATTTCGGCAAGTCCCAATACTTCAGCGTATTTGCTGGCATGAATAATCGGGGTATTGTTTATGGTTTCTGCGTAATCCGTGTGGCTTAACCCTAAATCGCTAAAGCTACCTTGTAAGGTGTGGGAGTGGCCACCGACAATAATGCTGATACCGTCAACTTTTTCGGCAAGCTCTCGGTCTTGGTCAAGGCCAAGGTGACTAAGAATTATGATATGGTCAACACCTTGATTTTTAAGGATGTCGACCGTATTTTTAGTCGTTTCGATGGCATTAATAAAGTGAGTATCAGGATCTGGGCGAGCAATGAGAGGCATCTGATCTAAAGTAATTCCAACAATGGCGATTTGCTTATCATAAAAGGGTTTTAGCAAAAACTTGGCACATTGTTGCTTGTTATCATAATCCAATAGCATCGGATGATTCTTTAAGCGTCCCTCTTTATCTAATAGCTCTTCAGTTAAATCCATATTGCCAGCCAATAGCGGGAATTCAATACGATTTAAAAAGGCTAACACCGGGCTGTTGCCGGCATCAATTTCATGATTACCCAACACCATGGCGTCGGGTTTTAACATATTTAATAAATGGGCATTGGCAGCGCCTTGAAATTCGCGAAAATATAAAGTGCCTTGAAAGCTATCACCACCGTGAAGAAACATGAATGCTTGATCAGTGTTTTGGGCTCTTTTTCTGGCAGCTTCGATTTGATAACTGAGGCGAGCATAGCCGCCAGTTTTGGTTTCCGCTTGATATTTTTGACCATCAACAGTCAAGTTAAATTGAATTTTGCTGGGCTCGAAATTTGAATGCGTGTCATTGATATGAGCGAGCGATAGCGTGTAATTTTTAGGCATCATTTCCTCTATATTTACAAGGTGAACGATTAAAAGTTCCCTTGCTAGGTGACATTTTTTGCAGTGTCTGATTACACCTGTTATTTACGCTTTAAAAACTATTTTTAGTCAAAAAAGGGAGCAATGCTCCCTTTTATTTGATGGTTACTTTACTTCAATATGCTGTTCAGTCTATTGACGTATCACTTACAGGTTTTGATGCTGCTTGTGTGTTGGTAATTTGGAGCTTGGGTTTGTCATTTAAGCGCTCCTCATTATTCATGTCTTCTCGCTTAGAGAATTCACCATCATCTGACAATACTATACCTTTATGTTTCATGCGTGTGCTCCATAACTTGCGAGCCAACTGCTGCATATCGGTAACAGGATCGTTTGAGTCGACAATTTCTAATCCAAGTAAAGATTCGACAATGTCTTCTAAAGTAACAATACCCTCGCCAGACCCATACTCATCAACAATCATGGCAATCTTAGTATTGCGCTTAATCATTAATTCGAATATCGGTAATATCTTTGCAGTTTCAGGGATCACTAACAGGTTTTTTTTCAAGACCCCGATAGATTCCTTTGGCGTATAGCGTTCTGCTTGAATGATGTTGTTACGGTTAACATAGCCAATGATGTTATCTGGGTCGTTTTCATAAACCGGAATTCGAGTAAAAGGCTTGGCCAAATATTGTTGTACAAACTCGCCCTGAGATAAATGTAATGGCAGCTTAAACATAACCGTTCTTGGGGTCATGATTGCAGAAACTGGCATCTCTTTAACTGACAGCATTTGGGTTAAAATCGCTGACTCTTGCTTGTCTAGCTCGCCTGAACGTAGGCCTATTTCAGCCATGGCACTCATTTCTTGGCGAATATATTGGCCTTCGTCACCTTTGCCCATTAATTTGGTCACTTGAGATGACATCCAAATTAGCGGCTTAGTGAGCCTTTCCATCCAAACTAAAATCAATGACACAGGTGCTGCTAGTGAACGCCAGTAATTTGCACCTAATGTTTTAGGGATGATTTCAGAAAAGAATAAAATTAAGAAGGTAAGCACACCAGAGAATACTCCGAGCATTTCATCACCAAAAACTTTTGCAGCTTGTGCACCTGCAACAGCCGCACCAACGGTATGGGCTATGGTGTTTAATGTCAAAATAGAAACCAGTGGTGATTCCACATTTTGTTTCTGTTTATCAAGCCGCTCAGCAGCTTTAGGATTAGTTTTTGCCAAATTGGCAATATAACTAGGGGTAACAGATAGTAGTACCGCTTCAAACACACTACAAAGAAATGAGATTGTAATAGCGATAAATACTATAATGATAAGAGTTATCATAAAGGTGGAATTACACCTCCGTATGGCAGACCAATATTAGTCCACATAAATTTTAGCAATAGTAACGAAAGTATCAAAGCTTTAATGCGAGTTCACTGGCCAAATTTTGTAAGGATCTGTATAATTCGCCGCCCGCTAGCAGGTTTTAGGTTTTTTGAGGTTAGACAACATGAGTGAGAAAAAGATCAATTTATTGGATCTTGATCGTAAGGCAATGAGAGCGTTATTCACCGAAATGGGCGAAAAACCATTCAGAGCCGATCAATTGATGAAATGGCTTTATCACTTTGGTGTTAGCGACTTCGAAGAAATGAACAACATTAACAAAGCATTGCGAGCTAAATTAGCACGTAAGTGTGAAGTGGTTGCGCCAGAAATCTCAAACTTCCAAAAGTCTGAAGATGGCACGATTAAGTTCGCGATTAATGTAGGCCAAGGCCAAGAAGTTGAAACCGTTTACATCCCAGAAGAAGACCGCGCGACCTTGTGCGTATCATCTCAAGTTGGCTGTGCATTGGAATGTACTTTCTGCTCTACAGCCCAGCAAGGCTTCAACCGTAACTTAACGGTATCTGAAATAGTTGGCCAAATTTGGCGAGTATCACAATTTTTAGGTTTCCAAAAAGACACAGGTGACCGTCCAATCACTAATGTTGTGATGATGGGAATGGGTGAGCCGCTACTTAACTTAGCTAATGTGATTCCTGCAATGGATATTATGCTAGATGACTTTGGTTTCAGTTTATCAAAACGTCGCGTGACATTATCAACCTCAGGTGTTGTACCAGCGCTTGATAAGCTAGGCGATGCATTAGATGTCGCTCTTGCGGTAAGTATTCATGCGCCGAACGATGAGCTACGTGATGTATTAGTGCCAGTTAATAAAAAATATCCATTACAAGAATTTCTTGCCGGTATCCGTCGTTACTTAGCTAAATCTAATGCTAACCGTGGCCGCGTGACCGTAGAATATGTCATGCTTGATCATATCAACGACAGCACAGACCAAGCACATGAGCTTGCTAAGTTGATGAAAGAAACTCCATGTAAAATTAACTTAATTCCTTTTAATCCTTATCCTGGTTCTCCATATGGTCGCTCTTCTAATTCTAGAATTGACCGTTTCTCGAAAGTATTAATGGAATATGGGTTAACCGTGATTGTGCGTAAAACCCGTGGTGATGACATTGATGCTGCGTGTGGTCAATTAGCGGGTGATATTCGTGATCGAACTAAACGATTAGCGAAAAAACGCATGCAAGACAATGCTATTTCGGTCACAATGGATTAACTGTTTGTTTGTATAGATTAATAGGCGTAAGAAGTATGCACGGATTGCCGAAACTTTTAATTATTGTTGCCATATCATTACCTTTAGTGGGTTGTGTTACCGAAAGAACGTATAGTGGTACGGATATTCCAGTTTCTGAAAGGACACTGGATAAAACTTCAGCTGCAAAAGAGCGAATGCAGCTGGGTTTGACCTACTTGAATCGTGGCAACATGGAGCAGGCAAAGTTTAATTTGAATCGTGCAGTCGAGTATGCCCCTCAGTTAAGTGCTGTGCATACTGCTATGGCTTATTACTATCAAACTGTTGATGATGTTGAACGTGCTGAAGAATCTTATCGCAAAGCCATAAACACCAGTGATGCTACTGGTGATGCGATGAATAATTTTGGCGTGTTTTTATGTCAACAAGAGAAATACAGCCAAGCTGAAGTCATGTTTAAAAATGCGATTAACGCTAAAGAATACACCCGTACGGCTTCAAGCTATGAAAACTTAGGTGTGTGTAGTCTCTCGAATGGCGAGCCTGAAAAGGCTAAAGAGTATTTTGAAAGTGCATTACGTTACGATCCAAGAAGACAGTCCACATTGATGGAATTGATCGATTTAGCTATCGCAGAAAATGATTACGATACGGCTAAATCAAATCTACAGCGTTTTCATCGAGTGGCGCAGCAAACGCCTGAAAGTTTAGCTTTAGGAATTAAAATATCGCGCGAGCTGGCGGATGATGAAGCGGTTAAACGCTATGGCATTACTTTAATCGCCAAATATCCAGCCTCTGAGCAAGCGAAAGAATATAGGGCTACTTTGCATTAATGACAAACAATAACAATGAAACGTCCCGATTAGACGAGAATGATACGGACCAAACTGAGTTACTTGAAGAAGTATCAACTGCTGGCATGCTGTTACGTACAGCACGTGAAGCAAAAGGCTTATCGATTGAAGCCGTTGCAACACAGTTACACTTGCGTCCAAGCGTCATTGAAGATATTGAAAACGATATTTTTGATAATATCTCGTCGGCAACTTATGCCCGAGGCTATGCTAAAAACTATGCAAAATATGTAGAAGCTGATGTTGAAGCGCTCCAACAATGCTTAGCTCAACAACTGCCTGATGAAACTGCTGCAATGCAAAGTTTTTCTCGTAAAACGACTCGTGATGCTCGTGATAGCCGTTTAACGATAGTAACTTACCTGATCATTTTAGCTTTGTTAGCCTTGTTAGTTGTTTGGTGGGTGCAAAAGGATTCTTTACTCAGCGGTATTGATTTGTCAAAACCGACGGCTGAAGAAGTTGCTGCCGCCAATGTACCTGTTGTCAGTCAAACAGAAGATTTGTTAGAGCCAGAAATTGATCCTAATATGGCCTATATAGAACCATCACAAATGCCTGTAGAGACTACGTCGGCAGCAAGTGCTGATGCACAAACTGTAACGGACTTGGCTAATGACGCAACGCAAAGCGCAGAACCTGCGATTGAAACACTGCAGTCTGCCAGTGCATTAGTGACTAACTCAGCCGTTACTACTGATGTAGTAAACACTGAAATTGCACAAAGTACAGTAGAGCCATTAGCAGCTAATGATGCCATATCGATGAGTTTTACCGCTGACTGTTGGGTTAACGTGGTTGATGCAACTGGCAAAACTTTAGTTGATGGCGTTAAAGGTTCTAGTCGAGTGGTAGAAGCTAAAGGTGTTGCGCCATTTAAACTTATTTTAGGTGCGCCGCAAGTCGTCAAAATTCAATTTAATGGTGAAGATGTCAGTTTAGCTGACTTCTCAGAAGGCCGTGTGGCTAGGTTAACCTTACCAAGAGTGTAATGTTAGCTGTAACTAAGTAAGCAGTAGAGCAATAGATTATGTATAACGAATCTCCTATTATTCGCCGTCCTTCAAGTCGTATTTATGTTGGCGATGTACCTATCGGTGATGGTGCCCCGATAGCGGTTCAATCAATGACGAACACTAAAACGACTGATGTAGAAGCAACAGTGGCACAAATTCGTGCACTTGAGAAAGTGGGCGCGGATATTGTGCGTGTTTCTGTACCGACGATGGATGCTGCTGAAGCATTTAAGATAATTAAACAAAGTGTCAATGTGCCATTGGTGGCTGATATTCACTTTGATTACCGTATCGCACTAAAAGTGGCTGAGTACGGCGTAGATTGTTTACGGATTAATCCAGGTAATATCGGCAACGAAGAACGTATTCGCAATGTCGTTGAATGCGCTCGTGATAAAAATATTCCAATCCGTATTGGGGTTAATGGCGGCTCTTTAGAGAAAGACCTCATGGATAAATACCATGAGCCAACACCAGAAGCTTTGCTTGAGTCAGCCATGCGTCATGTGGATATTTTAGATCGTCTTAACTTTGATCAGTTTAAAGTGAGCGTTAAAGCATCGGACGTATTCTTAGCGGTTGAGTCTTACCGTTTATTGGCCAAACAAATTAAACAACCGCTGCACCTCGGAATTACTGAAGCAGGTGGTGCTAGAGCTGGCTCTGTTAAGTCAGCTGTCGGGTTAGGGATGTTACTGGCTGAAGGTATAGGTGATACGTTACGTATTTCACTTGCAGCCGATCCAGTTGAAGAAATTAAAGTCGGCTTTGACATTTTAAAGTCACTGCGTATTCGCAGTCGCGGTATTAACTTTATTGCTTGTCCATCATGTTCACGCCAAGAGTTTGATGTGATTAACACTGTTAACGCACTTGAAATGCGCCTAGAAGATATTACCACCGCGATGGATGTTTCGATCATTGGTTGTGTGGTTAATGGCCCGGGCGAAGCGCTAGTTTCAGATATTGGTTTAACGGGTAGCCATGGTAAAAGTGGTTATTATGATGACGGCAAACGTCAAAAAGAGCGTTTTGATAACAATGATTTAGTGGATTCATTAGAAGCAAAAATTCGTGCAAAAGCAGCGATAATGCAAAATAGAATCGATATTAAAGACGCAACAGAATAAGTTTGTTTTAGATAATAAATACACCTTACCAGCGATGGTAGGTGTATTTTTGTGTAAGGCATGTCGATTAATTTAAGCCCTCGGTCATCGATTTTAAATCCAACAAATCGATTAATGTTGAACCAAGGCAAGTTAACTCAAGTAGGCAAAACGTGGCTAAACAGATCCAAGCAATTCGCGGAATGAATGACATTCTGCCAACGCAAAGCCCAGTATGGCAAAAAGTAGAAGCGGTTATCCGTTCTACTGTTAGTGCATATGGCTATAGCGAAATCCGTACTCCGATCGTTGAATCAACCGATCTTTTCAAACGTTCTATTGGTGAAGTTACCGATATCGTTGAAAAAGAAATGTATACCTTTGCCGATCGCAATGAAGACAGCTTAACCTTACGTCCAGAAGGCACTGCTTCTACTGTTCGTGCGGGTAACGAGCATGGCTTGCTGTATAACCAAGAGCAGCGTTTATGGTATATGGGACCAATGTTCCGCCATGAACGTCCGCAAAAAGGTCGCTACCGTCAATTCCACCAGTTTGGTGTTGAAGTTTATGGTATTCCAAGTGCAGACATTGATGCTGAAGTATTAATGTTATCTGCGCGCCTTTGGGAATCTTTCGGTATTACCGAACACGTTAAGTTAGAGCTTAATACATTGGGCGATCCAGCTGAACGAGCAGCATACCGTGATGCATTGATTGCATTTCTTGAGCAGCATAAAGAGCAGCTTGACGAAGATTCACAGCGCCGCATGTACTCAAACCCACTGCGCGTATTAGATTCTAAATCACCACAAGTTCAAGCATTACTGGCCGATGCGCCAGCATTAATGGAGTACTTAGGTGAAGAGTCAAAAACACATTTTTCAACCTTATGTGAACTCTTAGACGCTGTTGGCATCCAATACACAGTTAATCCTCGTCTTGTTCGCGGTTTAGATTACTATAACCGCACTGTTTTCGAATGGGTTACAGACAGTTTAGGTTCGCAAGGCACAGTACTAGCTGGCGGTCGTTATGACGGATTAGTTGGTCAGCTTGGGGGGAAAGAGACTCCAGCAGTGGGTTTTGCAATGGGCCTTGAGCGTATTGTGTTATTGCTTGAAACCCTTGAACTGAACAAAGACGTTGCTCCCGTTGTTGATGTTTATGTCACAGCAATGGGCGAAAACTGTTTAGTTGAAGCAATTAAAATTGCTCAAGAGTTGCGTCAAAGCCTGCCACAGCTTAAAGTCATGAGTCATTGTGGTGGCGGTAACTTTAAAAAGCAGATGAAACGTGCTGATAAAAGCGGCGCTGAGTATGCATTAATCATTGGTGAGAACGAAATCGCAAACCAACAGGTTGCAGTTAAGCCTCTGAGAAATAAGAACGAACAACTTTTGGTTGCCCGAGACGATTTGGCGACCACGATTAAATCATTATTTTAATATTGGCTTATTAGCTAATAAACAGAACTGAATAGAAAGGGGAAGTGCGCGTGGATATTTATAGCACAGAAGAACAACAAGTAGATGCTATTAAGCAGTTCTGGAAAGATTACGGCAGCTCTATCATTGTAGGTGCGGTAGTTGGTCTAGGTGGATTATACGGTTGGAATTATTATTCTGACGTAAAAATAGAAAATGCTGAAGCAGCTTCAGAAGCGTTTCAAAGCATTGCCGCTAATAGCGCAGACAGCACAGCTGTTATGGCTGCAGTTAGCGATTTTGGTCAGCAACATGATCAACAAGGTTATCAAGCATTGCTTGAGCTTATGTCTGCAAAAGCTGCAGTAGATGCAGGTGATTTAGATAAAGCAGAAGCGGCTTTCACTAAAATCATCGCAGCTAACCCAGGTGCAGCACTTAGCTCTTTAGCGACGATTCGTTTATCTCGAGTTCAAGCTGAGCAAGGTAATTTAGGCACAGCGTTAGCAACTTTAGACCAAGTTAGCGATGAAGCATTTAATGCACAACGTGACGAATTAAAAGGCGACTTCCTAGTGCGTCAAGGCGACATGGACAAGGCAAGAACTGCATACCAAGCAGCTGTAGACAATGGCGGCTCGTTATCAAGTCCTGCACTACAAATGAAGCTAGACAATTTAAACAAGGCATAAGGAATTAGCCGAATGAAGTCTTTATGCAAAACCTTGCTAGCAGCGGGCTTAAGTGTCGCGTTGCTATCTGCTTGTTCTTCGAGCGATACTGAAGAAGAAGTTGTAACAGAACTTACTGAAATTCAAGCAACTGTATTTCCTGAAGTCGATTGGAGCGTCAGTGTAGGCAATGGTGTGGGCGACTATTACTCACAACTTAAACCAGCCGTTTTTTATGGTCATGTCTATGTCGCTGACCGTAACGGTACTGTTGTTGCTTACGATCAAGAAACAAGTAAGGTCGCTTGGCGTAAAGACTTAGCGTCAGAATTTAAAGATACTGCGCTGGCTAAAACCAAAGAAGCACGTATTGCCGCTGGCGTAACAGTTAGCCGTAATAAAGTCTTTATTGGCGGTGAATCAGGCTTGCTTGTTGCACTTGATGCAAAAACAGGTGATGTTGCTTGGCATGCTATTGCCAGTGGCGAGCTGTTGTCGCCACCAACTGTTTCTGAAGATTCTGTAGCTGTGCATACCAGTGATGGTAACTTTGAGTCATTTTCAATTGAAGATGGCAGCAAGTTGTGGACCCACGAAATGCAACTGCCAAACTTGACTCTTCGAGGTACAGGTTCCGCGGCATATGATTCAGGTGGTTTCTTCCTAGGTACAGCTGATGGTAAAATATCAGTTATCGTTAAAAACAACGGTCAAGTGGCTTGGGAACAAGCCGTATTTAGCCCAACTGGCGGTAACGAGTTTACTCGAATGGCCGATGTGGACATGACACCGTTAATTTTGGGCGATAATTTATACGCGGTAAGTTACAATGGTAACTTGGTGTCAATGGAGCTAAGAACGGGTCGTGTTGTTTGGACACGTAAGTACTCAAGCTTTAATGAATTAGCCGCAGCAGGTGTTGGACTTTATGTCGTTGATGACCATAGTCGTATTTACTCAGTAGATAGACGTAATGGTTTGGAACTTTGGAGTAATACTACGTTAACAAACCGTGGTTTAACTTCTCCTGCAGTCATTGGTTCTTATATTGTGGTAGGTGACTTTGAAGGTTATCTACACTTTATCGATCGCAACACTGGCGAAGTCGCTGGTCGAGTTGAGGTTGATAGTGATGGTTTATTCTCGCAGCCGGTTGTGGCTGGAGACAAAATTTATGTGCAAGGTCGCAGCGGGAAGCTAGCTACTGTAATCCTGCCATAAATTAACCAGTAAACCTTATTAGAGCCCCTGGAAGTGTGTTCCGGGGGCTTTTTATTTAAAAGTTTTTAGAGGCAAAATCATGATCCCTGTAGTGGCCCTTGTGGGGCGACCTAATGTTGGTAAGTCAACTTTATTTAACCGTCTTACTCGCACAAGAGATGCGCTTGTCGCCGATTTTCCTGGTTTAACACGTGACCGTAAATACGGTCGTGCGTTTTTATCTGGTTACGAATTTATTGTGGTTGATACTGGTGGTATCGACGGCACTGAAGAAGGGATCGAAACAAAAATGGCTGAACAGTCGCTTGCTGCGATTGAAGAAGCTGATGTCGTATTATTCTTAACTGATGCACGTGCTGGCTTAACTTCTGCTGATCTTGCGATTTCAGAGCATTTACGTAGCCGTGATAAAACTACCTTTGTTGTTGCCAACAAAGTAGATGGTATTGACGCTGATTCAGCTTGTGCTGAGTTTTGGTCGCTGGGTTTAGGTGAAGTCTACCAAATGGCAGCTGCGCAAGGCCGCGGCGTGACCAATATGATTGAATATTCTTTAGCACCTTATGCTGAAGCAATGGGTATTACTCGCCAAGATTCCGATGAAGAAGGCGAAGAAGTACGCGAGTACACCGAAGAAGAAGCGGAAGCAGAACAAGAGCGTCTGCAAAACTTACCAATTAAATTAGCTATCATCGGTAAACCAAACGTAGGTAAATCAACACTGACTAACCGTATTCTAGGTGAAGAACGTGTGGTGGTTTATGATGCGCCAGGTACGACTCGTGACAGTATTTATATTCCAATGACGCGCGAAGATCGTGAATATGTATTGATTGATACTGCGGGTGTTCGTCGCCGCAGTAAAGTACATGAAACTATCGAGAAATTCTCGGTCATTAAAACCCTTAAAGCTGTTGAAGATGCCAATGTTGTTTTACTGGTTATCGATGCACAAGATGGTATCTCTGAACAAGATTTAGGTTTATTAGGCTTTGCATTAAACGCGGGACGTGCAATCGTGATTGCGGTGAACAAATGGGATGGTTTAGACCAGTCATTTAAAGAAGGCGTTAAAAGCGAACTTGATCGTCGCCTAGGCTTTATTGATTTTGCCCGCATTCACTTTATCTCAGCATTGCATGGTACAGGTGTTGGTCATTTATACGAATCTATTGAAGAAGCATATGACAGTGCGACGCGCCGCGTAAGCACTTCAATGCTGACTCGTATTATGCAAATGTCACAAGACGATCATCAGCCTCCATTGGTTCATGGGCGCCGCGTTAAGCTTAAATATGCCCATGCTGGTGGTTACAATCCACCAATCGTTGTTGTGCATGGTAATCAGGTAAGTAAGTTACCTGATTCATACAAGCGCTACATGATGAACTATTTCCGTCGTTCTTTAAAAGTGATTGGCACGCCAATTCAAATTCGTTTCCAAGAAGGTGCGAACCCGTTCCAAGGCCGTACTGAGAAACTGACGATTAGCCAAGAGCGTCGTCGTAAACGCGCTATGAGCCATATCAATAGCCGTAAGAAGTAACCTTCTGACAGCGTTTATTAAGATAATAAAAAAAGCCTGAATTGAAAAATTCAGGCTTTTTTTATGCTAATCAATCGCTAAGCTAATCAATTTATAAACTAACCAGCAGCTTCGCTAGTTCATCATTGAGTTAATCAATCACTTTAGTTATCTAGCCTTTTGTTGAGGCGCAGATGAACGATGGCTTGAATGACTCTTACTCGAAGAGCGATTATGACTTTTTGATTGTGCAGTTGACCTCTGTGTTGCTGCTCTTTGATTCGACGACCTTTGAGTTGTCGCTCTTTGTGTCGAAGAACGCTGCGTTGAAGCCCGTTGGCTTGATTGCTTATGCTGCGAATTACTATAACTTGGCGACTTGTAATTGCTCGAGTTATTAGAACGGTTGTGATTCACCTTAGCCGTTTGGTTGACCGACTTGTTTTTAACACTTTTGTTATGACTTACAGTATTCCTCTTATTATCCTTTAATGCCTTGTTTACGCGACTTTGTTGCGTCTGTTTTGCGTAGTTCGTTTTATGCTTACTATTAACCGGCTTTATTGCAGGTTTATGTGAAGATTTATGAGCCGCTTTATGTGCTGGTTTATGAGCAATGCTGGCGGTGTTATAACGTTTTTTGTCATAACGATGACTCACTTTTGGCGCTTTGTAAGCAACGCCGCGTCGATGAGCTGGTTTATGTTTCCAACGTTGTGAACCGGTGCTGTAAGCAATTTTATGGGGTTTACGGTAATAACGAGTATTACGGTGGTTAACTACCACGACGCGATGATGTGACCAATGCACAGCGCCAAAGAAGTAGTTAAAGTTAATGTATACGCTAGGCCCCCAGTATATTGGACGGTGCGGGCGATAATATGCGTATGCCGGGTAATGCCAATAAACAGGCGGATAAGCATGCCAGCGCCAATGACCGTAAACCACTCGCGGATCGTACACTGGCACATAAATAACTTCAGGCTGTGCTGGCTCAATAATGATTTGTTTTTCAACACGGGTAACAGTCATGTTATCCATTTCATTAAAGCTATCAGCTTCGTCCGCTTGTTGTCTAAGTATCTGAATACTGGCAAGCACCATTGCTTCATCTAGTAAGAAAGCTTCACCTAATTCTTGAGTCCAGTTTAAATCTTCATTTAACTTTTCAAGTACGGTCGGAAAAGCAACCAATGCTGTTACGCTAGGATCCCAAGACTCAAGCTCTGCTTGCTGCATTTTTTGCTCGCTGCTCAAACTATTATGTTGTTGCTCCCAACGACGGGCTTGAACAATCTCAAGTGGGTAAGTTGCAGCAATTAATATATGGGTAAGCAAGCTATCAGGGTACAGCGCAATAGGCGCTAACATCTGTGCTAGCTGCGCCTCTGAAGGCTGAGTTTGCTCATATTGCGCGTCACTATTTCTTTCAACAGTATTACTCCCAACAGCCAACGCAGCTGTTGGTGACAGTAGACAAAGAGTAATAAGCCCTGTTTTAATCAATTTAGTGGGGATAGATAATCGGATCATTTTATCTCCAGATACCAAACATCGGTACTTTACGAATGTTAGAGATAGCATAACCAAGTGAAAATGAACGTAAGATGAAAGCGTATAGTGCAAGGAGAGTTATTTAAGGGAAATACTAATAATGATCCCAAGTTTATAGAGTAAGCTAACTGGCAAAGGTTAAGATGAATTTAGCGCCGCCAAATTGCTCTGATTGCGAAACTGTCAGCTCACCTTGATAGGTTTTCACTAAGTCTTGAACGATAGCCAAACCAATACCATGACCTTGGTGATAAGTATCAGCGCGAATACCACGTTCGAATACATTTTGGCGTTGTTGTTCAGTGAGTCCGTCACCGTCATCTTCAATGATAAAACGTAATACTGCATCGGTTTGTTCAACAGATAAACATACTTGGGATTTTGCAGCCTTACAGGCGTTATCCAATAAATTACCGAGCATCTCATGCAAATCAGCTTCTTCACCTTTAAACATTAACTTGGGCTCAGCTTGATAATCAATATCCACGTAAGATTGCTGATAAATTTTTGCCAAGGTTCTAATGAGTTTACTGGCCACATCATCGATGCTTATACCTATATGCCAAGCTTGATTAGCGCTGGATTTCGCTTTGTTTAGTTGATAACTAATGATGTTATTAATATTGGTGGCTTGCTCTTTTGACTCAGCACTCAAATCAGTTTGGCTTTGCAGTACCGCTAACGGTGTTTTTAAACTATGGGCTAAATCAGCGAGCGCATTTCGGTAACGCTGCCTTTGTTGCTGCTCAGTGTTGAGTAAAATATTAAGTTGATTAGCCACCGCATTTAATTCGTTGGGGTAATCTTGTTTTAAGCGAGTTTGTTGGCCCTTATCAACCAGTGCAAGCTCTTTGGTAAATTGATTTAACGGTCTTAACGTCCAAAATAGCCAAATCCCTTGTACGAGAGCCAGTACCAGCATTAATACAATCAGCCAAGTCCATAAGGTGGTATTAAACTCACTAATTTGTTGTTGGTAATCGGCGTCATCTTTAACAATGTGAACTGTGATTGCCAGTGGCTTTTGATTGGTTTCAAAACTAACACTAAAGCTATAAACCACGTGGTTGTTATCGCCATTGCCAGCTAAATCGTCAAAGCTAACTTGAGTCAGGGCTCCTTGTCCCATCTGCGGGCTGGGGAGTGCTAAGGCTGTTGAGCTAGTTGTTGGCAGGTTTAAACCAAAAAAAGATTCGGAATGCCAAAGTAGTTGATTGTCTGAGGTGATCAGCGCATATAATCCTGAGCCAATGACATTAAACTGATTTTCTATCAGATAATTAGGCATGACGACTTGATCGTCTTTAACCTCGGCGACAGCAAGCACTGAATAAACATAAGCTCGCAGTTGATTGTTTATCGATTGAGTAATTTGATGTTGGAACGCGCTATTAACGGTCACGCCAATCAGCGGTAGTAATACTAAAATTAGTAATAAACCGCTAAGCATTAACCGAAACTTGAGTGAGTTTACGCCACCAGATAAAAAGGCTTTTTTAGGGGCGTTAGACCACCGCGCTTTGAGTGAACTCAGCCCACTGGTTAACTTACTTATAGCAGCAAGATTTATCATGAGAGTTAACTTAACTGTCGCAAACGATAACCCTGACCGCGTAAGGTTTCTATCAATTTATAATCGCCATCGGGATCGAGCTTTTTTCGTAAGCGACGAATAAACACTTCTATCACATTAGAATCTAAATCAAAGTCTTGGTCGTAAATATGCTCAATTAAGGTGGGTTTAGAAATCACCTCGCCTTGGTGTAGCATGAAGTATTCAAATAGCTTAAATTCAGAGCTGCTAAGGATTATTGGATTTTGTAAGTGCTTCAATTCAAGGGTACGGGTGTTAAGGCTAAATGGCCCGTTAGCCACAATAGGACTAGCTTGTCCTGCTGAACGTCTAATTAGGGCATTTAAACGGGCAACCAGTTCTTCTGGTTGAAACGGTTTAGTTAAATAATCATCCGCGCCAGAATCTAAGCCCAATACTTTATCTTGCCAGCCATCTCGGGCGGTTAAAATCAAAATAGGGTAATCAATTTGTTTATTACGTAATTGGGTTATCAAGCTTAAGCCATCGATTTTAGGCAACCCCACGTCAATAATAGCCGCATCATATTGATATTCCGTAGCCTGAAACAGGCCATCTTCGCCATCCGATGATATATCGACACTGTAATTAGCAGCTTGTAAATGCTCACTTAGGTTTCTTTGTAAGCCTAAATCATCTTCAACTAACAATATTCTCATGGTTAATTCCTCGAAACTGAACCAGTACGTGCATTCACGGTGGCGTAAAACACCATGCCTTTATTAGAAAGCAATTTGACTCTGTAGCCTGGCGAGCCGCCTACTTTTGTTGATTGAACTGATAGCACTTTTGCAGAATATTGTCGCTTGGCGAGTTGAGCCGCCTGTGAAGAACTTTTAATGACTAAAGGTTGAGACTTACCTGAGCCACCCTTTGATTTGTTATTAAAGCCTGGGTGTTTAAGGTTCACTGGAGATGACATGGACATAGTGCTACTCATATTGCCTATCACCGACAATGGGGCAGCCTGAACTGACCATGTTGTCATTGAAAACAACATTAAAGATAACAGGGTAATGCCTAATTTGTTGATTAATCTGCTCATTCGCGGCGTCCACATCAATATACATCTTTAAAATCAGTTCTCAGTGTAAAAGATCCCTTTCAATATAGAAACATCTGCATAGCTGAAAATCGCTTAGCTCGAGTGACGATGTAAATTATGGAGGGCGTTAAATGAATAGAAGATGAATGGCAAAAGCTTTATTGGAGGATACAGATGAAAATGAACAACTTAAATGTGCAAAGTTATGTCAATTGAGTTGTAGTACTAGGCGGTAACCTTTAAGTTTACAGGGTGATTATTTTGTTGTTTCAAAATGCGGCGCTAGTTGAAATACAGTTGAGCATTTGAATAAATTTACATGGAGAAAATGAAATGCAACTCGACACCCCGACGACTTTGAGCCCTATCACTCGAATGCTACACTGGATTGTCGGTGTTGGCATGATTTCTCTGCTTGCCATTGGCGTATTTATGGCAGAAACCAAAACCTATAGTCTGTATTCTTGGCATAAATCATTTGGCTTTATCATCTTTTTTGTGGTGCTGCTACGCGTGCTGTGGCGTATTAAAAATGGTTGGCCATCTCCTGCAGGTAATTACACCCAAATAGAACATAGTTTGAGTAAACTTGTACACTGGCTATTAATTTTAGGGACCTTATTGTTGCCTATTTCTGGCTTTTTAATGTCTTCATTAGGAGGTAATGGTGTTGATGTATTCGGGCTTGAAATTGTTGCGCGCAATGTTGACTCAGCTAACCCTCAAAAAGCACTGGCACATTATCCGCAAGTAGCTTCATTTTTTCATAGCGTTCATCATTGGGTTGGCTATGCCATTATCGCATCGGTATTTTTACATGTGGCAGGTGCGCTAAAACATCATATTATTGATAAAGATAATACCCTGAAGCGTATGCTTAAATAATATATTGATGAACTTGAGTTATAGAATAGGGAGAGGTCTTCCCTATTTTTACTTATCATTTCTTTGACGCTACGACTTTTTAATAGATGATCATGCAATAAGGCTTTACTTCAAAACATTAAGCTGGAATTATTTAGCGCACGAAAAGAATTCGAATCAATTTAAGTAAAGGTTTACATCAATTAAGTAAACATTTGCCATGGAAGGTAAAATGAATATATGGAAAAGGTTACTCACCATCTTATTAGTCACATTGTCTTGTGTGGGGTGTGACCAAGGCTCTAAAGCACTAGCGGTTCAACACTTGCCTCGTAATGAAAGCTACAGTTTCTTCTTTGATATTTTTAGAGTCAGTTATGCTGAAAATATTGGTGCCTTCTTGGGCATGGGGGAACAATTCAGTGAACATACCCGTTTTATTATTTTCGTTGTGATTATAGGACTATTTTTATTAGGACTCCTTTTGTATCTAATAATAAATACTCAGCAACAACTCCCTTCAGTCATTGCGCTATCTTTGGTTTTTTCTGGTGGGTTAAGTAACTTTTATGACCGTATGTATAACAATGGCGCAGTCATCGACTTTCTTAATTTAGGCTTGGGTTCATTCAGAACCGGTATTTTTAATATTGCCGATATGGCCATTTTACTCGGAGCTATTATGTTGGTTTTTAGTCAATCTAACAGAACTCAAAGAAAGCGGGTTTTATAGTTACTGAGTGATATTTAATAAGGATATTTATGGATTTCAAAAGTAATAAATGGATTTATTTCACGCTTTTAGTGTGTCCAATAATTCTAATTATAAGTGTGTATGAATTGGGGCGGTTATTAGGTTATCTAATTTATTCAGATAATGCCTTAGCGTCCTATGCAAATGTTGGCCAGCTTGGTTTATTTGCCGCTGCGATTTGGGCTATAGGCGAGTTATATCGAACATACAAAGCTTTGAATCCGTATGAGCAATGAGTCATAGATTAACTACTTTATTTAGTCATATTCCTTTCTACTTCCATTCTGTTTTATTCCGGCGCCAACTATTTATTTAGCTTTGGCGCTTTGTTTGTTCATCTTGCATTCATTTTAAGTGTTCTTAAATAAGGGAACTTATATAAGGGCTGTTAAATAACATTCGCACACCATGGGTTAATTTAATTGATTTTGGTGCTGACTCTGAATGAGAGGGAATAATGATGGATATTCAAACTAATAAGCAAAAATGGTTCAATCAGATGGCGGCAGTTATTGGATGCGTATGGATGCTGACACTCAGTTTACCCGTAACAGCACAGAATACGTTTAACCCAAATATCATTGTGGTGAGTGAAGGGCGGCAAGTGAATAACGTAGCGCTTGCTGTTGAAGATAATCCAGCTTTGACCGCAAAGCAGCAACAATCATTAAAATTGTTAGTGGCTGAAGAAAGGGCAAAGCGTAAAAGTGATATCGCCCAAGGTAAATCTATAGCTGTGCGGGCTACTCGTGAGCAAATCATGTCAGAGCGTAAAGCGGGAATATTGTCTGCGGTAGCTCTACGAAGTGTTAATGATGCTATTGCAAAAGCAGCCGCTGAAAAGGCCAAAGTGTCAGTGAACGTGACTGACACTAATCTTGGATTAAATCAAGAATCTAATCCTTTATCTAATCATGTCCAGCAGCAATCTATTATAGGTTATCGTGATTTTGATATTTATGATGCCTATAGCCGTATATTCGATGATTTTGATGAAGATGGTTTTTACCAAACTTTTAGCGTGACCTTTGATGCAGATGTCTACGGTTTTACGCAAGGTGAACCAGCCAATGTTTATGCAGAGCTTTATTTAAGTCGTAATGGTGGGCCATGGGAACATTATTATTCCACTGAAGTATTTACTATTTATGGAGATGCTACAGACGATGATTACGAGGTACTCACAACCTTAGCTCAAGGCTATAAAACCGATTATTACGATGTGTTGATTGATTTATATGAGCTAGGTTATGAAGACATTGTGGCGACATTAAGTGCCAATGAATCTGATGGTTTATATGCCTTGCCATTGGAAAGCAGTGACAGAGATGAAGTGTACGAACAAGAATATGTTGAAGTAATCGAGTCTGAAGTGATTGTCAGTGGCGGTAGTTTGTCATTAACAGCTTTGTTGATGCTATTGATGATGAGGCTTTATCGTCTTAAAGCATAAATTAAACGTTAAGTTTTTAGACGAGCCTAAAAACAAAAGTCATCCCGACATGAGCAGGATGACTTATCTTTTTATGCGCAATTGAGCTGATGCATTATAAAGCTATTGCATCATTGCTCTACTGAACAACTGACTTAATCTCACCTTGATTCAGGGTGGTGGTCAGTGTGTCGCCAGTGTTAACTTGCTCAGCACTATTCAAAATCTTGCCTTTACCATCACGGGTAATACTGTAACCACGGCTTAATGTAGCTAATGGGCTAACAGTTTCTAGTTGATGCGCACTGTAACTGACTTTCTGATTGGCACTGGCTAGTCTTGCTTTCATGGCATCTTTTAAGCGACTTGTGAGATAACCCACTTTGTTTTGCTCTAAGGTTAACTTATGAGCGGGTGAGCGCTGTTGCAGTCGGCTCTTAAGTTGTTGCTGAGCTAATCTTGCATTAGCAAGCTTATGACGCAGGGCAGATTCAAGCTTTAACTGCATTTCATCAAAGCGCTGCTCAAGCTGTTGTAGCTGCCTTTTAGGATCTTCACGTTGCAACTGGTGGCTTAGTTCAGTCAGTTGCGTGCTTTGGTGTAATAAGTAATGGCGCATTGATTGTCGTAATCGTGAAAACATCAGGTTGAGTTTTTGGGTTTTATTGCCTTTATCATCGGATAACAATTCAGCACCTGCTGACGGAGTTGGTGCGCGTACATCTGCAACATAATCACTGATAGTCGTATCAATTTCATGGCCCACAGCGCTGACCACGGGCAGGGCACTATTATAAATAGCATGCGCTAGGTCTTCATCGTTAAAGCACCATAAATCTTCTAATGAGCCGCCACCTCGGGTAAGCAATAATATATCGACTTCTAAACGTCTATTGGCCGTGGTAATTGCATTAATGATTTGTTTCGCTGCTGTCGCGCCTTGTACTTGGGTTGGGTAAATCACCACTTCTATTGATGGGTCGCGAGTAGAAAGTACTTTAACTACATCACGAACGGCAGCACCAGTGGCTGAGGTAATAACACCAATTCGTTGAATATTTTGTGGTAATGGGCGCTTAGTTTCTGTTGCAAATAAGCCTTCGGCCGCCAATTTTAGTTTAAGTGCTTCATATTGCTGTGCTAGCAATCCATCACCAGCTGGCAACATTGACTCAAGCAATAATTGATAATCACCACGGGGTTCGTAAACACTGATGGAGCCTTTAACTAATACTTGTTGCCCATTAACTGGTGTGAAAGGAACAGTTTGATTACGACCTTTGAACATCGCACAACGAATTTGTGAGCGACTATCTTTTAATGTCATATACCAATGACCTGAATTTGGGGAAACAAAGTTCGAGATTTCGGCCTCAAGCCACACCTTACCTAGCTCACCTTCAAGCAGCTGGCGGACTTCACCGTTTAATCGGGAAACGGTGTAAACATTATTTTTCGAGCTTTTCATCAAATTCAACCGACCAAGAGTATTTTTTCACTATTTTCCATTTACCAACCTAAATATGCAAGGTATAATCCCGCCGCAATATTTACCCTTTCTAAACCCTACACTTTCTGGGAGATGTTGCATGTTAAGATTAAGAAATGACGCACTAACATTTGATGATGTACTACTAGTGCCTGCTCACTCAACCGTCCTCCCAAATACCGCTGTTCTAAAAACTCGTCTGACTAAAAAAATTGAATTAAACACACCTATCGTGTCTGCAGCTATGGATACCGTAACTGAAGCTCGTTTAGCAATCGCGATGGCGCAAGAAGGTGGTTTAGGTTTTATTCATAAAAACATGACGATTGAACAACAAGCTGAAGAAGTACGTAAAGTTAAGATTTACGAAGCTGGTATCGTTCAACAACCTGTGACAGTGACACCAAGCACTACGCTAGCTGAACTTAAGCAATTAACTGAACGCAATGGATTTGCTGGTTATCCAGTGATTAACGATGCGAATGAGCTTGTCGGTATCATCACTGGCCGTGATGTTCGTTTTATCACTGATTGGAGCCGTACCGTTGAGCAAGTGATGACGCCGAAAGATCGTCTAGTTACTGTTCTTGAAGGGACTAAGTTAGATGAAGTTCAAACCTTAATGCATTCACATCGTGTTGAAAAAGTATTAGTGGTTGATGACAACTTCAAGCTAAAAGGCTTAATCACAGTTAAAGATTTCCAAAAAGCAGAACGTAAACCCAATGCATGTAAAGACGAGTTAGGTCGCTTACGTGTAGGTGCTGCTGTAGGTGCTGGTGCTGGCAACGAAGAACGTGTTGAAGCATTGGTTAAAGCCGGTGTCGATGTATTGCTAATTGACTCTTCACATGGCCATTCAGAAGGCGTTTTACAACGTATTCGTGATACGCGTGCTGCATTCCCTGATTTACAAATTGTTGGCGGTAACGTAGCAACAGCTGAAGGTGCTTTAGCCTTAGTTGAAGCGGGCGTTGATGCAGTTAAAGTCGGTATTGGCCCTGGTTCAATTTGTACTACTCGTATCGTAACGGGTGTTGGTGTTCCGCAAATTACAGCCGTATCAGATGCTGCAGAAGCAATTAAGCATTTAGATATTCCAGTGATTGCAGATGGTGGCATTCGATTCTCTGGTGATTTAGCTAAAGCATTAGCGGCTGGCGCATCATGTATCATGGCAGGCTCAATGTTTGCAGGTACTGAAGAAGCACCGGGCGAAACTGAGTTATACAACGGCCGTGCATACAAGTCATACCGCGGTATGGGTTCTTTAGGTGCAATGACCCAAACTCAAGGTTCATCTGACCGTTACTTCCAAAGCGATAACGCTGCTGACAAATTAGTACCTGAAGGTATTGAAGGTCGCGTTGCTTACAAAGGTAAGTTGAAAGAAATCATTCACCAACATATGGGCGGTTTACGTTCATGTATGGGTCTTACTGGTTGTGCAACCATTAAAGAATTAAATGAAAAAGCTGAATTCGTGAAAATTACATCGGCAGGTATGGGTGAGTCTCATGTCCATGATGTAACTATCAGTAAAGAAGCGCCGAATTACCGTAGCGGTTCTTAATTAAATAAAGGCGGCAATGTGATTGTCGCCTTTTTTCAATCTGCATAATGTAATTAACGCATTTATTTATAAAGCGCTTAAGGTATGCAGATTGAAGTACACCTACTCTAAGCAAAACCAGATATAAGGTATCCCATGAGCAACATTCATGAGCATAAAATCCTGATCCTAGACTTTGGATCGCAATACACGCAGTTAATCGCCCGCCGTATTCGTGAAATCGGTGTTTATTGTGAGCTTTGGGCTTGGGATGTATCTGAAGAGCAAATTAAAGAATTTGCTCCTAACGGCATCATATTAGCAGGTGGCCCTGAAAGTGTGACCGCTGACAATTCGCCTCGCGCTTCTGAATACGTATTTAATGCAGGCATACCAGTACTGGGTATTTGTTACGGCATGCAAACCATGTCTGAGCAATTAGGCGGTAAAGTTATTCAAGGTGTGGGTGAAGGTGAGTTTGGTTATGCACAAGTTGAAGTGCAAACTGAATCAGCATTATTCAAAAGCATTGAAGATGCTATCAGCGCTGAAGGCAAGCCATTACTTGACGTATGGATGAGCCACGGTGACAAGGTATCAGAAATTCCAGAAGGTTTTGTTACTGTCGCTAAAACCGAAACTTGTCCTTTTGCTGCCATGGCAAATGAAGACAAAAAATTCTACGGTGTACAATTCCACCCTGAAGTGACACACACACGCCAAGGTAAGCGTATGCTTGAGCATTTCGCCCTTGATATCTGTGGTTGTGATGCCAACTGGAAACCTTCATCAATCATTGAAGATGCAATTGAGCGTCTGAAAAAGCAAATTGGTGATGACGAAGTTATTTTAGGCTTATCAGGTGGCGTTGATTCATCGGTAGTGGCTATGCTGCTTCACCGCGCTATTGGTGACAAGCTAACGTGTGTATTCGTTGATAATGGCTTATTACGTTTGAATGAAGCTGAGCAAGTGATGGATATGTTTGGCGATCACTTCGGACTTAACATTGTTCACGTTGATGCAGAAAACCGTTTCCTAGACGCAATGGCTGGCGAAGCTGACCCTGAAGCTAAGCGTAAAATCATTGGCCATGTATTCGTTGATATCTTCGATGAAGAATCAAAGAAATGCGTTAATGCTAAGTGGTTAGCTCAAGGAACTATTTATCCTGATGTGATTGAGTCTGCTGGTAGTGCAACAGGTAAAGCGCATGTGATTAAATCTCACCATAACGTTGGCGGATTGCCAGATGATATGGAACTGGGATTAGTTGAGCCATTACGTGAATTGTTTAAAGATGAAGTCCGTAAAATTGGTTTAGAATTAGGCCTGCCATACGACATGCTATACCGTCATCCTTTCCCTGGACCGGGTTTAGGTGTGCGTGTTTTAGGTGAAGTGAAAAAAGAATACTGTGACTTACTGCGTTTAGCTGATGCTATCTTTATTGAAGAGCTGCATAAAGCTGACCTTTACCACAAAGTCAGCCAAGCATTTACAGTATTCCTACCAGTACGTTCAGTTGGCGTAATGGGCGATGGTCGTAAATACGATTGGGTTGTTTCATTGCGCGCTGTTGAAACGATAGATTTCATGACTGCACATTGGGCACACTTACCATATGACTTCTTAGGTCGTGTATCTAACCGCATCATTAACGAAATCGACGGTATTTCACGTGTGGTATATGATATTTCAGGTAAGCCACCTGCAACAATCGAATGGGAATAACCTCCGATTAGATTGAAAAAAGGCGCTTAGGCGCCTTTTTTATTGGGATAAATTTATTGTTGTTTGCCGTATAATTTAAAGAAGTTGATGCATTGCTATTTGCTATAAGATTTAATGATTAAGCTAAATGCAATAAGTTAAACATAGCTAAGCCTAAGAGATACTAATGACGTTAGAAAACAAAGCCCATATCAGCCAAAAACAGCAAGCGAGTCAGGCCAAACCATTAACACCTGAGGAGCTAGTAATTCTTGCTGCTCAAGATGAGAAGTGGATGCGTGTGGCGATAGGGTTGGCGACGAAAGCTGAAGCCTTGGGCGAAGTACCTGTTGGTGCCGTTTTAGTTAAAGATGATCAAATGATTGCATCAGGTTTTAACTTAAGTATTACCGAGCACGACCCGAGTGCCCATGCGGAAATGCAGTGCATAAGAGCGGCTGGCAAAGTGTTAGAAAATTACCGCATGCTTGGGGCAACCTTGTATGTCACCTTAGAGCCATGCCCAATGTGCGCAGGCGCTATGATCCATAGCCGAATAGAGCGGGTAGTATTTGGAGCCAAGGACTTAAAAACGGGCGCGGCGGGCAGTGTGATTAACTTATTGCAAGACTCGCACTTTAATCACCAGTTAGCAGTGGATTCTGGTGTTTTAGCTGAAGAGTGTGCGAGTCAATTGAGTCAGTTTTTTAAACGTCGCCGTGATGAGAAAAAAGCACTTAAACAGCTGCTAAAGCAGCAATCAGACTTGTTGCTGCAAAAAGGCAAAGAATAGCTTTTGACGGTTTAGCATTCTACGCTGTTTCAATTTAATACTACTGCGACGGCGAGCATTATTATTCATATTCGGTTTTCTCATTATTCACCTACTTTAAGATATGTATATACGGTTGATGATACACCGTTTTGATGACTGTTTTATTGCGTTCATGACTGCTTTATTTCGTCGATGGCAGTCTTACTTCACCGATGGTGCCTTATTTTGCTGACGACTTGGTAATATCTTCAGAGCTTTCTATAATTTCTGCATTGAGACTGGTTGCATCATCAAGTTCACTTTCAACTTCTTCTAGCAAATCTTGCTGTTTATTCTGGTTATCAACCCAGACTAACGTATCGTAATAGCGGCGAATATTGTCAACATAATGGGCCGCCTCACTACCTCTGGCGTAACCGTAGCGTGTGTGCTGATAATATTTACGTTGCTGTAATAAGGGTAAAACCTGTTTAACATCACGCCAAGCACTGGGATCTTTGCCCATACCTTCGGTAATTTTACGGGCATCTTCTACATGTCCTAAACCAATGTTATACGAGGCAAGGGCAAACCAAATTCGCTGGCTATCAGGGATAGAATCAGGCAATCGGTCTATCATTTTTTGCAGATAAATCGCCCCACCGCGAATACTTTGCTCAGCATCTAAACGGTTATCAACACCCACAGAGCTTGCTGTAGGTTGGGTGAGCATCATCATGCCGCGAACGCCGGTTGGGGAGCGAGCTTTAGGGTTCCAATGTGATTCTTGATAACCAGCAGCAGCTAGTTTACGCCAATCTAAATCACCAGCATATTTTTCAAATAAAGCTTGGTATTCAGGCAGTACATTATCAATCGCTCGAATAAAGGCACGGGTATCAACATAGTCAAAGCGTTTTACATGGCCAAAATATTTTTCATTTAAATGTTCTAAGGTGCCATTTCGCTTTTGTATATGCCAAAAAGATAACAATGAGCTTAACAAGTGATCGCTATTAATCGGTGGCAGTAACCACACTACCTCGGTTTTTTCATCAAGTACGATACCTTCTCGTAGTTCGGGTAAATACCGTTGGTTAATAAGCAAGCTGTTTGAGTCGGCAATGGTGTAGAGTACTTCGCCTGATGCCACCATAGAGAGCAATTCTTCGTTATTTTTATCGTAAATTTGCTGCCAAGATAAATTGGGATTGGTTTGCTGCAGTTTAATGACGGTCTCAACGGCTGCTGATTCAGGTATAACCATAATGTCGCCCTGAAGGTTATTAAAGTCGCGAGGCTTTAGATTACCTGATTTGTAAATTAGTACTTGATTGACTTCATATAGGGTAGGGCCGAGCAAGAACTGTTCGCGACGATTATTGGTCGTTGTAATTGCTGCAGCGACAATATCAATTTCATTCATGTGCAGAGCATCAAACAACAACTCTCGACTATGATACGGAACCATTTCTAATGGAACATCGAGGTACTTGGCAAACTTAGCCGCCATTTCATAGTCAAAGCCACTTTCACCTTGATCAGAGTTAAGGTAGGTTTGCGAGCCGTAAAGCGTCCCTACCTTTAATACGGTACGATTAGGCGTATGTTCAATAAACTCTGTTGCATTCATATTCGCTTGATGGCAAGCGCTAAGTAGCAGGCTTATTGAAATAATTGAGGCTATCGTTATTAGTTTGGTCATGTCCCTCGAAAAATGAAGTGAGTAAGCAGGAGGCTGTAATTGGTAGTTAGTACGCACTTGATAGTTACGAATTCTCTCGCTTGTCGCCTATTTGTACTTCAAAGCTTCATTTAAAAATCTAACTCTATAAAGATACTGTAGCAGTAGTTTTCTATTTCACCTAGTCGAATGCCATTGGCTGTTAAATTATACGGTTGAATTCATTAGTAAAATCGAATTTAAAAAAATAAAATAATAATAAAATGTTGCTGAAACATTACTGTTAAAAATAGTCGATTATTTTTGATTGTTTTCATTAACGGGAAACACTGTTCTAGCAAGCCTTCTTAGGTGATTTATAAAGTGTGATTCCCTATAATAGCGCCAATTCTTACCCTGCCAATATAATCATAAGGTGAATTGACGTGATTGAGATCATTCGCGGAGCCCCAGCACTTTCAGCTTTTAGAATCCAAAAGCTTATGGAGGCCTGTGAAACTGCAGCCCTTCCTGTTGAGCAAATCTACGCTGAGTATGTCCATTTAGCTGATATCAGTGACAAGCTTGACGATAAAGAATATCAACAGCTTGAAACGATTTTAACCTACGGACCTGCCATTGAATCTCATGCTCCAGAAGGTTCATTATTTTTTGTTACTCCTCGTCCAGGCACCATTTCTCCTTGGTCTTCAAAAGCAACTGACATTGCTAAAAACTGCGGTTTAAGCAAAGTAAAACGTCTTGAACGTGGTGTTGCCTATTACGTAGCTGGTGCTTCACTGACCACTGAGCAATTAGCGCAAGTTAAAGGCCTAATTCACGACCGTATGGTTGAAGTGATTTTACCAGAGTTTGCTGCAGCATCTGTGTTATTTGAACGCACTGAGCCACTGCCGTTTAAGAGTATTAATATTCTTGCCGAAGGTCGCCGCGCGTTAGAAGTAGCAAACGTTCAGCTAGGTCTGGCTTTAGCAGAAGACGAAATTGATTATTTAGTGGATAACTTTGTTCGCTTAAACCGTAACCCTAACGACATTGAATTAATGATGTTCGCTCAAGCGAACTCAGAACATTGTCGTCATAAAATCTTCAATGCTGACTGGACTATTGATGGTGAAGTGCAGCCTAAATCATTGTTTAAAATGATTAAGAACACCTTTGAAGTTACTCCTGACAATGTGTTGTCAGCTTATAAAGATAACGCTGCGGTAATGAACGGTAGCGTTGCGGGTCGCTTCTTCCCAGATCAAGACGGCGTGTACAACTATCACACTGAGCCAATGCACATCTTGATGAAAGTGGAAACCCACAACCATCCAACAGCCATTAGCCCATACCCAGGCGCAGCTACAGGTTCAGGCGGAGAAATTCGTGATGAAGGCGCTACAGGTCGAGGTTCAAAACCTAAAGCGGGCTTAACTGGTTTTAGTGTATCTAACCTTAAAATTCCAGGGTTTGTACAACCATGGGAAGGCGATTACGGCAAACCTAGCCGTATTGTTACGCCATTAGAAATTATGACTGAAGGCCCATTAGGTGGCGCAGCATTTAACAACGAATTTGGTCGTCCAGCACTTGTGGGTTACTTCCGTACCTACGAGCAAGAAGTTTCAAGCCACAACGGTGTTGAAGTTCGTGGTTACCACAAGCCAATTATGCTTGCTGGTGGTTTAGGTAACATCCGTGAAGATCATGTTCAAAAAGGCGAGATCACCGTAGGCGCTAAGCTTATCGTATTAGGTGGCCCTGCAATGAACATTGGTTTGGGCGGCGGCGCTGCATCTTCAATGGCATCAGGCCAATCAAGCGAAGATTTAGACTTTGCTTCAGTGCAACGTGAAAACCCAGAAATGGAACGTCGTTGTCAGGAAGTGATCGACCGCTGCTGGCAAATGGGTGATGACAACCCAATTCAATTTATTCACGATGTGGGCGCTGGCGGATTATCAAATGCCTTCCCTGAGCTTGTGAATGACGCTGACCGTGGCGCATTGTTTAACTTACGTAACGTGCCTTCAGACGAGCCAGGCATGAGTCCACTTGAGATTTGGTGTAACGAATCTCAAGAGCGCTACGTTATGTCGGTTGCGCCAGAGAATTTAGAAACCTTCAGAAAAATTTGTGAGCGTGAACGTGCGCCGTTTTCAGTCGTCGGCGATGCAACAGCAGAGCAGCACCTAACGCTTGAAGATAGCCACTTTGATAACAAGCCAATTGATTTACCGCTTGAAGTGCTATTAGGCAAGGCGCCTAAAATGAGCCGTGATGTGGTGTCAGCTAAAGCTGAATCTCCAGCGCTGAATCAAGCAGAGATAAATGTAAAAGATGCGGTTTCTCGTATCCTACATTTACCAACGGTTGCAGATAAATCATTCCTTATCACCATTGGTGACCGTTCAGTGACAGGTTTAGTTAACCGTGACCAAATGGTTGGCCCTTGGCAGGTTCCAGTTGCCGATTGTGCTGTTACCGCGTCAAGCTTTGACAGCTACGCTGGTGAAGCTATGTCGATTGGTGAGCGTACACCGCTTGCACTACTTGATTTCGGCGCATCAGCGCGTATGGCGGTAGCAGAATCAATCTTAAACATTGCTGGTACTGATATTGGCTCATTCAAAGACATTAAATTGTCAGCTAACTGGATGTCAGCAGCCGGTCACCCAGGTGAAGATGCGGGTCTTTATGAAGCAGTAAAAGCTGTCGGTGAAGAACTTTGTCCAGAGCTTGAGTTAACTATCCCTGTGGGTAAAGACTCAATGTCGATGAAGACTGCGTGGAATGATGCAGGTCAAGACAAAACAGTCACATCGCCAATGTCGTTAGTTATCACTGCTTTTGGTGTGGTAAAAGACATTCGTCATACTGTTACACCAGAGCTTCGCACAAACAAAGGCGAAACTGAGCTGTTATTGGTTGATTTGGCCAAAGGTCAAAACCGTTTAGGCGGTTCTTGTTTAGCACAAGTATTCAGCCAACTGGGTGATGTTGCGCCAGATTTAGATGATGCTGCAAGCTTACGTGGATTCTTTGAAGTCATTCAGCCATTAGTCGCTGAGCAAAAAGTGATGGCTTACCATGACCGCAGTGACGGTGGCTTATTCACCACATTAGTGGAAATGGCATTTGCTGGTAACACTGGCCTAAATATCGATTTAGCAGCGCTTAAAGGTAACGACCTTGAACGTTTATTTAACGAAGAACTAGGTGCGGTTATCCAAGTGGCTAAAGCTGATAGCGCAGCGATTAAAGCGCAATTTGCCGCCGCTGGCGTTGATTGCCATAGTGTTGCGACATTAACGACAGACGATAACATCACAGTGGTTGACGGTGAACGTGCAGTATTCAGTGATTCGCGTGTATCGCTTCGTACTATGTGGTCAGAAACCACTTACCGTATGCAAGCCATGCGTGATAACCCAGAATGCGCCAAAGAAGAATTTGAGCTTAAACAGCAAGCTAAAGACCCAGGTCTAACAGTTAAATTAGGCTTTAACCCAAGTGAAGATGTAGCAGCACCTTATATCTTAAAAGGCGCAGCACCTAAGATGGCGATTATTCGTGAGCAAGGCGTTAACTCTCACGTTGAAATGGCAGCCGCATTTGACCGCGCAGGTTTTGAAAGCCGCGATGTTCATATGTCAGACATCTTATCGGGTCGTATCAGTCTTGAAGAGTTCCAAGGCCTAGTTGCTTGTGGTGGCTTCTCATACGGTGACGTATTAGGTGCGGGTGAAGGCTGGGCTAAATCAATCTTATTTAACGAGCGTGCTCGCAGTGAGTTTTCTCAGTTCTTTGAGCGTGATGCGACATTAGCGCTGGGTGTTTGTAATGGTTGTCAGATGTTATCTAACCTGAAAGAAATCATTCCAGGTAGTGAACATTGGCCACACTTTGTCCGTAACCGTTCAGAGCGTTTTGAAGCCCGTGCGAGTTTGGTTGAAGTGCAAAAGAGTCCATCAATCTTCTTTGAAGGAATGGAAGGTTCACGTATGCCAATTGCTGTATCACACGGTGAAGGTCGCGCTGAATTTAAATCTGTTGAAGCATTAGCAGCAGCTGAAGCATCAGGTACAGTGGCACTGCGTTATGTTGACGGTAACGGTCAAATCGCAACGCAATACCCACAAAACCCGAATGGTTCGCCAAATGCAATTACTGCACTAACGACAACAGATGGTCGAGTAACCATCATGATGCCGCATCCAGAGCGTGTATTCAGAACCGTTGCTAACTCATGGCACCCAGACGAGTGGGCAGAAGACAGCCCATGGATGCGTATGTTCCGTAATGCGCGCGTTAAGTTAGGTTAAGTTGTAACTTAACCTAGTATTGAGTGAACAGCTAAAAGGCGACCAAATGGTCGCCTTTTTTATGGTTAGTTTAAATATTAGACACCCATTGGATTCTAATAAGGACTTTTAATACTAAACGGTGCATATTGTCAGAATACTTTTCTCACAGTATTCATAATTTTTTAGAAAGAACTTTCTGCTTTTCTAGCTCGTACTCTTCCTGAGTAATTAGTTCTTCACTTAACCATCTTTTCAACTGTCTTAATTGATCCTCTTTGGTTTCCGAAACCAACTCCTTTTCTGATTCATTAGTTGGTATAGTTTTGCGGTAAGCATTTACGATCTCAGGTGAATAACCCGATAAAAGTTGATTAATAACGGGATCCATTTTCGAGTCTACACTTGCCCATTTATTTAAGGCTAAGCCACCTTTACCATTGAGGTGATATTCGGCATAAGCAATATTATCTAGTCCACGATATAGCCATAACTCTGCATGGTGCATGTACATAGCCATGTCCCAAGTTTTCAAAGCGGTGTAGTTCAAATGGTAGTCACAATAGTTTGGCATACTGTCTGTATAAACTTCTGTTGTTATTCCATGACGTTTAAATCCTTTTTGAACAACAGGCAAAAAATCGTGAACGATCACTTTGGGGTTTTCTTCAATACATACGTGACTTACTTGCATTTTGGGGTCAAGCTGCTCGACATTGACACTTGTACAACCTGTTATAAGTAAAAAAACTAAACTAATTAGAACCTTATTCAAAGTTAACTCCATTTATTTTTCAAAGCATATCAATTGAAATTTATGATAATAACCTTAATTTATAGCATTGTGAGTTTTTATATCATTGATATAAATCATTTAATTATATGTTTTGAAGTCGTGGCGCTTCGCCCACACCCGACGAAAGGGAAACAACAGCATTTCCCTTCTCGACATCCTATGATCAATCTGAGGCTATGTCGGCGTCCTGTATTCATCATGCAAATTAGCTCAGTGTACTTGGACATTTCCAATTGAGAATATTGAGACTGCAGGTTTGTTTATTGTTTCAATGCTGCTTTTTATTTTCGTTGAATGTTCCATTTGAATTGAGGTAAGCAAGAAAATCGCATGAGTCTGGCCACGGCCTTTTCTCGCACATCCATGTGCTTCAAGGCATTTAGTGCATCCTGTACTTAAGATGCCAGCTAGCTTTCGAGGGGAAGGGTGAGTCTTTGGCATCCACCCCATCGTGACATTTGTAATTCCCTATACATCAGACGCCCCATCGGAAGCGTTAGTGATTTTTGCAGCTTGCTGTAGCAGGCTGCAAAAGAAGGTTAACGCTGGATGATTCTCCGTTGGAAATTTTGCTGTTTAAATTTCGCCGGAGCGTTGAGGGATTGTTAAGGGGGACAAGCGCTTTCCCCCTTAGCTCTGGTGTGGGCGAAGCGCCACGACGTTGACTTAATCCAAACGGATTTTGGACAATTGGTCAATTCACAGTCAAAAGTTGATCAACAACTCAATATCAAACGTATGTTTGAATAGTTTCTGCTTTAGATAAAGAAAGACATCAATAAGGGGCATTAAAAAGCCCCTTAGAATCGAAACTCTAAAGGGCTAGTCAATACTCTATGTTGCAAGTGATCTGCAAGAGCTGTTTTGCGCTAACAAAACATCAAGGGTAATGTCGAGTAGAGTCAGCAAGCAATTGCATACTTTAATCTACCTTTCATTGTATTGCCGCCAATGGGTGTCTAAAGCTAAGACACAAACATGAGCAACAATATAAAACGCTTTAGTACGCTTGGTACATCTCAACAAATACTTTTTTGTAGCTGTTGATGAAACGCTCAAATAATTTAGTCATTTTCTAAATCTCCACTCAGTAATATTTAAAATTAGTAGAGTTGGGGATGCAACTTGATATCCATTTTATTCAAGTTCAATCGACCTACTCTCAACACAGGGCAAATTCTATATTCGTTTTAAAAAACACTCAAACGAATAAAATTAATCTTTATCATTAGTAAAACTTATCTATTTACATCTTTGTTTGTTGTTTTTTTTAAAGGTGAATGATTTTTTTGTTAATTAATTCAGTTATTTATTTTTATTTTGGGTTTGATTTCAGGGTTAAATATTCTATTGCTTAAATGTTGAAAGTTTATTTTTTGTTTTAGGAGTGTTTTTATTAGTTTTGAGTGGATTAGAGATGTTGATTTTACAAAAATGTAAACAAATCCCTAGCAAGTATTCGCTTTCGGGTCAACCCCTAAAAGGTGGTAGTTTGCGCGCCTGCTCAAAACCCGCATAAAAGCCATTTTTTATAGCTGATTATGTTGATTGGCATCAAATTTCGGTGATATAAATTACAGGTCTACAGTATTTGATTTTTCACTTAAGTTGTTGATATTTAATGATTAGTCATTATTAGTGGTTTTGGGTTTGTAGTGTTAAGTCACTTTTTGGGCTTAAGTGTGATAAATGTCTCATTTGCGAGGTGTTTTAACAAGATAAACTACCCACAAGATTGAGATGAAATAAAGCTTGTGTTTAACAAGTTGTTAACGTGGCAATATTGCTACTTAAAGTATTTTAAATTTTTTCCTGCAATGGCACTTGTTGTGATTGATGGGAATCATCATGGCATTTGGATGTACCGAGTAAGGAGTCACCAATGATTATTGAAGAGGTTGTAGAGCTGTCACGATTGCAGTTCGCGCTTACAGCCATGTATCACTTTCTGTTTGTACCGTTAACACTAGGTTTAGCCTTTATTTTGGCGATCATGGAATCACTATATGTGATGACTGATAACCAGATTTATAAAGATATGACTAAATTCTGGGGTAAATTATTCGGGATTAACTTTGCTTTAGGTGTCACCACCGGTTTAGCAATGGAATTCCAGTTCGGTACTAACTGGGCTTATTTCTCACATTATGTGGGTGATATTTTTGGCGCACCATTAGCAATTGAAGGCTTAATGGCATTCTTCCTAGAGTCGACTCTGGTTGGTATGTTCTTCTTTGGTTGGGATCGATTCAGTAAACGTCAGCATTTAGCAGTCACTTGGTTAGTCGCCATTGCTTCTAATATGTCAGCGTTATGGATTCTAGTTGCCAACGGTTGGATGCAAAACCCAGTAGGTTCTGTGTTTAACTACGAAACTATGCGTATGGAAATGACTAGCTTCGCTGAAGTGGTATTTAACCCTGTTGCGCAAGTTAAGTTCGTTCATACCGTTGCATCTGGTTATGTTGCCGGTGCGATGTTCGTTCTAGCTATTAGTTCTTACTATATCCTTAAAGGTCGTGACTTACCGTTTGCTCGTCGTTCATTCGCGATTGCAGCAAGTTTTGGTATGGCATCTATCCTTTCGGTTATCGTATTAGGTGATGAATCTGGCTATAAAGTCGGTGAAGTACAACGCGTTAAGTTAGCAGCAATTGAAGCTGAGTGGCACACTGAGCCAGCTCCAGCAGCCTTTACTGCTGTAGGTTTCCCGAATCAAGAAAAAATGGAAACTGACTTCGCAATTAAAATTCCTTTTGCAATGGGTATCATTGCGACACGTTCACTAGATGAGCAAGTGACAGGGATTATCGATTTAATTGATGAGCATGAGATCCGCATTCGTAACGGTATGATTGCTTACTCATTCCTTGAGCAACTTAAAGCTGGTGACGAAAGTCCTGAGCTACGCGCCAACTTTGAAGCGACTAAAGGTGACTTAGGTTATGGCTTGCTATTGAAGCGTTACACTGAAAATGTGGTTGATGCGACAGAAGAGCAAATTAAAGCTGCAGCTAAAGACTCAATCCCTAACGTAGCACCTATGTTCTGGTCATTCCGTATTATGGTTGGTGCCGGTGTGATTATGTTATTCGTGTTCGCTGCTGCGTTCTGGCAAAGCACGCGCCATAAGATTGAAGAGAAGCCTTGGGTATTACGTGCTGCACTTTACAGCTTACCGTTACCTTGGATTGCGATTGAATGTGGTTGGTTTGTGGCTGAATACGGTCGTCAACCTTGGACTATTTCAGAAGTGCTTCCGACCTTTATGTCAGCGTCGAGTCTAACGACTTCGGATCTGTGGTTCAGTATCATTTCTATCACTGTGTTCTACTCGATTCTACTAGTGATTGAATTGTTCTTAATGTTTAAGTTTGCTCGTCTTGGCCCATCAAGCCTTAAGACAGGTAGATATCATTTTGAAAACCAAGATGCTTAATCTGAGGACCTGATTATGTTTGATTATGAAATACTAAGATTTATTTGGTGGGCTCTGATTGGCGTGTTGCTAATTGGGTTCTCTGTGACCGACGGTTTTGATATGGGTGTGGGTGCGTTATTGCCAGTCATTGGTAAAGACGATACTGACCGCCGTATCATGATTAACACCATTGCTCCGCACTGGGATGGTAACCAAGTTTGGTTAATTACTGCTGGTGGTGCACTGTTTGCTGCATGGCCTATGGTTTACGGCGTATCTTTCTCTGGCTTCTATGTGGCTATGATGTTGGTACTGTTTGCCTTATTCCTACGTCCAGTGGGCTTTGATTACCGCTCGAAAATTGAAGATCCAAGATGGCGTAAGTCGTGGGATTATGCGTTATGCATCGGTGGCTTTGTGCCTCCGCTGATTATCGGTGTTGCGTTTGGTAACTTACTCCAAGGCGTACCATTTGATTTTGATCAGTTCTTACGTGCAACGTACCACGGTGGCTTATTTGGCTTACTTAACCCATTCGGTTTATTAGCAGGCTTAATTGCAGCGTTTATGTTCGTGATGCAAGGTGCATCTTGGCTACAAATGAAGACTGAAGGCGAACTACGTGTTCGTGCAGCAAAAGCTGCTCAAATCACAGGTCTTCTTGTTGCTGTGTTATTTGCTATTGCAGGTGTTTGGTTAGTAAACGGTATTGACGGTTACGTGATTACTTCTGCTATCGATACTGCTGGCCCTTCAAATCCAACGACTAAAACCGTTGCTGTTGAAGCTGGCGCTTGGTTAGCTAACTACGATAAGTACCCACTGACGATGCTATTCCCTGTATTGGGTCTGCTTATGCCAGTACTGGTTGTACTTGCGAGTCGCTTAAACCGTAGTGGTTTCGCCTTCTTGTTTAGCTCATTAGCTATTGCAGGTATCATTTTGACTTGTGGCGCAGCAATGTTCCCATTCATCATGCCATCTTCATTAGACCCGAATGTGAGTTTAACCATGTGGGATGCCACGGCGAGTGAGATTACACTTACTGTAATGACTTGGGCTGCAATCATTTTCGTACCGATTGTACTGAGTTATACCGCTTGGACTTATTACAAGATGTTTGGTCGCTTGAACCGTGAGTTCATTGAAAAGAACAAGACATCACTTTATTAATTAAGGAGCCATTATGTGGTATTTCTCTTGGATACTAGGTGTATTACTAGCCTGTGCTTTTGGCATCATTAATGCGCTTTGGCTTGAAAACACTGAAAACTTAGACAGAATCAAAGAATCTGACTCTGATAAGTAACCAGTAGTTTAAGCTAGAAAAATAAAACCCTGCCACAGAGCAGGGTTTTTTATTGGCTAAAAATCATAGTAGGAATAGCTAAAGTCTTGTTTAACGATTAAATAGACTGATATTGAGCTGCTGTAATGAATTGATTAAAGCTTTCACACCAAATGATGATGGTGTTGTAATCGGCGACATTGACGTTTGTAGTAATAGGAACCAAAAAGTTATCGAAGGTTTTCACGTCTGCCACTTGAACCATGGTTGATTTTAAGCGAATGAAGTCAGCTTCGGTCTCGACAAATTCTTTTGCCAAATACACTTTAAAATCAGGCCCAGGTGAGAGGTTACCATTGAGGGTAATAAACTCGTCACCAATGGTGACTTTACCTTCGCCCCAGTGCAATGCGTCACTGTCTTTTAGATCTCTGGTAAACTCAGTGGTAAAGCGTTGCTGAGTGTCGATAGACGTTACTTGCTCGCTACTAGGTGCATCTGGCGCAGTCAGAATCGGAAGTGCGTAAATACCTGCGCCAAAACCCACGGCAAGTACGAGCGCATGGCTTGAAAGTAATGCGGCTATGGTACGTTTTTTCATGCTTTTCCTTATCAATTTGAGCGAATCATTTTATTCAGTCTTTGATTTTTGCTGTTACGGCCATTTGTTATGAAACAAAAGGGCATGAACTTTTCAGTTCATGCCCTAATAAAGACCTGAGTTCGCAAAGGTTTATTTCAACTAATAAAAATCTTCTATTAACTTAAGTCTTAATGAACCTAAACTAAATGAACCTAAACTAAATGAGCTTAAACCTTAAAGAAATTAATCTTAGTTTTAAGTTCACCCGCGAGCTCTGTTAATCCATCAGCCACTTCAACTGTATCTCCAGCGCGCTCTTGGCCTTCATTGGCAAGCGAAGATATTTGATGAAGATTACGGGTAATTTCATCAGCTACAGCACTCTGCTGCTCTGTAGCGCTAGCGATGCTGCTAGTGAATGTAGCTAATTCACCGATACTTTCGGTGATTTGGCTCAATTGGTGACTGGTTTCCATGCCTTGCTCTGCAGAATAAGTGCCCAATTTATGACTGTCTTCCATTTGCTGGGCAGTGCTTTTAACTTGCGATTGCAATTGGCCAATGGTTTTACTGATTTCAGAAATCGAGCTCTGAGTGCGCTGAGCAAGCGATCGAACTTCATCAGCTACCACTGCAAAGCCGCGTCCTTGCTCACCAGCTCTTGCCGCTTCAATAGCCGCATTTAACGCCAGTAAGTTAGTTTGCTCGGCAATACTGTTAATCACTTCGGTAACTTGGTTAATGGCTTCACTTTCTTTACTGACATTTTCAATATTAGCTTGGCTTTCATTAAGCTGGGTTTTAAGTGAATTGAGTGACTCAACGACTTCGGTAAGTTGTTGATGACCGCTACGTGATGACTCATCCACTTGCTGGCTTTTAGTCGCACCTTCATTGGAATGATTTGCCACATCACGAATAGAGGCTGACATTTCTTCAATTGCAGTGGCGATTTGATTGGTTTGCATCATGAGTGATTCAGACTCATCACCATTTTTCCTTGCCATTTCTTGGGCTTTTTGCGCCTGAGATTCTAATGTTTCAACCGAGTGCTGCAATGAGTCGATCAAGTCTTTTAAATTAGTCGACATGTCCGCCGCGCTGGCGGTAATGCGGTCGATTTCATTGTTGCTTTGAGGATCTTTTACCTCAAATGTCTGAGAAAGGTCGCCTTTACCTAATGCTTGCAGTTGTTGTTGTAAAAGTTTAAGCGGTGCTAGTGTCTTAACTTGTAACATAGCGAGTAAACCGCTGATTAGAATAATCCCTAAAGCAGCAACGCCAGCGGTGATATATAGCAGCTGTAAACTTTCATTATTTAGCTCTGACGCCTCAGTTAAGCCTATTAATGTCCAATTCCAACCTGGGATATTAATGCTATTGGCAAACATAGTTTTTTGCTGATTATTGAGATACTCGTAGCTAAAATGATTGCCGATCATTCTATTGGCATCTAAGCCATTTAAAATTTCAGGGTTGAGTTCATCCCCAGTATTAAATCGAGGATGCGAAATCAGATTTTTATCGCTGTTTCTTACCAGCATATAGTAGCCTGATTCTTCTACCACCAGATTGTTGATGGTTTTTTGTAGCTCAGTGATTGACTCTGTAATGTCAAAACCTATATACAGAATACCAATGACTTCACCGCTATCATTTTTGATTGGGCGGTAAACTGTCATGTAATCTTTGCCGAATAACTTGGCATACCCTTCGTAGGTTTCTCCTCTAATTAGTGTTTGATAACCTGGGTGGCCTTTACCCAAATAGGTCACTAATGCTCTTGAACCATCGGCTTTTTTAAGCGAGGTTGAGATCCGTAAAAAGTCATCACCATCTTTAACAAAGATAGTTGCTGTGCCGCCAGTGAGATTTGAAAAGCGATCGACCCTACTTTTGGTGGCATTAATTTGGGTATTTTCATGAACGAGTGCAGGGGTTTGAGTGCTGTAAATTCTGACGCTGCGATCAGGTTTATGAAAATTGCCAGGATACATAGCACGAAGAATATCAGCGTTTCGGCGGGCAAGATTTAATAAGCTGACATATTGCAGTTCGATGAGCGCAGCATTACTTTGCATTTGCTCGTTCATCGAATCAATAGCTTTGTCTTTTAATACATTAGATGAGCTGAAATAGGATACTGAAGAGATAATACTGAATACTAGTATCGTGAGCGCTAACGAAAAGTACGTTATTTGTTTTGTTATTGACCAATTTCGATAGTTCATTTGATAGTTTCCGAATTAAAGGTCACTCCAATCTAGAGTAAATAAGACCAAGATGACTTGATTGAGATCATGTCTAGATTGAGTAAATTCGTGAATGTGTAATTGGCGATTCTATAATAAAAAACGACGCATTAATGCGTCGTTTTTTTTGATGGTTAGTAGTTGATTATATTAAACTTGTACGGGCGACAATATTTCAGAATTCTGTTGTTTTTTCTTCATTAAAATAAGGTACATGGTGGGTACCCAAATAAGTGACAGCATGGTGGTTAGTAATGTGCCGCCCGCAATTGCAATGGCAAAGGGTGGCCAGAATCCACCGCCAGCAATGATCAAGGGTAAAAAGCCGCCAATGGTGGTGATAGTGGTTGATCCAATGTGTCTGCCACAGCCACTCACTAAGGCAATAATGATGTCTTTATTGCCCAATCGAGCCTCTGGTACATCTTCTAATTCAGCTAAAATCACAATAGCAGCGTTAATTGCCAGACCCATTAAGCCCAACAAGCCAATGATGACGGTAAAGCCGAACGGATAACCAAACAGGTAAACGGCTAGTAAGCCAAGCCCAGCAGACTGGAAGGCACTGAGTAAGATAATGGCGGTTAATCTAAATGAGTTAAACGATAGCACTACAGTGGCCAATAGCAGTGTCACTACCACAACGATATTGGACAGTAAATTACCAACGGCTTCGTCTCGTTTGGCACTTTCACCACCAATTTCAAGATGATAACCAGACGGTAACTCAATTTGTTCTAACCTTGTTTTGACGTCATTGAGCACCTTACCGGGTAAAACTCCACTGATAATGTATGCTTCTATCGTGTTCACTCGCTCGCCGTTACGGCGAGGAATACCGCCACGGCTAACATTAATTTGGTTTTGTGATACCGCTGAAAGCGGGATGGTGTCTCCTTGGCTAGAGACTAAGTTAAGCTCTGCTAGACGCGTTGCTTCTTCTCTAGACGTATCAGCAAGCCTAACTCGAACAGGTAATGACTCCGTTTGCTCTAAAATGCTGCCGCCAATAATACCTGTGGTCGCCATTTCTATTTGCTTAGCGATATCAGATAAACTGAGACCACTCATTAAGCTGGCATCTTCGTTTATTTTTAACCAGACTTTAGGTGATCCTGCACTCAAGGTGGCACGGGTATGAATCACATCCTCTGTGTCCATCAGTAAGCCACGTGCTTGCTCGCCTAACTGGTTTAATGTATCCAATGACGGGCCATAGATCCGCAGTTCTACTGGTGCATTAAATGGCGGGCCTTGCTCAAGCTTTCTGACCAAGATTTGTGCCTGAGGGAAGTCAGCATCAAATTCTTGTTGCAGCGATAAAATCAATCTATTGGCAGCGTTAAAATCAGTGACTTTCACCATAGCTTGAGCATAGTTTGTTGCCCCTTGCTGACGTTGGGTAAGGTTGTAATAAAACGAAGGTGTATTACCGCCAACCACCCAAGTGATCATTTCAACATCGTCAATCGACTCAAGACGTTCATCAATGCTTTTAACTTGTTTAAGGGTGTTATCTAGGCTGACGTGAGGCGCTAAATAGACTTCAATTTGGAACATATCTCGGTCTGAAGGCGGAAAGAATTGTTCGGTCATTTTAGTCGAAGCATAAAAGCCCGATACCGGTAATATTCCGATGAGTATGGCTGTGAGTAAGGGTTTTGATAAGCCAAAGCGTAAACTGACTTTAAAAGCGTGTCCTAGGCGAGGAAAGGCCATGCCTTTTTGGTACCAAGCCATGGACTCGTTATCTTGACTAAAGCGTCCTGCAAGGCCTGCAATAATGGTGTGGGAAATGAGGTAAGACCCTAACAAAGCGAACATGACTGAAATAGCAATGCCACCAACAAATTCACCAGCAGCGCCTGGCATGAGTACAATTGGCGCAAAAGCTAACATCGTGGTGATAGTAGAGCCAGCTAAAGGCAACCAAAGGTGATGCAAGGTTTTACTAACAGCCTCAAGCTTGGTTAGCCCTTGCTTGCGGCGCTGGGCAATGGCATCGACAATCACAATGGCGTTATCGACCATGATCCCAAGAGCAACCACTAAGCCTGTGACTGACATTTGATGGATGGGTAAGCCGGTGTATTTCATGCAAGCAAGTGTGAAGAGCGCAGTTAGTGGTAGTGATAGCGCCACAATAACGGCGTTACGCAGCCCGAGTGTTAACATAAGTACAAAAAGAATGATCAAAAATCCTTGGATCAGATTGATGACTAAGTCGCCAAGACGAACACTGGTATAACCTTGTTGATCAAATAGCCATTGCACATCAATGTTGGCAGGCAGGTTTGCACTATAGCTTTCAACTACCTGACTCACTTGAGCTTGCCATTTATCAACACGGTTATTATCAATCATACGTGCCGACACTAGTACCCCAGGTTCGCCATTAATTAATGCGATGCTGGTTGCAGGGGTTTTCGGTTGACGACTGACATTAGCCACGTCACCAAGGCGAATAATCTGGCCGCTTGCATCAATTTTTAGCGGTACTTCGCTGACCCGAGTAATGGAATCTAGCTCACCGGATACCTCAATTAAGGCTTTAAATGTGGCGTTATTGATTTCACCTGCTGAAATTTTACTGTCAGCGTTTGACAGAATGCTTGCAATGCTTGCTGGGGTTAACTTGAGTTGGCTGATTTTATTGCCATCAAGTTCTACTAATATTTCTTCATCAGGTGTGCCTGATAATTTTACAAAGTCAGTGCCGTTTAATACCCGAAGTTTGCTTTGTAATTCTTTAGCGTAGCGGTTTAGCACATCAGTACGGATGGGGGTGTCGCTGTTCCATACCAAGCCTAAAATGGCAGTGTTGGCATAGCCTGTTTGATCGTCCAGTAAACTATTTTGCGCCGATGTGGGCAGTTGATATTTACTGTCTGCAATGAGATCTCGGGCTCTAGACCATACGGGAGCAGTATCAAGTACCGTGTCTTTTAACTCCAATTGAATCACTGAAATGCCAGGACGGGAAGTGGATTGAACCAGCTTTAGCTCTTCTAGGCGGCGCAGCTCATTTTCTAATACTTCAGTGACTAACGCTTCGACACGTTCAGCTGAAGCGCCAGGGTACTGGGTAATAACCGAAGCAAAGCGATTGGTTATGGTGGGATCTTCTGTGCGAGGCAAACTACTAATAGCGCCTAAACCAGCCACCAATAGTAATGCAATCATAAGACTGGCGAGTCTGCCGTTTTCGACAAAGGCCTTAATCATAATGACCTCGCCACAGTCTCAGAAGTGGGATTTACACGCTGTCCTACCACCAGTTTATGCAAGCCTTGAGTAATAATTACATCGTCTTTTTGAATCGCACCATTGATGTAAGCTTGTTTTTCTGTGGTATATAAAATATCAACGTCTCGGCGTTCTATTCGGGCTTGTCCTTGTTCATTTTTCGTGACCACAAAGACATTCCATAAGCCTCTAACACCGTCGGTAAGAGATGATATTGGTACCCAATATCCCGCATCAGCAATTTGTTGTTGATACTCAAGGTAGGCAATTTCGCCATTAATCACTTGGCTATTGTTGGGTAAGTCGATACGTAATTGAACTGTACGAGTGATAGGATCTATTTCGGCGCTAATACCAGCGAGTAAGCCTTTATGGATTTGGTCTCCAATGCGAATATCGACGACTTGGTTTGATTTAAGCGTTTGAGCGACGCTATGCGGAACACCGATATAGGCTTGCTGTTGATTTGTGCCGATTAAGGTAAACACTGGGCTACCTAAAGCGATCACTTCACCTAAATTATGATGACGTTTGCTGATGGTGCCATTAAATGGAGCCACTAACGTTGATTTTTCAAGTTTAAGTTCTGTGGCGTATAGCGAGGCTTTAAGGCGTTTTTGATTGGCTAAAAGACTAGCGACTTGCTGCTGGGTTTCATCGAATTGCTGCTCAGAAACATACTGCTTTTTTTTGAGCTCAATGGAGCGTTCCAAGTTACTTTGGGCTAAATCTAAATCCGCTTGGGTTTGTTGCAGTGATGCACTTAATTGTTGCAGCTCAGCTTCAAGTAATTGGGTGTTTAAGGTGGCAAGCTTTTGCCCTTTAACCACAGCGTCACCGCTGTCGACAATAATGTCACTCAGCTTGCCAGCAAGTTCAAACCCTACACCTGTGGTATCAGCTGAGCGGACAATGCCTGTGTAACCTTGCTGATGTTGATAACTTGAATTAAACCGTAGGGGTTGGGTGATGACATTCGGCACGGCCACAGTAGGCGTTGAGATGGTTTCATCATTGCCGCAACCACTTAGCAGCAAAAATGAAATGACAATACTGAGTGCGGATAATGAACGCGTCGCTGTTTTCATGGGAACATTCCTATTGCTAATGCAACTTCCAAGGCAAATCATAGCTATTGTATTGACCTGCGAATGACATCTGTGTGATGCTCAATAATTAAAACTAGACTGTCTAGTCCATTTTAGGCTTAGTTTATGGTCAAAAAACTAGACTGTCCAGTCTAATTTGTGATTAAATGTTATGCTTGTTGTTTAGTTGTAAAGCGATAACGTGCGCCTGTTGAGACAAAAAAGAAGAGTTTATGAGCAAAATTTCTGATATTCCAGTGACATGTAATCATGACTTGCCGCGAACAAGAAGTGAGCAAAAAAAAGCAACGATACTGCAATCGGCCATTGAGCTTTTTTGTGTTCAAGGCTTTCCGAGCACCAGTATGGATATGGTGGCGAAGAAGGCAGGCGTATCAAAGCAAACGGTTTATTCTCACTATGGCTCTAAAGATGAGTTGTTTATTGCTGCTATCGAATCTAAATGTGTTGTTCATCAGTTAACGGGCAACTTACTAGAAGACGCGACAAATCCTGAAAATACAATTCGTACCTTTGCGCACCAGTTTGGTGAGCTAATCATTAGTGATGAAGTCGTTGCTGTATTTAAAACCTGTTTGGCTCATGCTGAAACTCACCCGAATTTATCCAAGCTTTATTTTGATGCTGGCCCAAAACACATATTGGGCTTATTAAGTGAGTATTTGGCGGAAGTAAATAAACAAGGCGTTTTTTATTTTGAAAAACCGCATGACTGCGCCGTGAGGTTATGTTTAATGTTGTTTGGTGAGGTAAAACTTCGATTAGAACTAGGCTTAGATGTGAGCGATTTAATTGCAGATCGAGAGCAATATATAAACGATAGCGTCAACCTCTTTTTAACGGCTCACCATGTTTAAGATTTGAATATAAATCAGTGCTTTTGTGTCATGCTAAAACTGTGTAATATCTCATAATATATTGAAATTGTGATCCAAATTGGTAGTGCCTTGGTATTACCTTTTGCTATTGAGTATTAATCATTTCGACCACAATAATAATGAGAAAGGAAGCAGTTAATGAAGGTTATTCCAAGCTTGTTCCAGGCTAATCAGCTTGATGTAAGTTCTGTTATAAAAGTGGTTAAGTTAACAGCGCTTGCTGGACTTCTCCTTGCTCCTCAAGTTATCGCGAGAGATTACTCCCCGTTTAAGTTTCATGTCTCGCGCACCTCCACAGACTCAGCCCAAGTGGGTGACACTAACGCAGAGTTACAACGTGATGTTTGGCGCTTAAAGTTATCGGGTGCGATGCCTATCAACAAAGAGTGGATGATCGGCGCTAATATTGGCTACGACAATTTAGATTATGGTTTTAAAAACATCGATAGCGGTGTGTTGAACGGCCAAGTCACGCCTTGGAATTCAATCAATAAGTACAGTGCAGGTTTGTCACTGATTTACCGTCCAAATCAAAATTGGATGTTTATGGTTGCGCCTAAGCTGCAATATTCTTATGCCAATACCGCATCATCTTCAGATGCACAAAGCTATGGTGTAGTTGGCTCGGCGATGTATCGTTTTGAGTCTGGCAACATGCTCGGCTTTGGTGTGGCATATCTTAATGATATTTCAGAAGTTAAAACTGTGCCATATTTGGCCGTTCGCTGGAAAATCACTGATAAGTTAACCTTAGGGAACCCATTTGAAGCAGGCTTCAGTGGCCCTGCTGGTTTAGAGCTATCTTATAAAATGAACGAGAAGTGGGATTTTGGAGTGGGAACCTCACGCCGCTCAGAGCGCTTCTTGATATCTGATAACGAACAAACCATCGAAATGGAAGAGTGGGTTACCTTTGCTCGTGCTGGCTGGAATATCAGTAAAAAAGCCACGATTAATGCTTATGGCGGATACTTCTTCAATAGTGAAATGGAACTCAGCGAACCAGACGTTACCGATGAAATTGATAATCAAGCCGCAATTGGTTTAGCGTTCGATATTAAGTTTTAATCAGCAAATAATTCGATTGTTGTGAACAATAAAAAAAGCGACCATTAGGTCGCTTTTTTTATTGCAAGAATAGCTAGGGCTAATTCGCTAACATATTCTTGCGTAGGCTCTTTTGAGCAGGGTCGTCACCTAACCAAATCTTCAGCAATGCTTGTCTAAATGCTTCGCCTTCAATAGTGGCTTGTTCAACGCCGTTTTTAAAACTGGTTACGCCAGCACCTTTATGAGTGACAAAGGTAAATTGATCACCTTTGCTGACTTCTTCAGTAAATAGGCCCATAAACTGAGTGATTTCAGCTTGTATTGGACTAATGTCACCGTCAGTTGCGCTATCAAACCCTTCGTTAATGGCATCGACCATTTTATCTGAGGTAATCATACCTGAGGTGATGTTAAGGCGAACAACTGCTATTGGTTGTACTAATACAGACGTTAAATCGGTTGCTGGCGTTGCGATATAGAGGCTGCCAACATACAAATCCATAAAGAATTTACTGCGAACACCTGCGCCATTTAATGCAAGAGATTGCTCTGCGATTGTGAGGTTATCTTCAAGTTCGACACCTGATACGGTTTTAGCTTGTACTAGCGCCGATGAAAATAAACTTGTTGAAAGAACAGCGGTTAGAGCGATTGTTGAAAATGCTTTCATAGAGGGACTCTTTTTATAATTGTATTGATAGGGCCTGTTGATCTTTGCTGGTTAAGTTTTGTTCGAAATGAAAGCGTTTTAATTAAGGCGGATGGATTGATGCCTAGTCATCTAAGCACTTCTTTATTTAAAAAGATTCATCCAACAAAGAGTAAAACACTTTTAGTCGAACCCTTTGGGCAGCGTTTGTTGTCCATTTTTACTGCGTTATCGACTTTTTATGTAGAATAACTACACCACAAAGTCTCTGCCTTGTATAAATGGATAACAATTCGCTGCAAAAATAACCTTGAAAGACCAACAGGCCCTTGCCACGTTGATAAGTTTGAGTAAACGTGGCTAATCGGTTTTTAGCTGCGCATCCCTAGCTTATATTGTCCATTTTGTTCAAACATGATTGCTTGTTTTTTCTTGGGAGCAATCAGGATTGGACCGTCATCGAAAAACAAAAATGCTTTCCAATTACGGGCAAACACCGCCCAAGTGGTTTCAATAATTTGATATTTTTCGTAGCAGAAGAATACTTGGGTATCGTCGTCCCAATCGATAAATTCAGCGATAGGTTCTAGTAGCGTATTGTCATCTGAATCCCAAGCTGATTGCCAATGTTCAGTTTGTTTCCAAGCGTCTTGTTTGGCCGCCCAGTCACCTTTAGAGAATAATTCAGCACGATTACACTTATTACTTATCCATTGATTCCAGACAGTCATTGCACTCTTATCGGTAAGTGGCTTGATTAACGCTTTATCTGTATCTAACACAGGTAAATCTTTATGGTTAAAAATCCACTTGCGCTTGTATGCATCTAATGGGATGTAAGTGTGTGCCAAAAATAGCTCCTAGGTTTGAAAGAGATGGGTCTGCATTAAGACTGGGATTATAACGACTCGGTCATCATAGTGCTAGGGCTGTAGGGAAGGGTTATATTAATACAACAAGAAAGCTTGATGCGCAGCACTCACGGGGGAGTGTAGAGCGCCGCGCACCAAACTTTTAAACTCTAAATCGTCTTATCAGCGAATGAAAAATGCCGATAGTGTTTTCAAGTGATTCACTCGCTGTAAGCGACTTATGCGCTGCATTGGCAGTTTCAGATGCGCCGTCTGCGATATCGATAATCTGTTGGTTAATGTGTTCGGCCACGGCGCTTTGTTCTTCGACAGCAGAGGACATTTGAAAGGTCATATCGGTAATATTAACCACCGCATCTTTAATTTCATTCAGGGCATTACGGGTATTTTCAACGACTTCCACACCGTGTTTTGCTGCAAGCTCACCTTGGGTCGACATTTCTACAGCGCTGGTAGTTCTTTGTGAGAGCTGGTTAATGACGCTGTGAATTTGGTCGGTTGATTCGCGAGTTTTTAATGCAAGGGCGCGAACTTCATCAGCAACTACACTAAAACCGCGGCCTTGCTCACCCGCGCGAGCCGCTTCAATAGCAGCATTTAACGCTAATAGGTTGGTTTGATCTGCAATGGATGAAATGAGATTAGCGGCTTGACCGATTTCAGCGGTTGAGTCAGCTAATTCCTTAACGGTAACAGCAATACTGTCGACGGTATGACTGAGTTGATGAATTGATGACAAGGATTCATCAGCCAGCTTTGAACCTGCATCCACAAATTGAATGGCGTTTTCAGCGCTATGAGAGTTTTCTTCAATTTTTTGGGCAACTTCTTGAATCGCTTGAGACATTTCGGTGATAGCTGAAGCAATCTGTTGTGTGGCAATACCTTGTTGTTCTACGGAGGTCTGAGTTACGGCGACTTGGGTTTTACTGATATTGGAGATGTCACCTAAACCAGAAACCGACTCGTTAATGCGAGTTAACGCAGTGCGGCACCTTGCCATTTCGCTGATAAAGGCAAGCTTTGCTTGAGCACTCATGCCGACATCGTCAAAGTAGGTTTGGGCTACGGTAACATCTGCGAACGATTTAGGGCTGATATTCAGTAGTTGTTGCCAATGACTAGCTTGCTGTTTAAGACTCCATAAGCTGCTAAGCAAAGCTGTTGCCAGCGTTGCAAATAACTCAGTGTGATTGCCTTGAAAGCCAAAGTATCCCATCAGCGCTAGGCTAGGTAGAACAATTGGCAGTATTTTTGCCAGATGATGACCTAGCTGAGTCATTAATGGGGCTGCTGATTTCCCTGCGAGAATCCGTGAATAAGCCTTAGCCGCTCGCTGTTTTTCTGATGGTTCGGCGCTAACTCGAACTGACTCATAACCCACTAAGGTTTTGCCATCATATACTGGGGTGACAAACGCGCTGACCCAATAGTAATCGCCATTTTTGCGGCGGTTTTTAACTAGCCCCATCCACACCTTTCCTGCTTTAAGCGTTTTCCACATGGTGGCGAAAACGGCTGCAGGCATATCAGGGTGGCGCACTAGGTTGTGCGGTTTACCAATGAGCTCTTCGCGGCTATAACCACTGGTATCGATAAAAGCTTGGTTGCAATGGGTAATAACCCCTTTGGGATCGGTACTGGAAACGAGTGGGGTATCTGATGGAAATAAATATTCTTTATTGCTTGCAGTATGACTGTTCATAGTTCTTCTTATTATTAACTGCTGATGTCGCAAAAATGAGTTAAATGTGATGTTTACCTCAAAATGTATCAAGAATGTAATGCAAACTTAATGAGATTTAAAGTAGCTAAAACAACTGCTTAGAGTTGTTTTTTAGGATGATATGCTAAAGAGTATAAAAACCTTAATTTAAACAAGTGTTTAAATGGACTTAATGAATAAATGAGTAAACGCTTGGTGATACAATTTGTTGCAGTTTTTGTATTGGTTAGCGTTAAATTTAAATTTTTCAGCTTGTTATGAGCATAAAAAAGCCCTGCAAAATATAAGCAGGGCTAGATAGTATCTTGAATGCTAAGTCATAATGCAGTCAGACTTACAAACCATTTTGGTATTGCAGATGAGTAGACTCTGGCACCATTTTGGCTAACGTATCACTGGCATTAAATTGCCCATCGAGTAAGGCTTCAAACTGCTTAATCAGTTCAACCTTATCTGGAGACTCTCTATCACCTGCACCAATGTTGGTTAAATCAATCATAAAGCCATCAAACATATGGCTTAAATCGTCAATAATCTCAGTATTTAAAAATTGATCTTGATTATAAATACTTGGGTAACCTGCCTTTTGTTTATCAATGGCAAATGAGTCGCCTTTGAGGTTTTTGATGCTGGTGGACTTATCACAGGACAACATACAACCATTATCAATACGCGGTTTTTCACAACCAACACTTTGTTGGAAGAAACACTGACGACTAGCCATTAATAAAATTGGGTGATAAATGCTGTAAAGCATTTTAAAGTTGTTTGGTCTGGCGATTTGCTTAATTTGTTGCTTGTTAATTTCATTTGAAATAAACGCGCCAGCGCAGTCAAAGCCTTCTTTCATCGCTAATAACGCATAAGAGTTAGTGGTGTTTAAGAACGGCCCTGCAATCCATTTAACGCCAAGCTGTTGGGCGCGGTAAGCGATACCAGTGTTATTGGTGACAATAAGTGGTGGTTTCACTTGCTCTAAAATATTAAGCGCGACATCGTAGTCTTTGCCAATAAGTACTGGCGGGAACCAAGGGATTAATCTTGGATTTTGCTGCAGAAAATCGACATATTTAGTACAACCACGTTTGTAAGCGTCGGGTAACTTGAAGTAAATATCCCCTTCAGTCACATCGGCAAGCTTGGCGTCTTCTTCGTCACAAATCAGCATCGATAGTGCAGGCTTTTGCTCAGCAGGTTTTGCATGGCGTTCAAGCTTTGGCAATTCCACTTCTGCTATGACTTCAATACCGTCATTTAAATAAGCTAATAGCTCATTTTTAAGTGTGGTGATTTCACGATAAGGAATACTCATGCCATCGGTAAGTTGGTCAGTTTCAAGCTCAACTAATTCATAGTTGGCGTTATTGATATTTTTAAAGCGTTTTTCAATCGCTTCTTTATCAACACTTAATTTTTCACTTGGTCGCATTAAACTTGTTGAGCTAAACATCACTGTTTTAGTGTCAGCATCAGCTAAGTCGCTGCTGTTTTGCTCAGTGGTGACCGTTAATGTCAGTGGCCTATCTTGTTCACTGGCAAAACTTAACTTGAGTTTGATTTTCTCAATACTTAAGTGAGCTATTTTATCGTCAACCGATGCATTGATTGCCTGCTTATCGAGTTGCAGTTGCTGCTGCGCATCATGGATTTGCACCACTGAAATAGATTCGCCTTTGTCGGCTTTAAGTTGATCAACCAAGTGGTTTTTAGAGTTATCACGTGGGTTATCAATAAACATTGATTGGTTTAAGTCACCGCGCAAGAAGGCATTGGTGAAATCGCGGTTAAAGACTTTATATAAACGTTCGCCGCTTTGGGTTAGCTCGCCTGTTTCAACATAGCCGTCAATTTGCTTTCGGAAACTATCAATAACGGTGTGAACGTAACTTGCACCTTTTATACGACCTTCAACTTTAAACGAATAAACCCCAGCATCAATAAGCGCAGGTAAGTCAAAAAAGGCCGAATTGTCTTTAATGTTCAGGGGAAAGTTATTGCCCGATTCTGTGGTTTCGTATTCTTCTCGGCATGCTTGGCTACAGCGGCCACGGTTACCTGAATTACCAGCGCTAGCTGAGGTTGAATAACACAAACCTGAGAATGCGACACATAATGAACCATGAACAAACACTTCTAATAAAGTGTCATGCTCTTTAGCTACGGTTGCCAATGTAGTGATTTCCCGCAGATTTAGCTCACGAGATAAATTAACTCGAGTTGCACCAAGTTGTCTTAAAAATGGAATTTGACCCGCATTGTGAGTCGTTAACTGAGTCGATGCATGGATATCTAAGGTCGGGAAATGTTTACGTAATACATAAAGCAGTCCCATATCTTGCACGATCACGCCATCTAAAGTGGTATTAACCAGTTTATTCAGCAACTTCATCAGAGTCTTAAACTCTTGCTCTAAAATGACGATATTAAGCGTTAAGAAAATTCGACAATCGTATTGATGGGCAAGTCTTATGATCCCGACCAATTGATCGAAGGAAATATTAGCAGCGCGATTACGGGCATTAAATGTATCTAAGCCGCAATAAACAGCATCTGCACCCGCAATAATGGCCGCTTTAATCGCTTCGACATCACCACCAGGGGCTAATAATTCAATCTTCGATTTCATGTTCTAAAAGGTTCTCAGTTAATTTTAGTGAGGGGATGTTACCCGTATATTTTGCTAATGAATATCGTTAAAGTACATTATTAATTAGTAAGCTCGTATATAAGTTGTAGGGAAAACAGCACAACAATGAATAAAATCATGGATTTACCCGTACTCTATTCGTTAAGAAATTGTCCGTTTGCAATGCGGGCAAGAATTGCAATTTATAAGTCACAGCAAGCTGTTTTACTGCGTGATTTAGTTTTGAGCGATAAACCCGCTGAAATGTTACAGGCTTCACCTAAGGGAACCGTGCCTGTTGTGGTAACCCCAAACGGTAAGGTTATCGAAGAAAGTTACGAGCTGATGCTTTGGGCGTTAACTCAAGGTGATCCTGATGATTTATTGTGTGCTGATAATGATGAAGCGTTTGATGCCATGCTGACGCTTATTTATCAATTTGATAGTGAGTTTAAACGCTGTCTAGAAAATTATAAATGCGCCAAACGATATAGTGAGTCGAATATTGCTGAGTGCCGACAGGCATGTGAAATCTATATCGAACAGTTAGAAAAGTTGTTGTCTCAGCACAGTTATTTAATGGCAGACAGAGAAAGCTTGGCTGATATCGCGCTATTGCCGTTTATTCGTCAGTTTGCCCGTGTTGAGCGGCAATGGTATCTACAGTCGCCATATCCCAATTTAAGAGCTTGGCTTAATCGTTATTTGCAAAGCAAGATGTTCAGTAAAGTGATGACGAAACATCCTTTATGGCTCGAGAATAAAGAGGATGTTGTGTTCGGTGGTTGATGCCATCATGCTTACTAACGTGCGCATTAATCGGAAGAGAATAATGAAACAATCAAAGGTGTTATTTTCAAAAAGGTCTGCGCCTGAAAAAAGTGCGCGGATGGTTGAAACAATTTATGGATGTAAGTGGTCACTGACCGTGTATCAACTATTAGCAAACGACATTAATCGTCCCGGTGCAATGGTTAATCATGTTGAAGGCTTAACCACAAAAGTGCTGAATGAATGCCTTAAGCGAAACGTTGAATTTGGTATTTTAGAAAGACTGACATTTAATGAAATACCGCCAAGAGTGGAATATCAAGTCACTGAATTTGGTCAAAAGTTTTTACGGATTTTAGATGAACTAGAAAAATTGCAACTAGAACTGGAAGCGGATGAAAGCTAATTTGCTCCGTAAGCCTGATAGGTAATCTCTAGTCCTAAAATAACTAGCCCTAAATTAACTAGTCATAAAATGATTTGGGAATAAAATAGCTCGATAATATATAAATTGGTAATAAAAAAGCCCGCAAATCGCGGGCTTTTTAGTATCAGTTTTTAGTCTGAATTATTGAGCTTATTGACGGATTAAAGTTCTACGTTAATCCATACTAAACGGTGATCAGAAGATACTGACTTTCCGCCGCCGCCCCAATTACCTACACGCTCGTCATTCATCATTAGACGACCTTCTTCGAAAGTCGCTGGCCAGAATACACCTGAATCGGTCACATTCAAGTCACTTGAAGGGATAACGTGGTCTAAGCGTAAACCAGATGTGCTGGTCACAAGATCTGGGTACTTAGTGCCCCAGTTTTCTTCTTTACATTCACCGTTAGACAAACACTCTGGTCCGCCTAAGCTACTTGGTGCGTAAATTCCGTGAGTAGCAAGTTGGTTAACTTGGTCACTGTACATTAAGTCTTTGATGGTATCTAAGTAGCCGTCTCCAGATTCTGGATCAGCATTCAAGTCACCTAAGATCACAAATGATGCATCGCTATCGATACCGCCTTTGTTACCTTCATCATCGTAAATATAGCTACCTTCACCAGATGTGTAATCATCCCAGAATTTGATTTCAGCACGGTTAAGTAACTTGTTGTTTTCAGTCACAGTGTCGAAAATAGGTGGTGTTGGGTGCGACATTAATAAGTGAATGACTTTATCGCCATCTGCTGTAGGAATGATAATAGGTGCATCAACATGGTTCTTAGATGACATTGGCTTTTCTGCCCATGCCTCAGCGCTGTACCATTCATCACCACATGCCTTTCCTTCTGGGATCGGATTGTTTTCGTCTTCACAGTTAATGATGGTTGGGTTGGTTTCACCTGGCATGTCTTTCCATTTGAAGTCTTGGAAAGTACGGATGTTATCTGTATCAATTGGGTATTGAGATAGTAAGCTGAATGCATATTGACCGTGGTAGAATCCAAAGCCCCAAGCATCATCAGGAAGGGCAACTTTACCATCGTGGTTCAAGTCGTGACCACTTAATAGGCCAGTATTTGTGGCGAAGTTTTCAAAATAACCAAATTGTATTGGCTCAAGGGCTTCAAATTCTTCAGATGTTGAACCTAACGCATTTTGTGGCACAGTCAGGTAGTTTAAACGGAAACCTTGAATTGCTTGTTGGCTTTCTGCTGTCCCATCGTTATTGAATTCACCCATCCATAAGATTGCAGGTCGTTCAGTTTGGATAATTGCTGCAACGTTGCGAATTTGAATAACCTTTTCTGCCACAGCTAGTTCTTCGTCGCTAAGTGACTCATCGAACCATTTCTCCATTAATTCATCTTGCTCTGCGACGGTTAACGCCATTTCAGCGACAAGATCTTCAAAGGTACTTCTGTCAAATGACAAGTTATAAGCACCGATGCGTACATCTGTTGTTTCAGGTGCTGGTTCACCTGGATAGTAGTTGTTTGTTTCGTCGTTGCAACCCGTAAGCAACGCCACACCGACAGCTAAAGCTGCAGCTGATTTAAACATTTTCATATTGAACCCCATTTCTTATTTATGTATTCCCTTTACTGGGAATTGACCGAGATTTTAGCCATGTGTAATGAGGGGCTACAAATAAAATATACCGATGTAAACTCGGAGTTAACCTTAGATCTATTTGTATCTTATTTGGGGTTTCGGTGTTTCTTGCGGGTTGTGCTTAGGTTGTTTTTGTTGGTGTTTATTGCGAATTGCTTAATTGAGTGGGGCACTGTTGTTTTAAATTGTTTTTCCCATTACGCCTTGAGCTTTTTAGCTGTACTTGTATCAATATAAAGCCCGCAAAATGCGGGCTTTGGTATCGATGACAACTTATATGCAGCTAAAGGTGCATATAAGGTGCAGTTAAGTGATTATTAACGAGTTAACAGAAAGCTATTCACCTTTTTGAAAGCTTAGTTCTGTGGTGCTTTCAACCGATGCTGCAATGTCTGCTTCAGTGAATAACAACGGACGGAACTGCTTTTCAGTTGAATACAGTACGCTTTGATCTGCAAACGATGGGCTAAGGACATTACTAGACTCTGAGTAAGTAAGAATTCCTTTGGCCACTGGGCCATCGTCAGTAAAGCTTACTGCCATCATCCAGCTTGAACCATAACGGATTTGGTAACCCTCTGCAGTTAAGCCTGAAGAAAGCGGAGCAGCTGATACGGCATCCATTACAGCAGCGTATTTATGCTGAGGTATTAAGGTATCATCGCCTGACAAACTGGTTGAGAATACATTAAATCCACCTTCAGCATTGTGAGTGCCAGGCCAAGGAAGTTTAGTGCCCGAAGCGCTGCCATCAGGTAGTGATTTTTCAACAAACTGAACTGTGCCCATAGGCGCGTCGACACTAAAACCTGCAGCTTCGACATTTAGAGCTGCACGAGCAAGAGCAACCAATGCACTGCCGTCAGTGGTTAATGTATTGGGGGTCATTGCCGCATTTTGGTAATCAAATGGCACAGTTAACATGCTGTTTTGATCAAACTGATGGGCAAACTCACGAATCAATGCGCCGCCGACACTGTCGTTATCTTGCTTGCCATTCCAGCCTTTTAGCGCCATACACGCAGAGCTGATGTCCTTAGATATGGTGTCACTAACCATTACAGCTGTGTCGCCTTGAGCGTCACATTGGCTGATTAAATCAGCAAATATCAGATCGTTTAAGTAAATACGATTTGATAATGCTGCAGCTTCTAACTCATCAACATTGAACTTACCATCATCACCAGCGGCATCTTCCATTAATGTCAGTGCCATACGGGTTCGAAGTGATAACTGGCCACGTTCCTTGCCATACATTGGTGAATAATCTTCTAATGGTTCAGCTAGGTTAGTTGACCAGAATGAGTTGTTAGAGTTTTGCACAAAGTCAGTACGCTCAAGCTTTGGTGCGCGGTGATAAGGTGTTGGTCCGTCAAAATCAAAGATTGAAGTATTACCGGGTAAAATCGTAAAACCAGCTTGCTCTCTGGCTGCAATAATATCTGGATTAGTTTTAAGTAACGATACGGCAAAGTCACTTAAGCCCGGAACTGTTGAGTCATCAATGTAAAAGGCATTACCTTCTTTATCGGCGTACATGGTGTTATTAAAAATAACTCCGTCATAGTTCTTAAATGCTTGCTGAAACTCATCTTTATTACTAGCGCGATTCATCGCGAACCAATGATCGATAGGATCTTTGTTAGCCATGTTGGCATCTTGCAGCATAAAGGCTTGACCGTCATCCCAACCAAAGGGGGCAAGGGCTGCTGGAGCTTCGACAATCGGGCCTTTTGCTGTAGTGTATATGTCTTTTTCAGCAATAAGCATCCCCGCAGCACCGCCATTCACAACGACTTGTACGGTTTCTTTGGTAATCGGCATCGGTTTACCTTCGTAGAGATATTGAAGGCGATCGCCACTGACGAGTTCAAGGTTATACATCACGAAATGTTCAGCAGTTGAGAAGGTATGTGTCCAAGCTAGGTCTTTGTTAAAGCCAATATTGATTAGCCCTGGCATGCCAACGAGTGAGCCGCCCATAACATCCAGTTGACCTGGAATTGTGATATGAGATTGCCAAAAACGCAGATTGCCCGTATGAGGGAAGTGAGGATTACCTAATACCATGCCTTTACCGTTTTCGGTTTTATCTTTACCTAACCCCCAGCCGTTTGAGCCTAAATCACGTGGATTAGTTTCTGGGGTAGTAATGGTATTAGCGCGAGCGATTAGTTTACTGTTCACATCTTGAATAAACGCGGTTTGAGTAGCTGAAGGCGCTGGGCCAACAATGCGAGGTAAGTATTCTTCGCCATCACCAGGATTTGCGTAAAAAATCAGATCTAAGAAGTTTGCTGCGCCCGGGAGCAGGGCAATTGAAAATAAATAATTGGCAATATCCACCCCTTCGATGGGTTTTACCCAAGGCTGGCCTGCACAAAATGGCTCAGCTTCTTGCTCACCAGCTTCAACATCGGCTAGGAATTGATTGTAGCCTGCGCTAAAACCCTCCATTAATGCACGTGAGTTATAACTAAATTGTGGATACTGGGCTTCGGCCATTTCTCGTATTTTTAATGCTTTGTAGGCAAAATCCGAGACTAAATTACCGTTATCTTCTGATGTTGGTAAACCAGTAGCAAAATCAATTGAGGCATGTGGACCAAAATACATTGAACGTTCAGAGTTTGCTTTTACGAATCCGTCAGCCATGACACATAAATTGTCTTGAGCTTGAGCATAACCGCTACCAAAGCCCAAGCTTTCAAGGTTGTCGGCTTGAATATGTGGAACGCCATAGGCTGTGCGGCGAATTTGTGCTTTAAGCATCCCGTCTGGCGCAAAAGCTTGTAGTGGCGGTGTGACTTCAGGTTCAGGGGTAACTTCAGGGGAGCGAGAGTAGTCAGTGTCATTGCCGCAACCTGCGATAAAAACTGAAGATGCAACGCCAATAGCTAGCATGAGTTTATTCAAATGCATTACTTTCATGGAAAATTATCCTTATTATTGTTGTCTCATTTTATTGATAAATGAGTGAGTCTTGCCTTTCCTTGGTGTCTCAACTTCAGATGAGTTATGCCTTTGGGGCCACAATATCGAAATACAACAAAAACACCTGAATCGATTAAAGCAATCATTCAAACGTATGTCTATATTTAACCTGTTTCAGTTTATGTCAGAAATACAGCGTTAGATGAGAGTGGGGGAAATGGGTGTGTTGTCATGAAAATCAATAAATAAAGTACCGCTTCACAGATTTACACTTTATCCACTAATTTAGTGACATTAGATGAACTATTTTGTCATTATTTCGGTCTATTAAGCTGCCATCGTCTATGTCCTTGGTAACGCATTTTTTAATTGTCATTTTACAACCGTATTTATTGCTCGATCAGAATGAGGGCAATATAAGGAAAGTTTGTTGAATATTGTCAAAACGATCATTTTTTCTACTTTGATGTTGATGCTGGCAAGCATCACTCCATTGGCCAATGCCGCCTCGACAGGTTGGCTTGTGAATGATAATCACCCTCCAGTTAAAGTGCGCTTTATGCTGACGGGGGAATTAGATGAAACCACGCAAACGGTTCCGGCTATTTTAGATGTTCAGTTAGATGATGATTGGAAGATGTACTGGCGTACGCCGGGTGAGGGCGGAATTGCGCCTAAAATAGATTGGAGTGAGTCGTCTAACCTTGATGTGGTGGATTGGCAATGGCCAACACCGCAGCAATATACCATTATGGGTTATAAAACTCAGGGGTATCAGCACGAAGGTGTATTCCCTATTCACCTGAAAGTTGACGATATTAACCAGAATACGGCTCTGAAAGGCAAATTCACTTTGTCTTCGTGCACTACAGTATGTGTATTAACCGACTATGAACTTGAATTAGATTTTGTAGCTGACGAACTTACAGCTGACACAGAAGCGATGTTCGCATTTAACAAGTCAGTTTCTACTGTACCGCAACAGGTCGATTCAAAAACATCTGCAGAAAATATCAACATTGGCTGGGACAGCATTAAAGAATTACTGCAAGTCACAGTATTAGATAGCCAGTGGCGCAGGCCACAAGTGATTGTTGATGGCGATAAAGAGACTAACTTCAACCCGATAGGTGTGACTCGTCAATCTCAACCCGATGGCAGTGATGCTTGGGTGGCGCAATTTGAAGTATCAAATTGGTCAGGGGATCCAAAACTATTAGAGAAACAACTTAATGTCACGGTGAGCGACAATCAGCGTGCATATGAATATAAAACTGGAGTACAGCCAACTTCAATAGAAGCTGCAGGTAGCTCGCTACTAACTATGATGTTGTTCGCCCTTATAGGTGGCTTAATTCTTAATGTCATGCCGTGTGTATTACCTGTATTAGGCATGAAACTTAGCTCAGTCATTGCGGCGCCAGATCTACAAAAAAATCAAATTCGTTCACAATTTATTGCCTCAGCTTTAGGTATCATTGTGTCATTTTGGCTGTTGGCTGCCTTTGTTATTACGCTTAAATTTACAGGTCAAGCCATTGGCTGGGGAGTGCAATTCCAAAACCCATGGTTTATTGGCTTTATGGTGGTAGTGACCTCAGTATTTGCAGTTAATATGCTTGGGGCATTTGAAATTAACTTGCCATCGAGTTTGCAAACTAAGTTGGCAACCACAGGCGGTAATGATCATCGTGGTCACTTCTTGCAAGGGATGTTTGCGACATTGTTAGCGACACCATGCAGTGCACCGTTTTTAGGTACTGCTGTCGCATTTGCATTAGGGGCGGATGTATTGAGTCTAGTGGTGATATTTACTGCGCTAGCCATTGGTATGGCACTGCCTTGGATATTAGTGGCAATGTTCCCACAGATTGCCCGCTATTTCCCTAAACCTGGCCGTTGGATGAACATCGTTAAAGTGTTCTTCTCGGTAATGTTATTGATAACTAGTTTGTGGTTAATCAGCTTGTTATCTAGCTTTATCAGCGTGGTGGTGTTGTGGGTGGTTGCGGCATTATTCGTCATTATATTCTTTGGTCTGATGGCTAAACATTATGGTCTACCTGCTGTGATTGCTAGCTTTAGCATGGTGCTAATGATTGCTGCTATTGGCGCGTTCGCTACGTCAGATGATTGGTCAAATCCTCTGCCGACAGATTTAGCATGGACACCACTCGAGCAAACCGATATTGCTAGCAGCGTAGCTCAGGGTAAAACGGTATTTGTGGATGTGACAGCGGATTGGTGTATTACCTGTAAAGCCAACAAAGTTGGGGTAATACTTCAAGATCCTGTTTATTCTGCGTTAAAGCAAGACAGCATAACCTTGGTTGAAGGTGATTGGACAACGGCGTCTCAGCCAATTACTGATTACTTACAAAGCCATGGTCGCTTTGGCGTGCCATTTAACGTTGTATATGGCCCTAACGCGCCAGAAGGTATCAAGTTACCAGTGATATTAACCACTGAGCAAGTACTTGCTGCCATTGAGCGTGCATCAGGTAATTAATCAATTTTAATGTGTTGAACTGAATACAAATTAGATAATGCTCGGTCTTATCAATTAAGTGAAGCATCATCAGTAAACACATTGGTATGAATAATAGAACATGGCAGATTTAGATAAAAAAACTTGGACTCAAAAAGGATTAAACGGCTTAAAACAACTAGGCATAATGTTGCTGTTGTTTTTAGTTGTTTCCACCGCTGTTGATTTGTGGCGCGGCAAGGATATTCCTACAGAAGTTTTGCCGCCTATAAGCGCTTTGGACTTGGATGGCAATTTAGTTGATGTGATGGGCATGAGCCAAGAAGACCCTGTTTTAGTCTATTTTTGGGGGACTTGGTGTCCAGTGTGCAATTTTGTTACTCCAGCCGTTGATATAATGAGCGAGCATTATCCTGTGGTATCAGTGGCGATGAGCTCTGGTAGCGATGACAGGTTGAATCACTTCTTAGCTGATAAAGGTTACACCCTGAGTACGATTAACGATCAGCAAAGCTTTTTAGCCAGAGAGTGGTCAGTACAAGTCACACCTACTGTGATGGTATTTAAAGGCGGAGAACTCAAGCATTACACCACTGGTTTTACGAGCTTACCTGGGATGTGGTGGCGAATGGTATTTGCTTAAAAAAATCATGAATCACTAAGGTTAGAATGTCATCATTCATTTTAAGTGATGAAAGGCCAGTACGTATATCGTACTGGCTTTTTTATGCTAGTAATCTAGCAGCGTCATTTATAGTTAATGATTAAAATACTTAATTTTTTAAGTTACTTATGATGAGTTAGCTTGATTAATCATCAATTTAAGTACAGAGTTATTTAATAGGACTTATTACACTGTTAAAAGTGACTTGAACGAGGGAATGGAGATGTCAATTAGACATAACAATCAGTTAAGAGGTTTTACGTTAATTGAGCTGGTTGTAGTGATCATTATTCTAGGCATAATTGCTGTTATTGCTGCGCCGAAATTCTTAAACATAAAATCCGATGCTGTTATTGCAAATCTTTCGGGAATTGAAGGAAGTTTAAAATCTGCTAACAGTTTGGTTTACTCCAAATCCGCAATTCAGGGGCAAGAGAGCCTAAGCGATGGTGTTGTTGATCTAGATGGGGAAACGGTCACAACAACTTTTGGTTATATAAAACCGTCTTTAGATAATATTGAAAAAATTGTTGAAGGCACGTTTGAAACCGTTACGTTTGCGCAGCTAAATACACCTATCACCGAAGATTGGGGAGTATTGGATTTCTTGGGGGTTATCTCTATTGTGATACCGAAAGGATATGCTTTTTCAGATACGTGTTTTGTTTTTTACTTATCAGTTAATACAACTGAACCTACCTATACTCAAAACACTAGCGGTTGTTAGTAATAAACAAGCACCTCAGTCTATAATTTAAAATCTAATAAACATAATTAGCAACACATTAGTAAGTGCGAATGTAGCTAGTTTCCCTTATGTTAGCTGTTCGCTAAGGAAGCTAATTTTTAAGGATTACCATGAATAAAACTCTTCTTGCGTCGTTGCTTGTTAGTGCATCGGCTTTTTGCTCATTTCCATCATTAGCAGCACTCACTCCCTTTCAAGAAAATGTCCTCGAAGTGATGAAGATGGATCACCGTACAGAAGCTGACAAGTTAAGGGATGCTAATCGTAATCCCGAGGTTGCACTTGAGTTTTTTGGTTTGAAACCTGATATGAAAGTCATTGAGCTTGTTCCTGGAGGTGGTTGGTATAGTAAGATTCTGGCACCTATACTTAAAGATAAAGGTGAGTTTCATATTGCGTTTAAGAAAGAGTGGCTAGATGAAATGGATGATTTACTCTCGATAAATGCGATGAGTAAAACTAAAAAGCTACCTATAGAACTTGATTGGAATTCTAAAGAGAGAAGGTTCAGCTTAGGTAATATTGATTTTGGTATGACAGATGCCGATATGATGCTGAGTATTCGTGAGTATCATAACTTTAATTTAGAAGATAAAGCCAAGCTGAACAAAGCCACATTTGACGCTTTAAAACCTGGTGGAGTTTATGTGATTGTCGATCATACTCGCAGACACATGATGCCAGAAGCAGACGAAATGCGCCGCCGTGAAGATCCTGTAGAGGTTATTTTAGAGGTGCAAGCTGCAGGCTTTGTATTAGAGAAGTCCTCAGATATGTTTTACCGACCAGATGACGAACTTCGTTATGAAGTTGGCCGCAAAACAGTTACAGGTAATACTGATAGATTTACGCTTGTCTTTAAAAAACCTGAATAAATCATTCACTTTGTTGAGAGGGCGAAACCGCGCTCTCAACCTTATAAAAATACACAACTGCTATTACTTAATAGCTAGCCAACAAGACTTAACAGTCATGGTTCAATATACAGCCCAGCTGTTTTTAGTTGATAACCCAGAGACTGCTAAAGCAGATTAGGAGATAAATCGCATCATTTGTCCTACAAATAGGGTTAACTAAGTTATTAAAAGCTATACCTTATCCCGATACGACTTCTCAATTCTCTTTGACTAGAGTCATCAGAAACAGAAACATCTCCGAATTCTACCCAAGGAGTCCAGTTGCCTATTTTATAGTGAGCCGTTAAATTATTTTCATAGTTTGTTCTACTATCGTTATATAGCAAGTACTCAGAATTATCGGCGTAGTAATAATTTCCTTCAAAACCGAAGGTCCAGTTTTGGTATTTATATCCAACATTAACGGTATAACGATGCCTTAAATGTTTAATATCTTCACCAGGTTTTACATCTAGGCGATATCGACCACTTAATGAAAGGCCATCAATAGAGTTAGAGGTATAAGTTAAGCGTAACTGCGGCTTGTAGGTGGCACCAGACGAACCAAATTCAATAGGTATTCCAGTGCTAAGTGTCCATTGGTCATTGAGCTTAAATCGGTAGCCTAAATCTAATTCAGACCCATTCGACTGTAAGTCTTCCATGAACTTGCCATCAGCGCCTTTAAATTTAAGTTCTAAACCAACTGAGAAATTGCTGTCAAAAGTGTGCCCCATTTTGACACGACTAGCATGCTGATCTGTTCCGCTTTTATATTCTTGGCGAAAATCCAACGAAGCAGCATTTGCATTCGAACAAAGAAAAAACACAACACAAACCAACAAAACTAGTTTATTAGATGACATCGCAAACTCTATCTAAGGCCTTATTTATTTGTATTACAATATTAATAATAAGGATTTCCAATATACAGTTTTACAAACTGTGACTAATGACATGAATAATGGTTTTATCACCTTATATATCGGTAACAACTAGGTATATAAATTACCAACTGTTAACTTGGTGACATTATTGGGCTGAATTTAACTTATTGATAACTGGAGGTGGTGTATGGTTTCTTGGGGAAAGTAATATGACTTTTTTAAGATTAACCTAAAATGATTTATCAGAAGTGAGCTAACACGTTTCAGTAGTTACTCTACAAGAATTTCACGTGGTACTATGAATGGTAGGTTAGGTGTCAAGGAGCTGATTTAAATGGTTTAATGGAAGTTAATCTATTATATGTTAACCGACTTTCAATGAGATATTTGAGAAAAACTCTTAGTTGGATAAATAATGGTCTAATGTTTGCTTTCAAATTTGAGTGAAATGTAATCGTCGACTTTTTGACTAAGAGATCCTATTTGAGACCATATTCACCTTTTGGTTAAAAATAATTTAGAGAATGTTTATCTGTGTCACTTAAGTCTAAAAGAGTTTTATGGGGAATAATTAATGCTAAACAGTAAATCAGTGTTGATCACAGGTGGCACAGGCTCTTTTGGTAAGCAATTTGTAAAAACGATTTTACAGCGATATCCTGATGTAAAAAAAGTGATTATTTATTCTCGTGATGAGTTAAAACAATTCGAAATCCAGCAGCAATATCCTAGAAAAGAATTTCCACAGTTACGCTTCTTTATTGGTGATGTGAGAGACCAAAATCGTCTAACGCAAGCATGTGAAGGTGTGGATGTCATCATTCATGCTGCAGCAATCAAACAAGTTGATACCGCTGAATATAATCCAACAGAATGTATAAGAACCAATATTGATGGCGCGGAACATGTTATCCATGCGGCGCTGCAATGTGGCGTTCGAGATGTCGTAGCACTATCAACAGACAAAGCATGTGCACCCATCAATTTATATGGAGCAACAAAGCTAGCTTCAGATAAATTATTTGCTGCAGCTAATAATATTAAAGGTTCTAGAGATATTCGTTTTAGTGTGGTTCGATATGGCAACGTGATGGGCTCACGAGGATCTGTTATTCCTTATTTCATGGCAAAAAAGAAAGAAGGGGTGCTGCCTATAACTCATAAGGATATGACTCGCTTTAATATATCCTTGCAAGATGGCGTAAATATGGTGATGTATGCGCTAGGGAATCATCTCGGTGGTGAGATTTTTATTCCTAAAATCCCTTCTTATAAAATCTTAGATGTAGCAAAAGCTGTGGCCCCTGAATGTGAAATTAATGTTGTTGGTGTAAGGCCTGGTGAAAAGCTTCATGAAGAAATGATTACCGATACAGATTCATTAAATACTATTGATTTAGGCCGTTATTATGCAATTTTACCTTCAGTATCATATACATACTCGGAAGAAGACTACTTACAACATCACAAAGCGATTAAAGTGCCGTTTGGATTTAAGTATGATTCAGGTACGAACGTGGAGTGGGAAACCGTAGAAGGGTTACGTGAGTTAATTAAAAAACATATTGATGCTGATTTTACGGTGTAGTGACAGATGATCCCATATGGTAAACAAGAAGTATCACAACAAGATATAGATGCGGTCATTGAGGTTTTACAGTCAGACTTTCTGACTCAAGGGCCTAAGGTTCCTGCATTTGAATCGGCTTTAACTTCATATACCAAAGCACAATATTCAGTTGCAGTGAATAGTGCGACTTCTGCATTACATATTGCATGTTTAGCACTGGGATTAGGTAAAGGAGATTGGTTGTGGACATCACCAATTACATTTGTTGCTTCAGCTAATTGTGGCTTATATTGTGGAGCTCAAGTGGACTTTGTCGATATCGATCCTCAAACATACAATATGAGTGTAACTGAACTAGCAGCAAAGCTTGAAACTGCTAAGGGGATGGGGAAATTACCCAAAGTTGTTATTCCTGTTCATTTATGCGGCCAATCTTGTGACATGAAGAAAATCCATGCTTTATCTATTAAGTATGGATTTAGCATTATTGAAGATGCTTCGCATGCGATAGGCGGCAGATATCAAGATACCCCTGTTGGTAGCTGCAAATACTCCGATATTACAGTGTTCAGTTTTCATCCAGTGAAAATTGTGACAACCGCTGAAGGGGGCGCTGCGATGACAAATAGCTTGCATTTAGCTGAAAAAATGCAGTTATTTAGAAGCCACGGGGTCACCCGCAACCCTGACTTGATGAAAAATCAAATTCATGGCGGGTGGTACTATGAGCAAACTGCTCTCGGATTTAACTACAGAATGACAGAGTTACAAGCTGCTTTAGGTATCTCTCAAATGAACCGCTTAGATGACTTTGTAAGTACTCGACATAAAATAGCAACACGCTATCGGCAGTTGTTATCTCAACTACCTATCATATTGCCATTTCAGCTTGAATCGACATATTCCGGCCTCCATTTATATGTTATTCGTCTTCAACTGGATAAAGTTTCATTGTCTCATCAAAAGGTATTTACCTTATTACGTGATAACGGAGTCGGTGTGAATTTGCATTATATCCCCGTTCATACTCAACCTTATTATAAAGAGATGGGGTTTGAGAACGGAGACTTTCCTAACGCTGAATCATATTATCAAGAAGCAATCTCAATACCTATGTTCCACTTAATGACAGAAGAACAACAAGATCATGTTGTTAAAAGCCTAACTGAGATTTTGGGAGCTGAATCATGAGAATTGCCATCATTCCCGCACGGGGAGGCAGTAAGCGTATTCCTCGCAAAAATATTAAGTTGTTCCATGGAAAACCGATGATTGCTTACTCAATTGAAGCTGCATTTGCTTCAAATAGCTTTGATAAAGTCATAGTCTCTACTGATGATCTTGAAATAGCTGAAATTGCTAAATCTTTTGGTGCGGATGTGCCCTTTATACGGCCTAGTGAAATTGCAGATGACTACACTACAACGATGGATGTTATGCAGCATGCTGTTGCTTGGTGTATAGAACAATCTTGGGCCCCTGAATTTGTTTGCTGCATTTATGCTACTGCTCCCTTTATAAAAGTGAGAGATTTACAAAAAGGCTGGCAGTTAGTGAAAGAGGAACACGTTAAGTTTGCCTTTAGCGCAACAACATTTGCTTTCCCAATACAGCGTGCAATCAAATTATCTGAAGATGGCAGCGTGGCAATGTTTTCACCTGAATATGAGCAAACCCGCTCGCAAGATTTAGTTGAGTCATACCATGATGCAGGTCAATTTTACTGGGGAGAAGCTTCTGCTTTTCTGGCCGGGCTTTCAATATTTTCAGAGCATTCTCGCTGTATAGTATTACCAAGGAAACAAGTTCAAGATATTGACACCCAAGATGATTGGGATTTCGCAGAAGCTCTCTATTTAGCAATGCAAGAAAACTTATGATAAAAGTTGTATTTCGAGTCGATGCATCAATCCATATTGGCAATGGCCATACTATGAGATGTTTAGTTTTGGCTGAAGCATTGCAATGCCATGGTTATCAAATTGAGTTTGTAAGTAGAGACTTGGAAGGTAACTTAAATGAGTATATCACCAGTAAAGGATTTCAATTAATAGTTTTGCCAGCAATTAATCCGGTTGTTTCTCCACAAACGGATGCTGATTATTTAGCTTGGTTGCAATGTTCGCAATTAGAGGATGCCGTTGACTTTTTAGAGACCATTAAACAAGCAGATATCGTTGTTACAGACCATTATGCAATTGAGTTTTTATGGCAGCAAAAAGTACGTGATTGTTTGAACTGTAAGATTATTGCCATAGATGATCTGACGCGACATCATTGTGCAGATATGGTTATCGATCAATCTTTAGGTAGACAGCCGAATGAGTACTTCGACGTTAATATTGCTCTGATGGGAAGTCGCTATGCACTATTGGCTCCTGAATTTACGAAACTGAGAAATAGTGCTCTGCAGCGTGAAAAACCGAAAGAAAGAGGGAGAGTCTTAGTTAGCATGGGAGGGGTTGATGCTCCCAATGCAACGCTAGCGGTGTTAAAGCAACTAATGTTGTTAAAGAATATAAGCGTAACTGTACTATTGAGTAAAAAGTCTCCTAGCTATATTAGTGTGGCTAATTTTTGTCAAAAGTATTTAAATATTTTGCATATCGACTTTTCCGAAAACATGGCTCAGCTGATGATGGAACATGATGTATCGATCGGTGCGGCAGGAACGACATCATGGGAAAGGGCCTGTTTAGGGCTGCCTAGTATAATGATTCCATTAGCTGAAAATCAATTGAACATTTGTGACCAAATTGTAGCTAGTGGTTGTGGTTATAAAATTCAATTGAATGATATTTCCAGTGAATTAATTTTGAAATATGAGACTTTACGTTTCAACTGGAAAATGTTGTATCAAAACAACTTATTAATTTGTGATGGTAATGGTGCTCATCGTGTGGTTCGAGAAATCCTAAGGTTAGTATGAAAAATATAACCATAATATGCAGTAACTCTGCTCACCCTATTTATTCTTATTTAAAGGATTGGAAACAGCAAAAATCTGAGCTGTATAATATTAAATTATTAAATTCCTTAGCTGAGATAGATTATGCCGGTGATATTTTATTCTTGGTTTCATGTTCAGAAATTGTGAGTAAAAATGTGAGAGAGATGTTTACTTATAATTTAGTTCTACACGCAAGCGACCTCCCAAGAGGGCGAGGTTGGAGCCCACATGTGTGGGACATTATTAATGGAGTAGATAAATTAACGCTCTCATTAATCAATGCTGAAGATGAAGTTGATACAGGAGATATTTGGCGTCAAAAAACGATTCACTTAACTGGCAAAGAACTTTATCAAGAGATTAATCATAAATTATTTCTAGCTGAAATCGAATTGATGAGCTGGGCTTGTAAACATATTGATAACGTAAGTGCATATCCTCAAAGTAAATCTATTGGTACGTACTATAGAAAACGAACTAAAGATGATAGCCGGTTAGATGAGAATGCATCGATTTACTCTCAATTTAATTTGTTAAGAGTTTGTGACCCTGAACGATTTCCTGCTTTTGTCGTTATTAATGGAAAAAAATATAAGATTTTAGTGGAGGAAATGAATGGATAAAAATTATATTGAAATTTCAGGTAGAAAAATTGGGCCAAATTATCCTCCATATATAATCGCAGAGCTCTCAGCTAATCATAATGGAGACATCAATCGAGCTTTTAGCATTATGGAACAGGCTAAAAAAGCAGGGGCTGATGCAATCAAACTGCAGACCTATACAGCAGATACAATTACGATTAATTGTAATAAGAAAGACTTTCAAATAAATGACGGGTTATGGTCTGGTCGAAACCTATATGAGCTTTACCAATGGGCTCATACCCCCTGGGATTGGCATAAGTCGCTGTTTGAAAAAGCAAAAGAGTTAGGAATAACAATTTTTAGTTCACCGTTTGATAATACAGCGGTGGATTTGTTAGAAGAGTTAAATACTCCAGCTTATAAAATCGCGTCGTTTGAGCTAGTTGATTTACCCTTAATTAAACGAGTTGCTCAAACTGGTAAGCCGATGATTATGTCGACAGGAATGGCGGATAAACAAGAAATTCAAGAAGCCATTGAGACAGCTCACCATCATGGTTGTAAGGAGTTAGTTATTTTGCATTGTGTCAGTGGCTACCCAGCACCCGCTGAACAATATAATTTGAAAACGATATCTGATATCGCTAATTACTTTGGCGTATTGGCTGGGTTATCAGATCATACTATTGATAATGCGACTGCAGTAGCTTCTGTTGCTTTAGGGGCGTGTTTAATTGAGAAACATGTGACTTTAGACCGACGTGGTGGTGGAGCCGATGATAGCTTTTCATTAGAACCTAAAGAGCTTGCTCAGTTGGTTAATGATGCTAAAACCGCTTGGCAAGCACTAGGTAAAGTGACCTATGAAAGAACAGAAGCAGAAAAAGGCAATGTAAAGTTTCGTCGTTCTTTGTATGTAGTCAAAGACGTCAAGCAAGGTGAAGAGTTTACAGTTGATAACGTAAAAAGTATTCGCCCTGGATTTGGCTTCCCCCCCAAATATCTCGACCAAATCATTGGCAAAAAAGCTATAGCAAATATCGAGCGTGGTACAGCAATGACTGAGGCTCTTTTGATAGAACAAATTGTAAAAAAATAATTTCTTTAGGAGACATGACGTGAGTTACAAAACTGAACAAGAGTCATTCTGGGCGGGCGAATTTGGTAATAATTATATTGACCGTAATGATAATAAAGAGCTAATAGCGAGTAATGCAGTACTATTTTCGTCAATTTTAAAACGAACAGGCGCAACGAAGAGTATTATTGAATTTGGTGCTAACATTGGGATGAACCTCAAAGCCATTGAATTGTTGCGCCCGAATGCAAAACTATCAGCGATAGAGATTAATGCTCAAGCGGTTACAGAGCTTAAAAAAAATCAAAATATTGAAGTGTTTCATGATTCCATTTTGAGCTACTCACCTGAAAAGGCTTATGATCTTTGCTTCATTAAAGGTGTGTTAATTCATATTAACCCTGAAGATTTAACGACTGTTTATCAAGCCCTATATCGTTCAAGTTCTCGATACATATGTGTTATTGAGTATTACAACCCGACTCCTGTTGAAGTTCCGTACCGTGGTCATGCCGGTAAATTGTTTAAGCGTGATTTTGCAGGAGAAATGCTAGATATGTTTAAAGATTTAACTCTTGTAGATTATGGCTTTGTTTATCATCGAGATACGGCTTACCCTAAAGATGATTTGAATTGGTTTTTGCTCGAAAAAAAAGCAAAATAAAGACATGTTCACATGCCATGTGTGCTGAGATTTAAATGATGTTTATAGAACTGTAATTTATGAATATTTGAAAGTTTATGTGAACTGTAAATAGTTAGAGATAACTTATTGTAATTGATGAAGTCAGAGTCGAGTTCAAATGAAATATTGTAAAAGCTGTTTAACGACTAATTTGAGGCCGAATGCCTCATTTAATGACACGGGTATTTGTATTGCTTGCCAATATTCAGGTAGCGATCAACTGACGACTTCAAGGGTAAAACTTGAGCAATTACAAAAGAAAATCATCACAAGTCGCGCCAAACAACGTAATAAAGGTGCGTATGATTGCATTGTTGGGGTCAGTGGCGGTAAAGATAGTACCCGACAAGCCCATTGGGTGCGTGATCGTTTAGGGTTAAGGCCATTACTTGTATGTTGTGCTTACCCACCTAAACAAATGACTGATATCGGAGCCAAAAACCTTTCTAATTTAATTGAAATGGGTTTTGATGTTATTGTTGCAACCCCAGCCCCAAAAACTGCAGCACAGCTAGCTTTAGCTTCTTTTAGACAGTTTGGTAATGTTTGTAAATCTACCGAAATGTCACTGTTTTCTACGGTACCTCGTTTAGCAATAGAAATGGGGGTGAACACCATATTTTGGGGGGAAAATCCAGCATTACAAGTCGGCGATGCTGCCGTTGAGGGGATTGATGAGTTTGACGGAAATAATTTACGTAAACTAAATACGCTAACAGATGGCGGAACCGATTGGATTAAAGAACAGGTTAGTTCTCCACACCTTGCTGAACACTATATTTACCCTGACGAAATAGGATTCGACAAACATAAAATCAATATATTTTATTTAGGTGCGGCTTGGGATGATTGGAGTAACGATGATAATTCGGCTTATGCCGCATTACAGGGATTAACGTTAAGACCTCATGATGAACATATTACGGGTGACTTATCCAATGCTTCAATGATTGATGAAGAATTTACTAATATCAATATGATGCTTAAGTATTATAAATTTGGTTTTGGTCGAGCGACAGATTCGGTGAATGAAAAAATACGAAATGGCCAAATAAGCAGAAAGAAAGCTATTGCTATTGTTGCTGAATTTGATGGTGTTTGTGGGGATAACATTATAAAAAATTACGCAGATTATGTCGGGATCACTGTTGCTGAATTCTGGCAGATAGCAAATAAATGGATTAATCCCAAATTGTTTACAATCAATAAAGAAAGTAGGCCAAAGAGAAAGTTCACTGTTGGAGTCGATTATGTCGGTTGATATTCTATCAATTGGAGCGGGTAATGTGAGATCAATTCAACATTGGATTGAAAGTGCATTTATTTCAACTCGAATCGTGCATCGTGCCAGTGATATAAAGTCTGATATTTTGATATTACCTGGCGTCGGTGCTGCTGGTTTTTATATGGAACGATTAAAATCGGGTAGTTTTGATAAAGCGATTATAGAACACACAGAATCAGGCAAAAGACTTATAGGCATATGTTTGGGTTTTCAAGTGCTTAGCTCGCACACTGAAGAAGATGGTGGTATTGAAGGATTGGGGCTATTACCAGGTGAAGTCATTAAGCTTTCTGATACTACTCATAATGGCTGGGAGAGCTTTGATTTACAAAAATGTAATTTGCGTCAAAGTGCTTTTTGTTCACCTTCTCAACTAACTCGAAAGCAAAAAGTAACAGGCCGTGTTTTTTATAATCATGAGTATGGTTATCAACACACCGGAGACGTTGATGCTTTTGAATTGCCCATCAGCGAATCATTCAATAAATACAATGCGATGTTGGTGAAGGATAATATTTTAGGATTACAGTTTCATCCTGAAAAAAGTCAGCAGACAGGACATGAGCTATTGAAGTTGATGTTATAAGGATACGTAAAGTGAGAGAAGGCGCGATAGTTCTATTGCACGAAGGACAGTGTTATCAATCATATCATTGGAATAAGTTGAGACCTCTAGGAACATTACAGACTGTTGTTAACGCTTTAGAAAGTTATGAGTGTGACGAGATTGCAATTATTCGTCCCGTAAGAGCAACGGATTCTGTATCTGGTTTTGAAATGGATTTAGCTGTTATTTCATCACTGAACACGTCGACTCCAATCAGCTTTGGCGGCGGCATTCGAAGCGTCGAGATGCTCTACAAACTATCTAACCTTCCTATTGAAAGATTAATTTTGTCAACGGCATTTTTAGAACAAAATATTGAATTATTAGACAAGGCTGTTCATCTAATGGGTCGTCAAGCCATTCAGTGCTTATTACCTATGTCTTTTAATGATGATATTGCCAAAGTTTGCCATCTCTCTTCTGCGTCGCTTATTGATATTGCTAATATTGACATGGATTTAATCAGTACTTTTGCAAATGAAATCATTATATATGACACCGATAATGAAGGTGGTTATTCAGGTTTTCGGACGCAATTAATGACCCAGTTGCCGTTTGAAAGTTCCCGTATTATTGTCAGTGGCGGTATTTCTCAAGCTTCTATCAAATGGGCTCTGGAGCAGCAATATGCTGCAGTGTTAGTTGAGAATAAAGTGTTACATCGTGAGTATTCAAGAAAGGCTCATAATTATGGTTAAACAATGTCCAACATGTTTATATAACACTGCACATCCATTTGGATTAGCGTTATACCAAAATACTTGTTCAGGTTGTGATACTCATCTAGAGAAGTATCAAATAGATTGGCAGCTTAAAAGAGGGCAACTTGAAACTCTTTTAGAAAAACATAAAAGTAAAAATAATAGTTATGACTGTGTTGTACCGGTCGTTGGAGATGCTGACGATTATTATGTACTTGAAAAAGTACTAGAGCTTGGCCTATCTCCATTAGTTGTCTGTGTGAATAATTATTTTAATAATGATATTGGTTGGTATAACTTACATAATCTGATTACCCACTTTGATGTTGATTCGTTCGTTTTCAATCCTGACATTAGAGTTTATAAAGATTTAGTAAGAACATCACTGCGCAAATTTGATCATATTCAATTACCTTTCCATGCTCTTCATACTTCTTTTCCTGTGCATGTAGCGAATGAACGAAATATTCCACTCGTCATTTGGGGGGGGCACCAAGCTATTGAGCAAGTTGGTAAGTTTACTCATCATGATAGAGTTGAAATGAGTCAATGGAGCAGGTTGCAACACGATATGTGTGATATCAGCTTGGAAGAGTTAATTGGTAATGGTGCTCAAATTGATTTACGACACCTCAATTACTATCAATATCCCAATATTTCATCGTTAAGCAAAAAAGGCGTCACAGGAATTTATTTAAGTAATTATTTTAAGTGGGACCCATTGTTGCAAAATAAAGCTATGGTTGAACATGGTTTTCAACCTCAATTGAGTCGTGCCACATTTGATTGTTATGAACGTGCCGGTAGCTCTGTTTATTATGAACTGCATGATATTTTAAAATATCAACGCACAGGCTATCGAAAAGTAACTGATCAATTAACCAGAGAAATTAGACATGGGCGAGTCACTTTAGAGCAAGCAACCGAGCTTGCTCATAAATATCAGCAACAACCCGCAAACATTAAACCTTTTTTTAAGTGGCTTGATGTGACAGAAAGTGGTTACGATTGGTATGTAAAACATCGTTTAGGCAAGGTTAAACACTTAATTCAAAGTGATGTTAATGAAGCAATACCTCCTACACCTAAATTGCCCGAAAGCCTTTCAAAGATGATGTCACCTAGCTTCTCCCCTAAAGAACATCACTTATATTTCGCAAAAGGTATCAGTATTTAAAAAGGATTATGATGAAAAAAATTATCTTGTTCGGTAGTGGTACTGTTGCCGAAAAAAACCTACATTTGATGCCAGAATTCATTGTCGATAACAGTGTCGACTTACAAGGCTCATTGTTTCACGGTGTTCCAGTTAAAAGCCCAAATGAGCTAAATGGCTTATCGGCTCATTACAAAGTGATAGTGTGTACTACGTCAGTAACTGAAGTTAAACATCAGCTTAATGCTTACGGATTTGTTTGGGGTCAAGATGCGGATGTGGCCGAATTATTAAGTGAAAGAATGGAAATGAGTCAACTTGAAGAGACTCAATTTCAATTTCTTGTGAGTAGTGGTCTACCTTCCTCTGCGGAAACTTTTTCTGGTGGAGGAATATATTTGATCCAAGAAACTGATGAGTACCCTTCTGCAAAACAGTTATTTAAAGGTAATACCCATGGTTTGATTCGTCATGATGACGAAGGTTTTGCATTTTCTTCTCAGGGTGACGGTATCATGTTGATGAACAAAGATTTTGAAGTATGTCATCAAATCGAATTGCCAGAAGGGCTTAGGGCTCATGGGTTAAGAAAGTACAAATCATTATGGGTCATCGTGTCAAGTTATGGTGACTGTATTATTGGGGTAAACCATCAGGGGAAAGAGGTATTTAAGTACAAATTTAGTGAAAAGTTAGCTCGATTTGGCAGTGCTCAACACCATTGTAATGATATTTTCATTGTTGATGATTTTGCCTATGTTTCAATGTTCTCCGTCACAGGTAACTGGAAACGTAACAGTTTTGATGGCGGTATCATTGAAGTGGACTTAATCACTGGAGAAATGAATGTCATCATTAATAATCTGACAATGCCTCACAGTGTTATTTGTGATGAGTTTGGTCTTAAAGTACTCAACTCATTTAAAGGGACATTACTGGGTAATAATTTTGATGTTTTAGCGACCTTGCCAGGTTTCGTTCGTGGATATGATTCTGATCATGAGTATCATTACATTGGTGAAAGTAAGAATCGTAACTTTTCAAGGTTAGAAACTGGAAGAACCCCTGTATCTATTGATACTCGAATTACAATAGTAAATAAAAAGTTCAACTTTAGTCGCTCGATACAGCTCCCTAAAAAAGTGTCAGAAATTCATTCAGTGATTAAATTATAATAATTGAATAATAGGAGGCTTGATTGAAGTTAACTGTGGTCTCCCCACAAGGACTCGAACCCTGATCGATCGCTTAGGAGGCGACTGCTCTATCCTGTTGAGCTATAGGGAGACTTTGCTAATTATACAAGTTTTATGATTGATTTAAAGTTTTTAAATTCAGTTGTTTGTTCTTTATTCATTCAATTGAAACTCATTAATATTCAATAG
>NZ_BPEV01000008.1 GCF_019654955.1 Shewanella sp. KT0246 | reverse complement strand
TGGGTATCTTATTCTAGGCTCACTTAGTTTTTTTATCCTTATTGAATGATGATAAAACTAACCTCTAAACAGCTCATTAAAACCAATATATTCGCTATGGTGCTGCTATAAAAGACTTATTGATATTGTCGATACGTTGAAATTATAAGTAATAGTGATTTACGCCGCATTTTTAAACGATTTATATTCATTTATTAACTCAACTAACAGAAATATCTTTACTTGTTCTCAGTTCAGGAATACATTCGCCGAAAATAGTCTTAGGGTGTTTTATCCCTTTAGCCGCCAAGAATGTTGTAACCCCCTAAAAATTCACATTAAGTAGTACGAAATTGACAATAATCACGCAAAACAATGTTGAAAGTAACATTGTCCCCCCTGTAGTTGGTTTAACTTTTTTCGCTGTCGCATCAGGCTTTTTAATGAGCCTTATTCCTTTATCTGTGACCTATTTTGATATCGATTTATCATTAATACCTTGGCTAGCCAGTGTGTTTTATTTTGGTCTATTGGTTGGTGCTACCTGTATTCAACGAGTGATTAAACGGCTTGGACATAGGCGGTCTTTTATCTCTTTTTTGACTCTGGTGGCGCTGACCGTTGTCGTTATGATATTGGTGCCACATCAAGTGACTTGGTTAGTCGCTCGCTTTGTTGCTGGTATGGCGGTGGCAGGTGTATTTGTTGTTGTAGAGTCATGGCTATTAATGGCCAATTGCCCTAAGCAACGTGCGAAACGTTTGGGCTTATATATGGCGGCTTTGTATGGCGGTAGTGCTGTAGGTCAGTTGGCCATTTCAGTGTTTGGTACAGACGGAATACAGCCATACTTGTGTGTATTGTTACTCTTGTTTATGGCGACATTGGCACCCATTCTGATGCGTTCTGGTCAGCCCCATAGTCACGATCAACAAAGTATTAGCCGTAACGAAATCCGTCATATCAACCGCCCAGCGATTATTGGCTGTATGGTGTCAGGGTTATTGCTCGGTCCAATTTATGGATTAATGCCGTCGTATTTAACTCATACGAGTGCATTTTCTGACCACACAGGGCTGTTAATGGCGAGCATCATCATGGGCGGAATGTTAGTGCAACCCATTGCTAGTGCAATGTCGACCCGCATGAGCAAAAGCTTATTAATGGCAATATTTTGCATGCTAGGTTGTTTAGCGGTTATGGGCGTACTTGAGTCTTCCACGTTAGCAATGATGGGGTTTAGTTTGTTGTTATTAGGTGCCAGCAGCTTTGCATTGTATCCAATTGCAATTACGCTTGCGTGTGATCATTTACCGATTGAGAAAATGGTGTCGGCAACAGAAATGATGTTGCTGTGTTATAGCGTAGGTTCGGTACTTGGACCATTATTAGCCACGACTTTTACTGAAACTGGCAATGGACTGATTATTTATTTAGGCGTGTGCTTAATTACCACTAGTATTTATATGTTGATGAAAAGTGCTGAAACGATTTCGTCAGGCCAAAAGCCGATTGCGGGGTAGTGTTAGACACTAAAACGGCCAATCATTGATTGGCCGTTTTCATGATGAGTTTTGTGAAGTGAAAATTTTAACCAAGCCCGATTATTGATTTAACTCTAATTGATAGAAGGTGGCTTGGGTGTAATCGCCTGCTTCCATACCGCGCCACTGGCAATCAGAGCTGTCTTTCTTGGTATTACATTGGTTATAAGCTCCTGCTTTGTAATACATCCAGTCTTTACCATAGCCTTGGTCTACTTCATGTCCCTGGTAATTGCCTTTGGCGAGGTCGACGCTAAACACTTTCACTTCCTCATTTTCAGCGCCAGGATTTTTAGTGAAGCTTAGGTGCATAGTGTCACCTTTCACATCCACTTGATAAGCAAAAATTTCGCCTAGTTTAATGCCATCTATGGGCTCTGCACTACCTTCACGAAGGTTGTATTGACCAAATACATTGTGGCGAATATCTTGACGCAGTTTTTTACCATTTTCATCTTTCGCATCTTGCAGCTCAGGAATAGGGTTTAACTCATAATTCCATGATAAAGAGCCATATTCATGACCGGGTAATTTACGGTATGAAATTTTTAATGGCTCGTTATCAGAACCATGGATTTGGCCAATAACTACCGCAAAAGCGCCATTCTTTTTAAAGTTACCGCTGGTACTGACTTGATCCACCGACAGCGTTGCTTTTAGCTGACCACCGATAGCGCCGTATGCTTTGGCATCAGGATGAGAGGCAACAACAAAGTTGTTTTTTGGCTCACCATAATGATCGGCCAACATTGCGCGTAGTTCACTACGAGTATTTTTACTATTTGGTGTGGTAGGAGCTTCGTTTGGTGCAACAAAAACCAGCGCGCCAGTGTCTTTGTTAGTATAAAACCACTCTGAATGCTCATAAGGAGTTTTAGTATTACCTAACTGATATTTATCAATCTCTAAGGCTTTTCCTTTGCGCTTTCCTGTTTCGGTTAACTCTGGAAGGGTAATTTTCCAATTAGTTAAATCAAAGTTTTGGGCAGGAGCTTTGGCCGGATCGAGATTAAATTGCTTGGCAGTATCAGTTTCGACTGCAATGGCAGCAGAGCTGGCAATGATGGTAGCAGTCAATAAACTAAGTTGGAGTTTTTTCATTGAGCTTTCCTTATGGAACATGTCATTAGTACCTACCTCAAGATACTACAATATTATTGTATTACAATAGTGTGATCGAGTTGGATGATTTGCTCAGTGGTGTAAATAAATTTTAATGAGATATTTTTGGCTCTGACTTTTGTTTGATAATAATCCACTACTAACCTGAGGGGGAATTTGGTTTAACTTGTTGTTCGTTCTAATTTTAGTTCTAACCAGGTAGGCAAATTTCAATTGGGCTGACTTTAATGGGCTTGTTCATAGTGACTGAAATGAGTTCAATAAAGGCAATCACTTCTAGAATTTCTATTCATCATTAAATTTGTTTAATGCCATCGCAATTTGGTGACATGCTTGTTTTGCACGGGCGCTGGTTTTAGTTATTGAGATAAACCCATGCATACAGTCGTCAAAATGCTGATGATGGGTAATTACCTCTGCATTTTTTAAACGCGTTGCATAAGTAATCCCGTCATCTCTTAATGGATCGTAACCTAAGGTGAGTAGATACGTTTTAGGAGACTGGCTTATGTCTTTTATGAGGAGTGGACTAACTAGTGGCTGTGATATTTCATTTAGTGAGTTTAGGTAATGGTCCCTAAAATAATCCATTAAAGTGCGTGTCAGAATTAATTGTTTATCAAACTTTCGGTAAGACTCTGTTAAACCTTGTAGATCAAGCATCGGGTAGATTAAAAACTGAAACTCAGGCTGAGTTTTCGCTATTACTGGCAACTCATTTTGCACGTGAGTTAAGCCTATAATGCAAGCAAGGTATGCGCCAGCGCTATCTCCACCAACGCCAATGTGATTTGGGTTAATATGCAGTTGCTGATGATTTTCGTTTACGTGATTCCACGCCTCAATCGCATCGCAAATCGGGGATGGGAATTTGTGCTCTGGTGCAAGGCGATAATTGACTGAAATAACGTTCATCTTGCCATGATTAGCTAAGAATCGACAAAACCTGTCATGGGTGTCGATACTGCCAATGACGCAGCCACCACCATGAAAATACACTAAGGTCTTTTGAGCTGTTTTGACCTTATCGACGCCATCTGCTTTCTGAAAAACAGGGTAGTATGCACGAAGCTTAATGGTTTTAGCGCTCGTCTTATGAGGTTGCGAGGTAATGGCAATGCTTGAATCAATCACCTTGGCTATTTCAATCTTGCTTAAACCCAGTAATCGATCCATTGCGCTATAAACAGGTCTGAATAACTTCGGTGGCAGTTTATGGAGCGGAGTTAAGGTGAGTAACTTTGCTGCAAGGCGTTGTTTAGATTCTAACTCGGGTGCTTGTAACCTTATTGATGAAGCTTGAACATCATCGGTTTTCGTTGAATCAGTGCTAGTTAAACTATCCATTCACTCATACCTTTTTATATTTGATACTTTCAATTTTGCAGGTCATCGACTCAGAATCTTCATGAATAAGCGATTTATATAAGCAGGTGAAATCTTGCTTAACAAATGTAATACGCCATAAAGCATGCCTACTGTTCTATGTGTTTTAGGTTTGCTGACTTGTTTTTCAATCACTTCAACCACTTCTTCTACGGCTAAATGACGACCTAATTTAGTTAACACTTTTGCTGTATTTTGCTGGGTAATCAGCATGTTCGTCGCGATAAAAGGTGGTAATACATCGCACACCTTAATGCCATATGGTGCAAGTTCTATTTCAAGTGCTTCTGTCAGTCCTTTTACGGCAAACTTACTGGCTGAGTAGCTGGCTAATTCAGGTACACCGTAATCACTACTTGCTGATGACATATTAATAATAATGCTTGTTTGATTATTTTTTAAGAAAGGCAAAGCGGCTTGGCTGGTATTAATTGTCCCATTCACATTGACGTTAATGGTGCGTAGGTGCTGCTCATTACTAATATTTTCGAATGTACCAATAGTTAATATGCCGGCACTATTTAACAAAACACTTAAGCAGTTATTATTTTGAGCGCAAAAATCGGCTATGGCTTGTGTCACTTGCTCAAAATAACAAACATCAAGCTGGTAGAGTGAAATGTTGTCAGTATTCCAATTGGCGGTTACTTCATTAAGTGATGCCAAGTTGATATCAGCCATTCCGACGCTATAACCCTGCTGAACAAAGTGCTTGGCAGCAGCTAAACCAATACCTGATGCTGCACCTGTTATAAATATGCTTTTTGCCATCATATAAACCCGCAATCCGTTAGATTAAAATGAAGTCGTATTAATATGTTCCATCTGGGGTTCTTTCATTTCATCTACCCACCTTTGCCATGTATAAGGCCATAAAATAGGGTCACCATCGGCATCTAAATACCAGCTTTGGCAGCCTCCCACCCAGCTTGTTCCCTTAAGTCCTGCTTTTACATAAGCATTAAAATCATCAATGGCATGTTGTTTAGGCTCAAACTCGTCGAATGCGTTATGGCGCCATTTATCAATCATCTTGATCACGTATTCAGTTTGGACTTCGCTCATGGCAATCACTGAAAAGTTACCGATAGGTGTATTGGGACCTAGCATTAAAAAGAAGTTGGGGTAGTTGGCTAATAGCATTGAGCGATAAGCTTTAATCTTATGCTGCCATGCTTCATCAATGTGGAGGTTATTGCGGCCAGTTAAGTTCATAGGGCGCATAAAATTAAAGGCATTAAACCCCGTTGAGAGTACCAATACGTCTAGCTCATGATGCTTACCATCTTTGGTTAAAATTCCGGTTTCAGTGATGCGTTCAATATTGTCAGTGACTAAATTTGCGTTGGGCTTCTGAATGCCTTTATAGAAACTGGTGTTAATGATCACGCGCTTGCAGCCAACTTGATAATCGGGCCTGAGTTTTTCACGTAATACTTTGTCTTTTATGCTGAATCTTAACGTTGCTTTGCACATAAAGTTGAGAATGTTTTTTTGAACAAAATGGCCAGTCACCGCCTTGGTAAATAGATGTTCTAGAATGAATTTCCCCATGTTGCGGTGCATAGTGGTGATAATCGGAAAGCGGGTCATCAGCTTTTTCATGGTGCTTGAAAAAGTAAAGTCAGGTAAGTGCATTATCCATTGTGGTGTACGCTGAAATACAGACACATTCGCGCCTGTTTTAATAAGCTCTGGGATAAATTGCGCCGCAGTTGAACCCGTACCAATTACACCGACTCGACTGTTTTCATTGATATTCACAGAATGATCCCACTCAGCGGTATGAAACAAATTGCCTTTAAAGTCTGCTATCCCTGGAATATCAGGGAATTTAGGGTGATGCAAAATTCCTGTGGCGCACACGATGAAATCAGCTTCATAGGTTTTATTACTGCTTGTATCTGCATTGTTTGTATCAGTACGGCCTAAGTTTGTATTGTCTGAATTCACATTAGTGCTGTTAGCTGAATCGTTACTATTGGCGCGCGTGGTAATTAACCATTTCCCCTTGTTGTAGGATGCATCAGTGACCATTTCATTAAAATGAATGTCTTTTTTAACTTTATACTTATTGGCAACAGACTCAAAATATTGCTTTATCTCTGGCCCTCTAGCAAAAAAATGGCTCCAATTAGGGTTAGGTTCAAATGAGTAGGTATACATGTGTGAGGGCACATCACACGCCGCTCCTGGGTAGGTATTCTCTCGCCAAGTCCCGCCAACTGAGGATTTTTTTTCCAAAATAACCACGTCAGTAATGCCTGACTGACGAAGTCTAATTGCCATTAACAGGCCTGTCATACCAGCACCAATGATGACCACTTTAGGATTTCTTTTTAATTGGGTCATAGCATCCTCAGTTCAGTATTTTATCCAAGAAACATGATTTTAAGCGCTTAATGAATACTCGCTCTAAATTGTTATTAATTTGTTTATTTGTCTAGCATAGAAAATTCATTAACGTTGATCTAGGCTGAAAATGGACTTATATTTGTGATTTTAAGACATTTAATTTTAAGACATTTAGTTTTAAGGAATTTAACTTCAAGAGATTGGATCTCAAGAGATTATGAATGGTGGCAAATGACGGTAAGGGACATTACTAGTGTGCAAATTCTGGTTGCCTATGGCATCGAGCAAGGCATTTCTCAAGAAGATTTGCTGCAAGGCTCTGATCTTGTCAGTACGCAGTTAAATGATCACCATCAGCAAGTTGAAGCAAGCCAAGAATTGACTGTGTTAAACAACTTATTGAAGTATCACTCCTGCGTTTTTGAACTGGGTGTTGAGCTAGGTTGTCGGTACCAATTAACCAGTTACGGCATTATGGGGTACGCTTTGTTAGCGAGCAGTACGGCAAGAAAAGCGATTGAACTGGCGCTTCGTTACATTGATCTGACCTATGCTTTTTCAACTATTGCGCTGACTGAGATAAAAGGCGAACTTGTACTGACCTTTAATTGTCATGTACCGGGTAAATTAGGAGAAATCGCGCTAATAAGGGACATGATAGGCGCGGCAATGATTCAACAAGCGGTTTTTGATCAAAGTGGATCACTGATTACGTTGCAGTTTACTGCTCCTCAACCCGCTGATTTTTGTGCTGACAGCATTAAGCAAAGATTTGGCTTTGAGGTGAAATTCAATGCCGACTTTAATGGCTTTGTCGGCCTAGCACATTGGTTAGACACTCCCTTGGTGAAAGCCAATGAGGCTACAGCCAAAATTTGTGAAGCTCAATGCAATGAGTTACTACAGCAAAAACAAGATTGGAAGCCTACCGAAAAGTTGGTTAAAGAGACACTAATTCATCTTGGTTTAAAGGCTTCAATGGCAGATATTGCCGATTACTTATCTAGAACCACTCGCACCTTGCACCGCCAGCTTAAATCTGAGCAAACCAGTTGGCGTCAAGTACGAGATAATGTTCGATTCGGTATTGCCGAAGAGCTGTTATTGAAACCCATACCGCTTGAGGAAATAGCGCTGCAGCTAGGTTTTAGCGATGGCGCGAATTTTAGTCATAGCTTTAAACGCTGTAAAAATATGACCCCCAATCAATATCGACAGCAGGCTAAAAAATAGTTCAAGCACCGCTAATTCGATCGTGTGTGCATACAATCAAAAGAAAAATAACATACATACGACTAATATATTTTGGTGATGTTGAGGTGGGTGATTGAACTAAAGAAATAGAGGTTAAACAAAGGTGATTCTGTCGATTTATTGAGGTAGAAATCGAATACCCTAAAATAAAAAAAATTTGATTTATTTTGAGCGTAAAGGTTTGATGCAAAATACTATTTATCAAGCTTAGTATTTTGTGAATTAAAGCGTTATCTTGTGATAGTGACTTTACTAGCATTACAAATGAGCCTTAGAATATTGCAACGCAACACGGAAGCAAGAGAATGGATTCAATATGATATCAAATCGACAGCAATTGATTGGGTTGCTTGAACAAAATGCGATTGATAAAGATAAAATAAAAGATGCACTTATCATCAGCAAGGTTCAACCAGATAAATACCAATGGGTTAATTTTTTTAATCTGCTTCTAGCTTGGTTAGGTGGTCTCGCGATCACTTGTTCAGTGTTGTTCTTTATCGCTTATAACTGGCACGAAATGGGTAAGTTTGCCAAATTTGCGCTGGTGGAAATTCTGGTTGTATTAGCTGTTGGTGCCTATTACCAGCTAAACAAGTTGGTGCATAAAGCATCAAAACCTTCCAACCAAACGTTAACTAATCACACCGCTAAACCCACACAGTCTATATCCACACCGTCTATATCCACAAAACCTACATCCACAAAATATATGGTCTCTGAGTCAGTTGCTAAAATACCGTTATTTATGGCGGCTGTTTTCTTTGGGGTGCTATTAGCTTTATTTGGTCAAACTTACCAAACTGGCGCCGACCCTTGGCAGTTGTTTTTCAACTGGGCTTTATTAATCCTTCCTTGGGTTGTCATTGGTCGCCTTAGTGCGCTGTGGATGTTGTGGATTGTACTGATCAACGTATCCATTTTACTGTATCACCTTCAATTTGGCGGCACATTCGCGTGGTTCGTTAACCAAGAACTTAATGCGTTATGGAATCTATTTTTATTTAATATTTTGTCGTTAGCCTGTTGGGAGTTATTCAGTAAAAAGTATCATTGGTTAAACGCACGCTGGGCCCCACGGGTATTAGCAATTGTCAGTGGCACTTGTATTACTTGGCTAACGGTAGGCAGCATTTTGAGCTTGAGTGATGATTTCTATATTAGTTCAGGCTTTAATGAAATAGGTCTTTTCCCCATCATCGTTTGGCCAGTATGGTTGCTGGCAATGTATGTGATTTATCGTCATTTTCAACAAGATTTATTCATGTTGGCAGGGACTTTATTGTCAGTCAACGTCGTTGTAATCACCTACGTATCGACAAACTGGCTCGAAGCGTTGGAAGAAATTGGTTTGTTATTGATATCAAATATGATGATCGCCATGGCTGCTGGCTCTGCTATTTGGTTACGTAAAATCAATAAGGAGTGGCAGTCATGAATGAGTCATTAACTCCCGAGGCAGTCGATTCAGAAAATGATCCCAACCAAGCTTCTTTATGGCAAACCTTATTACAACATGGTGTGGTAACAGGTGAGCAACCAGCCAAAGCAGAGGTTACATCGCCTTGGTTCGTTAAGCTGTTACTGGCCTTTTCTGGTTGGTTTGCAGCACTGTTCTTTTTAGGTTTTTTAGCTATAGGCATGGAGTTTATTTTTGATAACGATCAAGGAGCCTTGATTGTAGGAGCAATGTTAACCGCAGGCGCTTATGCATTATTTAAGCTAAATAAAAATGAATTCATCGAGCATTTATCATTGGCACTCAGTTTCACTGGGCAGTTACTCATTGTCTATGGTTTCATTCAACATTTTGATGATGACACCTGTTGGCTACTGGCGACGATGTTGCAATTTAGCCTTATGATTATTATGCCCAATGACATTCATCGTTTTTGCTCAGCCTTGTTTGCAGCGTGCTGCTTTATCGTCACTTTAGCGTTTTTTCAGCTGCCATTTATTGCAGCTAGCATTCTGTTATTACTTGCCTGCTGGCTTTGGTTGCACGAATTTGAAGGCAAAGCTAACAACCCAATATTAAATCGTTTCTTATCAGGAGTTTTACAGCATAAACGTCCAATTGCTTACGGTGTATTATTAGCGCCATTATTACAGACATGTTTTATATCATTTCATTATGGTTGGTATGAATTGATTGCGAGCGAGTTCGTATCCAATGAGTCACTTACTGCACCTTGGATGGGCGATGTTTTATTGGCCTTGGTGTCGTTATATGTGGTGTGGCAGATACTTAATCGACACCAAGAATTACCCCTTAAAGTACGTTCTGCGATACTCGTAACCAGTTTAATTATTTCAGGGCTTTCTTTTGAAGCTCATGGGATTAATGTCGGCATCTTGATTATTGTATTAGGTTTTTCAGCCAGTAACAGGTTACTCATCGGGCTAGGGATTATTGCCTTAGTTACCTTTATGTCTGCATATTACTATTTCTTGCATTTCAGCTTATTAGAGAAGTCTTTCATCCTGATGTTGATGGGGCTGTTTTTACTGTTCCTGCGTTGGGGCATGCTCAAGTTTGTGACAAAACATATGGAGTTTGCTAATGCCTAAGTTCTCTAAAGCATCAATGATGAAAAACCTCAATAACATCATTTTGGTTGGTACGCTGGTATTGATACTAGGTTTAGTTAACTGGCAAATTTATCAAAAAGAGCAACACATTCACCATGGCGAGTTAATTTATCTTGAGCTGGCACCTGTGGATCCTCGCTCTTTAATGCAAGGTGACTATATGGCTTTACGTTTTCAAATAAGTAATGACGTCCGCACGGCATTGAAGCAGCGACAAGCAGATGAAGAACTCGCTAGAACTAACAAACAAGATAATGATAGTAGCGATGAAAGCGAGGCTAACCAACAATGGCTGCAACTGCCTAATAGTGATGGTTTTGTGATTGTGACCGTTGAAAAGGGCAATGTTGGCAAATATAAAGCCTTAGTGAATACCATTGGCAAAAGTAAAGATAACGACATTGCACTTGCTGACAACGAAATGCGCTTACAGTATCGAGTTCGAGACGGCATGATAAAATTTGCAACTAATGCTTTTTTCTTTCAAGAAGGTCATGCAAGTGTGTATGAGGCTGCAAAGTATGGAGAATTTAGAGTCAATAAACAGGGGGCAGTGCTGTTAACTAACATGTTTGATGAAGACCTGAACAAGCTGGAGCCTCAAATATCATTACAAGAGTAGCGTGTGAGGTTAGTGGTTCATTAATCATTCGAATGTTTTTTTAAAGTAGCCCTTAAAAATAACCTGATAACTTGAATCTTTATTGTTACTCGCTACGTATGGTTAATTGTTGAAATAATTAAAGGATTTAAAATGCGAACCATATTGATGTTAGTTGTGGTATTTATGCTGAGTGCATGTAGTACGACTTACCCAAATCAGCAGGTAACAGGTCAGGTGTTTCCGTCGGTTTCAGGTGAGAGTTTGGAGCAAGTCGCAATAAACTTTCCAGAAGATGTCAGTGGACAAATGACACTCTTGTTGATTGGCTATAAACAAGATTCTCAGTTTGATATCGATCGCTGGTTAATTGGGTTGGATATGACTCAAACCCAAGTGCCAGTGTATGAACTGCCCACTATCCAAGGCATGTTTCCAAGAATGTTCAGTACCCTGATTGACAATGGTATGCGCGCAGGTATTCCAAAACCTTTATGGAAAGGGGTGGTGACCATCTATGAGGATGGCGAACAAGTCCAAGCCTTTACAGGTAATCAAAATCCCAACAACACTCGCGTAATTTTGCTAGATACTGAAGGGAAAATTACCTACTTCTATGACCAAGGCTTTTCTGTTGCCGCCCTCAATGAACTTCGGGATCTGTTATAAGCGATTAGCTGTCTAAATGGCGCTGTTTATAAGCTGAAGGACATAGGCCAAAACAGGCTTTGAATAGTCGGCTGAAATGACTTGTGCTGCTGTAACCGAGTGAAAAACACACTTGGGTAATTTGCTGACCTTGCTCAATAAGACTTGCTGCTTTTCGTAAACGAACTTGCTGCTGAAAAGCGGCTGGGCTACAGCCTAAGTGAGCTTTAAATTGTTGGAAAAATTTACTGCGGCTCATGCAAGCTCGGCGGCACAGTTCATTAATATCCAATGGCTCGTTAAGGTGACGGCTGATGTATTGTAGCGCGGCATTAAGGCCATTAAATTCAGGATTGTTATCACTGTGCTGCAATAAGAAATCACGAGTTTGGTGTCTGAGTAAGCGCACAATTAATTCAGATACAGCCAAATCAATTAAGCAACTGCGGTCTTGCTCGTTCTCGGTATATATCCCCACCATTCTATTCAGTAAGGCTTGTGTTTGCTGAGTGTGGTGTGTGTGAACTAACGCTTGCTGATACTGCCAATGGCCATAATCTTGTTGGATCGGGGAGTCGATATTTAGTCGATCCGCAACTTGTCGGATACGATCGGTTGAGATCTCTATTGCTAAGCAAGTAGTGGGTTTATGTATCTGAGCTTCGGGGAAGTCGATTTCAACGGCTTGGTTAGGCGCCATGATGAAAGACTCATGGGGATAAAACGCAGCTTCAAAGTCTTGTTCTGAATGCATGACTTTTTTACCTGTCACCATACCGCAAAATAATAATTGGTCGGACTTTAATGCCACCCTAGATGCTTGTTCAAAAGTGTCGTAAATGCTGAGTTCTGACTCTGGGCCCGCAAAGCTATTTTTGTTTTCTACCAGTAAGTTGGGCTGGCAGCGTTTACGCTGCAAATTGCCTCTAATCATATTGTCACCTATGTCTCATCCGTTGGACTACAACAATCCTTGCTATTGGCGCAATGCGTCAGACACAGGCTACACAATCATTTGTACTGTGGGTCAACAGCTGTGGATTCTCAGAATACTCATTTCTGCTTTAAGTGATTTAGCTTAATTAGGTTTCCAACAAATACAATTAGAGGAAAGTATTATGATTTATGCAGCACCCGGTGAAGCAGGCTCTGAAATGTCCTATAAGTCTGTTTATCAAAATTACATTGGTGGCCAATGGGTTGAGCCAATCAATGGCCAGTATTTTGATAATATCAGCCCAGTTAATGGCCAAGTATTTTGTAAAATTCCACGTTCAGATGCGCAGGATATTGAGTTTGCACTTGATGCTGCTCATAACGCTAAAGATGCTTGGGGAGCAACTTCAGCTGCAGAACGTTCAAATATTTTATTGAAAATAGCCGATAGAATTGAAGCAAACCTTATCGCATTGGCCGTTGCCGAAACATGGGATAACGGCAAAGCTATTCGTGAAACGATCAATGCCGATATTCCTTTGGCTGTGGATCATTTTCGTTATTTTGCAGGTTGCTTACGTGCCCAAGAGGGGAGCGCGGCTGAAATTGATGCCAATACACTGTCGTATCATATTCATGAACCATTGGGCGTAGTTGGCCAAATTATTCCATGGAATTTCCCAATATTAATGGCGGCTTGGAAGTTAGGCCCAGCATTAGCTGCTGGTAATTGCGTGATTTTAAAACCTGCCGAACAAACGCCTGCATCGATATTGTTTTTAATGGAGCTGGTTGGGGATTTACTGCCTGCTGGGGTGTTAAATATTGTCAATGGTATTGGCGAAGAGGCTGGGCAAGCATTAGCGACGAGTAAACGGATTGATAAAATTGCCTTTACTGGATCGACGCCTGTGGGCTCACATATATTGAAATGTGCAGCAGAGAATATCATTCCTTCAACGGTAGAGCTTGGCGGTAAATCACCAAATATCATCTTTGGTGATGTGGTGAATTTTGAAGATGAATATTTAAGTAAATGTGTTGAAGGGGCAGTGCTGGCTTTCTTTAACCAAGGTGAGGTGTGTACTTGTCCATCAAGGCTGCTTATTCAAGAAGACATTTATCCTTTATTCATGGAAAAAGTGCTGGAGCGCTCAAAAGCGATTAAACGTGGTAACCCGTTAGATACCGATACTATGGTGGGCGCACAAGCGTCTAAAGAGCAGTTTGATAAGATCCTTAGCTACATTGATATTGGCAAAGATGAAGGCGCTGAAGTGTTATTAGGCGGTGAAGTAGAAGCCTTAGATAATGATTTAGGCACAGGTTATTACATTCAGCCTACCTTGCTTAAAGGCACTAATGACATGCGGGTGTTCCAAGAAGAAATTTTTGGTCCGGTGATTTCGTTAACCACCTTTAAAGATGAAGCTGAAGCACTTGAAATGGCCAATAATTCTGACTTTGGCTTAGGCGCTGGGGTGTGGACGCGTGACACCAATTTAGCCTATCGAATGGGGCGTAAGATCCAAGCGGGTAGGGTTTGGACCAATTGTTATCACATGTACCCAGCCCATGCGGCATTTGGCGGTTATAAGAAGTCGGGGGTAGGGCGAGAAACCCACAAAATGGCATTAAATCATTACCAACAAACTAAAAACTTGTTGGTGAGCTATGACGTTAACCCATTAGGCTTTTTCTAAAGAGCAGAATAAAAACTAAATACATTTAAGCTAAGTTCTTTTTGCTAAGCACTTTTAGCTAAGTACTTTAAGCTAAAAGTACTTTTAATACAGCACTTTGAACTAAATGTCAGCTTATAGAAAACAAAACGGCCAATCATTGATTGGCCGTTTTTTATTTCATACAGGGTATTAGCCCTTTAGGTTTACTGCTGCATTTGGGCTTTAGCTGCTTCTACTTTCGAGAAGTCTAAACCTAACTCTAATACTGCTTCTTTAATCAGCCCAGGGTTTTGCATAACCATTGCCATTAACTGTTGTAGCTTTTCAGCTGGAATACCCAGTTGACCGATGATGTTCATTGCCATCATTGGATTTTGAGTTAATGCTTGGAACACTTCATTGATTTTTTCATCGCTGACATTGTGCTCTTTTAACAGGGCAATAATAGGATTCATTGCAATACCTTATGTTCATATTAAGTTAACTACTAGGGCTATTTTATCATTGAAACCCGATAGGGAGCGAATGAAAAGTATTTGGTAATATTTACAGTCACTAAACCATGTTCAACACCCACCCCATCAGGGTAAAGGACAGTAATAATATTGAAAAAATAAGGGCGAGCAAACGCCACTGCATGACTTGTTTTAGCATAATGAATTCAGGGAAACTGGCCGCCACTGTGCTCATGCAAAAAGCCAGTGTCGTGCCTAAAGGCACCCCTTGTATTAATAAGCTTTCAAGTACAGGTATTACCCCTGTCGCATTAGCGTATAGCGGAATTCCCATCATTACAGCGGCAGGTACCGACCACCACTGGCCATCGCCTAGATTTGCCTCAAGCCAACCTGCAGGAACAAACCCGTGTAATGCAGCGCCTAAACTGACACCAATAATTACCCATTTCCACACCCGGCCAAAAATCTCACTGGTTTCAGATTTTGCAAATTGATGCCGTTGCTGCCAAGTGACTTTTCGGTCTTTTTCTGGATTAGCATTACGTGCTGCAGCCGTGTTGCCATCAGCCTGTTGCTCGGATGCAACTTGGCCCATGGCATAGGCTTTTGCTGCTAAAGGTTGCAACCAACGCTCAGCCTTTAATAAATCAAGTAATGCGCCACCTAAAACACCAATAGCGATGCCTGTTACGGCGTAAATTAGGGTGACTTTAAAGCCTAATAAACTGAACAATAATAAGATGGCGACTTCATTGATTAAAGGCGATGTCAGTAAAAAAGCCATGGTGATCCCAATAGGGATCCCCGCAGAGGTAAAACCTAAAAACACTGGAATACTCGAACAAGAGCAAAAAGGCGTGATGGCGCCGAAACCAGCTCCCAGCCCATAACCTACGACTTTAGGCTTTCCTGCTAAGTAACCTCTAACACGCTCAACATCAAGGGATGCTCTAAGCCAACCTATGGCATAAATCATCACGATCAGTAAGGCAAAAATCTTAGTAGTATCTTCCACAAAAAAGTGGACGGCTTGACCAAGCTGAGTTTGATTTGATAAAGCTAAAATATCGTATACAAACCAGTCGGCAAATATTGAGAACCAAGCAAACATTGGCTACCTCATTAATGGAATTAAGTAATACCAGCAGTAATAACACCCTGCTGCGATAAAAATGGCACCAGACAGCCGTCGGGTGATTTTTTCGATGAGAGTCACTTGTTTAAACAGTGTCGCCACTTTTACAGTGCCTAGTTGCAGTAACAAGGCAAAAATAAGTACAGGTAGCGCAGTGCCTACGCCATAGGCTGCGGGTAACCAAAAGCTGGATTGCTGAGCCATAGCTAAAGGTAGAAGCGATGCAAAAAATAGTGCTGCAGATGTCGGGCAAAATGATAAAGCAAATATACTGCCTAAACTGAATGCACCGATTTGACCACGCTTGGCTAAGCGTTGCTGTAATTGATTGGAGATCGACCAATTGGATGTCGGCAGACTAATCCAACCAAACAAGCAGGCACCGACAAATAGCAGTATAGGCCCCAATATCATGTTCATTTGGGTCTGCAAGAAGTTTGAAATTTGTGGCGCAGACATCGCACTGTGTAACAGTAAAGCTGCTAACACTATGTAGCTCAGCATACGTCCAGCACTGTATGATGCTCCCATCAGCATTGACTGCGTGGGTTTCTCAACTTGCTTACTCAAAAATGACACTGCGGCAATATTTGAGGCCAGTGGACACGGTGAGATTGAGGTAAGCACTCCAAACCACAGTGCGCTGGCTAATACCAACAGCCATTCAACCATGGGTTAAAGTCTCTGAAGTGTTGACACTTAGACCATGGGCTTGGCGAGAGTCGGTAAGTTCGCCGATTTGTTGATACAGATAATGAGTGAAACTTTGCTGATCTTTAATTAATTCCCATACGCGATCTAAGCGGCGGTATTGTAATGTTTCACCGTCTTTTTCGATTGCAATGACCACTGAGCGAGTGATCAATTGGAAGTCTTCAATGAAGTGCTCATTGCCTTTTGTTTCAAGGTTAATCGTCGAGAGAGTCACATCGCCTTGCTTAATTTGCTCCGTAAAACCGGAGCTAATAGCTTGATTAGTATACTTCTCAATTAGCTTGCAAGAAGTGCAGCGCACATTGCCGTGGAAGTAGTAAACATTAAGTGTTTGGTTGTTTGTCATTTCCACTGCTGGTGGGAAGATTGTTATTTCTGTTGCTGCTTGAGCTTGAACATTAATCTGCATTGCAGCAAAGCTACAAATAACCGCAAGTGGCAGTAGCCATTTAGACACTGTTGTTCGAATATTCATGACGTATCCTTTTAATGACTAGTGAGACTGCGTGAGAATGTTTTCAATCTCATCAGAGGATGGCACAGTGCCTGCCGTAATGACTTTGTGGTTAATCACAATCGCTGGAGTCGACATCACCCCATAATCTAAAATCTTTGCCATATCGGTGACTTTCTCAATGTCAGCTTTGACACCTAAACGCTCAGCAACTGCTGATACGTCGTTGGCTAAATTAGTACATTTTTTACAACCACTTCCGAGTATTTCAATTTTCATTTGTTATTCCTCTACTTCTTTTCTTAGGAACGGGCTAATCAGCGAAGAAGTCAATTAACCAGAGTTTTATTAATTACTTATGGTCGTGAAGGCTTAAGGTTTATGGTTTAAGTAATGCAGCTTGTTTTTTGGCGTTCTTTTCAATAACGGTTTCTACGCAGTCGAACATTTTCAGCAAACATGGCGTCTCAAGGCGGTAAAATATTTTTTTCCCCTCGCGTCGGCTGCTGATAATGCCCGCTTGTTTTAGTACTGAAAGGTGTTTGGATACCGTCGAAATATCAGCATTAACACCGTCAGTTAAATCACAAACGCAGCGTTCATTTTGTTGCAGCTGTTCTAGTAACCATAAGCGGGTTGGGTGCGCTAATGCCTTAAGAACAGCTGATCGCGCATCCAGCCTTAATTGCTCTTGTTCAGTCATTGCAAAGTCCTTTCTGGTTGAAATGTGATAAAACATTTTGTTATTTGGCAAAATAGCCAAATGTATGAAGGGAGGCAAACATATTGATGATGTTTAGTACGAAATTTTGATCAATGTATCAATTTGATGTGGGATGATATATGAGTGAAAAGTAAACAACAGTTTGCTAATGCGATTGATGCTAAGTGGAATAGTGCGGTTTAAGCTTTATTTAATTGTTAAGTATGACAATGGATTTATGCTGATGTAACAAGGGTGATGGTTGTCCCGTTCTCTCGTTGTTAATTCGATTAACATTCATCACTAGCTGTACTGACTGGCATTACGAAAAAATGCTAGTAATGAAGAAAATAACAATAAATAAATCAAGGAGTCCTCTCGTGAAGAAAGTTGGGATAGTGCTCATGTGCTTGTTGATGCCTGCGGCATCAATAGCGGCAGAGCCAACAAAATCAGCGCTTTCAGTGCAAAATAAAGCGGAACAAGATACTACCTTATCGGTTGATGTGCTTTGGAAATTAAGTCGAATTGGTAATCCAATTATTTCATCAAATGGCGAATATATTATCGCCCCAGTGACTCAGTACAATGTGCCTGAAGACAAAGGCGCCACTCAGTTGTGGTTATTTGATCAAGACGGTAAAGGTCAACGCGCGTTGACCGCAGAAGGGCAACGTGCAAGTGAAGCGACGTTCTCTCCTGACGGTAAAACACTCGCGTTTATCAGTAAGCGTAATAAAGATGATGCTGGTCAAGTGTATTTATTACCAATGGACAAAGCGGGTGAAGCTCAGCGATTAACCAATGTGCCAGGTGGCGTTAAAGGCCTTAAATGGGTTGGTGATAATGTTTACTTCATTAGCCGTATCTTCCCTGGTAAAAATTGGGACGAAATGGCAACTCAGCTAAAAGCGAATAAAGACAATAAAGTCTCTGCGCACCAGTGGAATGCACTGCCATTTTCAAGTTTTGATCACTGGATTGAAGAAGACCGTGAAGCTCATGTATTTCGTATTCCAGCTAAAGGTGGCGAAGTAGAAGCGATTACTCAGCCATTGAATAAGCAACTGCCGCGATCATCGCAAAGCAGTGGCAACTACGACATTTCACCTGACGAGCAACTAATTGCGTTTAATAGTAATGGTTGGGCGAATCAGGTTGATCCAAAAATTGATATTTTCATGGCGAAAATTGGCAGTGGTAAAGTGGTAAACTTAACCCCTAAAAATGAAGCGCCAGATTCAAGCCCAACGTTTAGCCCAGATGGAAAAACGTTAGCCTTTACTCGCCAGCTGATCCACGGCTTTTATGCAGACACTGCTAACCTTGTGTTATTGGATGTGAAAAAGCGCACAGAACGTGTGATCACCACTGACTGGGATCGCTCTGTTGCCCGCTTTAGCTGGACGGCTGATAGCAAAGGGTTTTACGCAGCGATTGACGATGCTGCAACTCGACGCATTTTTCATATCAATGCTAAAAATGGCAAAGTGAAACCGATTACTAAACAAACCAACTTCGGTGCGCCATCTATAGCTAACGACGGTACTATCGTCGCCGCTAACGACAGTTTTTTGTACCCAGCCCGTCTAGTTAAAATTAACCCAAGCAATGGTAAAACTACGCGTTTAGACAGCTTTAACGATGACATCTTAGCTGATGTTGATATGGGTACCTACGAGTCAGTGACCTACAAAGGTTATAACGACCAAGACGTACAAATGTGGGTTCATTACCCTCCAGGGTTTGATAAAAGCAAAAAGTATCCGTTAATGATGCTGATCCACGGTGGTCCTCATAGTGCTATTTCTGATGGTTTCCATTACCGCTGGAATGCACAAACATTTGCTTCTTGGGGTTACGTAACGGCATGGCCTAACTTCCACGGCTCTAACAGTTTTGGTCAAGATTATACTGACAGCATTAACCCTGACTGGAAAAATAAGTCGTTGGAAGATGTATTCAAAGCGACTGATTGGTTTAAAGCGAAAGACTGGATCGATAACGATCGTTTAGTAGCAGGTGGTGCAAGCTACGGTGGTTACTTATCATCGATTATTTTAGGTCAAAAAGATCAGCCGTTTAATGCATTATTTATTCATGCTGCGGTATATAACATGTACTCGCAAATGGCTGCTGATTTCTCGGTGCACAGCACTCGCTTTGGCGATTACTGGGATAATCCTGAGATCTACAAATCAATTTCGCCACATTACGGCGCTGAAAACTTTGATACGCCGACATTAGTGGTACATGGTCAGTTAGATTACCGCGTGCCTGTAGGCCAAGGTTTTGAGTTATTCCGTACCTTGCAAACCAAAGGTATTGAATCACGGATGATTTATTTCCCAGATGAAAACCACTGGATCATGAAGCCAAATAACTCAATTTACTGGTACAACGAAGTTGAGAAATGGATGAACCAGCACGCAGAACCTGGCGCTAAATAAGCACTGATTTCATACGTTAAAAATGTAAAAACGCCGCAATGAAAAATCATTACGGCGTTTTTTATAAATGATGCTTTCTGACTAATAACTAAAAAGTGCTTACGCTAGATACATATCTACCATCTTTTGCACCGCATTTGGCAAGATAGGTTTAGTAAGGTAATCATTTGCACCCAGTTTTAATGCAAAATCTTGATCTGATTCTTCAACTAATGAGCTAACGACCACAATAGGCACGTCTGCATTAGGTGTTTGTTCTTTGACATACTTCAATACTTGATAACCATTGATATCGGGCATGGTGATATCTAAGAAGATTAAATCTGGCTTTACCGATGACAGTAGTTCAATAGCGCCATCACCTGAATTGGCCGTCAATACAAGATAATCATCCCCTAAAATGGCAAGCAACATGCTAGTACATACTGGATCATCATCAATAACGACTATTTTGGATTTTTCCATTCTTGCCTCACTTAGGTACATTTTATTTTGTCGATTATATGACCATTGTATTGAAGTTATTTTTAATTACTAGGCTTCAATTAAGCATAGAGCATTGGCTAACTTGATGAAAGCTTTAAGGTAAGAGTATTAAAGATCACTTTGAACGCGATAGGGAGTTATGTGGGGAGGCATGCTTTTTTTTGGGGGGTACGCTATTTATTCTTTTTGCAGATAGTCGCGATATTTATCAATCACTCCATTTCTATCTAATCCACGCTTGACGTTTTTACACAGTTTGCCGAAACGACTGATTTCACCTAGCTGTGGGGTATCACCATTATTGATTGCAGCTTCCCAGTAACTGATTTCACTATCGACCAATTCTAATAACTTTTTCGGGCAACCTTGGCAGCTCCCCTCGGGGCCACATACGAAGGTCTCGGGCTCGGTTAACGGAAACTCGGACTTGACTTGCGATATGATATTTTGCATGGCTGTGGTGCGATCTGGTTTCATGTCAAACTCTACCCAGTAACAATATAAGGTAATGGAACTATGTAGCTATATTAGTGTATTAGTCATAAATCTGAGGCTAAAGTTCAAAGTTCAAAGTTCAAAGTTCAAAGTTCAAAGTTCAAAGTTCAAAGTTCAAAGTTCAAAGTTCAAAGTTCAAAGCTCAAAGCTCAAAACTCAAAACTCAAAGCTCAAAGCTAGAGCCTAAAGCGTAATGATGCTGAACAAGCTAAATATAAGTGATATTCTGCAGGCGAAATAACAATAATAAATACCCTTATGGAAGTACGATGACTATGTTCAAACCTAGGCTCAACAGTTCTATTTTTAACCGATTAATACTATGGATAGGCATAGGCATTTCTTGCTTTTCGCTGCCAGCTATTGCCGATAATTTTTATGCCAATCAAGTTTTGCAGCAACAAGCGCCACATGCTTTTGCACTGCAACCTCAAAGTGAAGCATTTTTAGCACCGGCCTATGAGATAACGCTAGCTCATGCGAACAATTTAGTTGGACTCATTGCACAAGATAAGGCCTTAACTCAGGCAATAAAAAATTGGCCTCATTTAACCATGGATGATCAAATTCCATGGCTTAAAAAAGTATTCGAATTAGCAGTGAAAAGCTTTGGAACCCAAGCGCCGAAGTTGATAATTGATAATCATAGCTACCCTAAAAAAATGGTCTATTTTGACTTCGATGTTGAAGTGGTCGGCAATGGTATTGTGTATTTAAATCCTGAGAAATTATCCGAAGAAGAGGCTTTTGCCTCGTTGGCCTTTTTAATCCATGAAACTCGGCATTCATATCAATTTCAGCGCGCAATGGCTGGAGAGGGAGATGTTGTTTCACAAGGTTATTTAGCTGCATTTACTGCACAGAAACAATTAACAGGCTTTGGCTTTAGTGATTTTTTAACCTTGCTTAATGAATATGAAGCCTTTCAATATGGCAACTATGTCATTGGTCAGTTGACTGATTGGCAAGTGGATATGATTAATATGGGCACGTTTGCTAGTCAATACGATAGCCACGGCCAGTTAAAAATTGATTTACAAGCCATGGCCGCGCAAACTAAGTTTATAGAAGCTAAGCCTATAAAAAATGGGGCATTACAGAATGGCTCGGAAACAAATAATCAGCTGAGCTTATTGGAACAATATAATCAATTAGCTCAAACACAATACCAACTTCGTCAGCAGTAACTATCGAAGTTTAATTGGCATCATTCGGTCAATCTATGAATCTTAAGCAGTTAGAAATTTTTTGCGCCATTGCGGATGCTGGGTCGGTGACTGCAGCAGCTAAGCAACTGAATAGCAATCGCACCCAATTGAGCATGGCGATTAAAGCGCTTGAGTCGAGTTTAGAGGCCAAGTTGTTTAACCGTTCTGGCAATAGTTTAGTGCTGTCGGAAGTAGGTAAATCTATCTATAAAGATTGCGAAAGTGTGGTGTCGACTTGTGAACGAATAAAGCAGACCTGCGAGCAAACCATAGATAAGTTTCGCTCTGAAATCTGGCTTGCAAGAGATGACTCTTTTCCTGATGAAGTCTGGCAAACTTTTATTTTAGCCCTCAACAATCACTTTGATGCCACTACTGTGAATACCGTTTTAGCATCTAGCGGTGATTTAGCTAATCTGGTTAATACGGGGCAGGTAGACTTTGCCTTTGGGGTGGATTTTGAACGAGTAGATGATGCCAACACTGACTATTTACCATTGGGTAAGATTCGAATGATGTCGGTATGTGAAAGTCATCACCCTTTGGCCAGTTTAAAACGAGTGTCAGACAGCCAGTTACGGGAATCGATGCAAGCTGTGATGGTGTATTTAAACGACAAAGATAACCCAGAGCTACAGCCTTTTTCCTTAAGGCATATTGGCTTTTCAAGTTTTGAGTACATGCTCAATACCATAGTCTCTGAGAAAGCTTGGGGCGTGTTACCTGAACCGCTTATTCGTCCTCATTTACGTAGTGAAAAATTGGCTGTTATTAAGCACACTTATGGTCTAACCCATGAAGACTATTGCATGTTTTCAATGCCGGGTAGCGCGATACCTGAGCCAGTATCTTGGCTGTGTGATCAGATCAGTGATTACCTGTTTAAGTTCTGATCTCACCGACTAAAATGATACCAACTCACTCAGTGTCAATAATATTGACACTAATATTTAATGTAAGGTATTGATTTTTAGTTATTTAATTAATTGGTTATGCATCATATGGCTTATCAACTTGATGAGCTGTTGAGAAAACAGCCTTGTAAAGCAATACTTATCACAGGTTTTTACTGGTGATAATGAATGCGTGAACAAAATAAAATAGAAGATAAACAATTACTTATTATATCTGCTTTAGCAGCGTTATCGTTTGCTGTTATGGGCGTGGTTGTAGGGTTAATGAGTGGTTCTATTGTCATATTATTTGACGGTGGTTACTCTTTAATTGGATTATTACTCACGATGTTATCGCTTGCTGCTTCTAGTTATATGCGTGGTTCTTCTCGTTCACAATTCGCGTTTGGTAAAGCCATTATTGAACCTATTGTCGTCGCCATTAAAGGGGCGGTGATTTTAATGTTATTAGGCTTTAGTTTGTCATCAGCACTCAATGTCTTTTTAAGTGGTGGTAGAGAAATTGATATGTCATTCGCTGCCGTATTTGGTTTCGTTAATTTGTTTGGTTGTCTCGCAGTATGGTGGTTTTTAGTTAAGCAAAATGAACCGAAACGTTCAGGGTTATTTATTGCTGAAATTAAGCTGTGGAAAATGGACACTGTTGTGAGTGGCGCAGTGTGTGCTGGTTTGATTGTTGGGTTAATTCTTACATATACGCCTTGGTATACCTATGCAGTGTATGCTGACTCCGTAATGATGCTGCTTATCGGAGCGTACTTCATTAAAGTACCATTAATGATGTTAATTGGCGCATTTAGAGAGCTTCTGATGATGAAACCCAGCAAAGAAATCTGTTCATTGGTTCACGAAAGTGTGTCTGAAGCGAATGGTTCAAGCCCGCAGGAATTGATGCTGACAGGAATTGCTAAAGTTGGGCCAGAATTAATGGTGAATATTAACGTTAACCCTAAAAAGTCTCACCAGTTATTGCCTGATTTACATAAGGTAAGGTTAATATTAAATAACAAGCTTGCTCGTCTATCACTGGATGTGAAACTGAATTTAGACATAGTAACCGAAGTGAAATAACAGTTTAAGTTAACTGTTATCAATGAAAAGCCTGATGCTCTCATCAGGCTTTTTTAGTTCAAATTTTTGTTGGTAATTAACACATCCTTTAACCAAAATACGATTTGAGAGCTCATCACTAAAGTAAATGGAATGGCGCCAACAATGGCGATTTGTTTATTTAAATCAACATCGTTAATGGTCACAAGCGCAATAGTTATTGCTATTAGCACAATACTCCAAAGCATTTTAGCTATGTGGCTTTCGCTGCCAGTGAGCATACTGGTGATGTATATGGATGAATCAGCACTGGTGATAAGGAAAGTGACTAATAACAATATCGCCGCCACAGATAAAATGCTGCCTAACGGAAAACCGTCGCCACTTAAATGGCTAAAAAAGCTAAATAAACCCAAGGTATACTCTTGATTCACTGCTGCCATCACTTCTGCAGCAAAAGGTTGCGTCAGCACGCTGCCTGCAAAACCTGAGAACCATATAATTGATGTCAATGTAGGTAATAAAATCGTGCAAGACAAAAACTGCCTAATGCTCCGCCCTTTACTTATTCTAGCGATAAAAGGACCAACAAAAGGTGCCCAAGCAATCCACCAAATTAAGTAAATTACAGTCCAACCTTGGCTCCATTTCGCTGGCTCACCAACGCTAAAAGACACTTTAGGCAGTAGTTGCAAGTAACTTACCGTTGATTCCAGCATTAATTTCATGCTGTTAATCGGGTCAACTAGGGCAATCACTACCACTAAAATCGCCACCATAAATAAGGTATTGAATTGACTTAAACGTTTAATGCCTTGGCTGAGTCCTGCAATTGATGACAAGGTAAACAGCACGGCAATAAACAGTATTAAACCAATCCTGAAACTAGCACTGCCAACGTTAAGTCCGACGGCTTGCTCAAGCCCGGTTTGAATTAATGCTACGGTATTGGCGAAGGTGCCGGCCATGCCAAATATGATTGCAACTACCGCGAGTAAATCTAATATGCTCAGCCACTTTGGTTTTTGATCGCTAAAGCTGGCACTGATCCGTAAGCTGCGATTTCGATTATAGGCAAACCATGCCATTACTAAACCTGTCATCGCGTATATGGCCCATGCATGTAATCCCCAATGAAAATAGGTAATGGCTAATGCGCCTGAAACTGATGAAAAGTCATCTTGTAAAAAGGCAGGGGGATTCACAAAGTGATAAACAGGTTCTGCTACACCCCAAAAAATCAGCCCTGACCCCATTCCTGCGGTAAATAACATGGCTATCCAACTAGCAAAATTAAACTCTGTTTTGGCTTGGTCGCCGCCAATGCGTATTTTCCCTATTGGGCTAAAGCAAATAACGGTGGCAACTATTAACAATAAACTGGAAAGTTGAATGAATTGAGAATCAAAGTTTTCAAGGAAAAATTGGGTGAATAAACTAAAGGTTGAGAGTGTCTTATGGGGAAATGTTAGCAATAACCCTGCAATAATAATGACTGGTAAATAAAAGCCTAATTTGGGCGCTATTAAAAGAGGAACTGTTGGCTTCTCTATTGATTTAGCTTGATTGCTATTCGGCGGTTTCAATCTAATCGATATCCATTATTCGAGTCTAAATTTAGATTTTTCACTATGACTTAAAATGTGTTCAGTTTAAAGTCCAATTAGTTAGTTTAGCGCTAGCTGATGTGTTGCAGACTAAGCCTCATAAGCTTTAGGTGGATAAAAGCCTAAATTAAAATAGTGAATCGGATGTATTTGCCATAATAAAGGATGATGTTTTTACGTTACTAACTGAAAAAACACTTAACTATGTTAATAAATTGTTTTACTTTAAATTGTTGATACTATGAAATTTGATGGTAATTTTTTATTGCTTGTACTGTGTGAGGGATAATTATTTGAAAAAAATCATCCAGTTTACTGTGACTGCTATTATCTGTTTTTTCTCAATGAACAGTGCTGCGACAATCCTCAAATATAATGTGAATGGTTCTAGCTCATGGGTGCCTTATTACATTCCTGAACAAGTAGAAAATTCCGGGATTTTAGGTGAGCTTGTGCCGCAAATATTGTCTATGGCTGAGATTAAAGTCGAAAAACATAACTTTCCTCCCAAACGCACGAATCAAGCATTAGAAAAGGGATTATTAGATTTTGATTTTGTCAGTCCAAGTTGGTTTCCAAAAGGTGATATGGGCGAGCTATTCATTCAATCTGAGCCTATCCTCAATATTCAAGAAAACATCATCACTTTAAAGCAAAATAAATCCCAATGGGCCGATATTACTATGATTGAAGGTGAGCCCATTGGCACTGTGAGAGGGTATCTTTATCATGATGATGATGCCTTTACTCGGGTTGATTTTGGTTCTGAGAAACAACTGATTAAAGCCTTACATAAACAGCGTGTCCAAGCGGCAATATCAGGGGATTTACCTGCATTATATTGGGCCAAAAAATTAAGCATGCCCATTGCGTTAGCGTCAGTGCATTCAAGAGGAGTGTTAGTGATGCGCCTTCGTAAAGAACACAGTGAAATGATGCCGCAAATTAATCGTGCTATTGCTCAACTGAAGACTGATGGCACTATTCAAGCGTTAGTGGATAAATACACCAAAGCAGAACAATATCAGCAGTAATAAACTGATATTGCTCGACGGGTGTTATTTTAATAATGCCAAAAGCTTAGCTATTTAATGACTTATCTATTAGTGATTAAATAAGTCACACTAGTTACTTTTCGCTGGCGCAGGTTGGGATATTTGGCGCTTTTTCTTGTCAAAATAATGATTGGTTTCAGTCAAAATCACATGTCTTAAGCCTATCAACGCAATCAGGTTAGGGATAGCCATGAGTCCATTTACGGTATCTGCTAGCATCCAGATTAAATCTAATTGGATAAACGCACCTACTGCAATCAAGCTTAAAAACGTCAGCTGATAAACTTTGATCCCTTTATCACCTAATCGTTGTTGAGTGAGGTAATTCCAGCAGCGTTCGCCATAGTAATGCCAGCCAAGAATAGTGGTGAAGGCGAAGCAAACTAGTGCAATAGTGACAATATATTGGCCAACAATCACCGAGCCACCAGATGCAAATGCGGCGCTGGTCATTGCAGCTCCCGCGGTATCACCATTCCACACCCCAGTAATTATCAGTACTAAGCCTGTCATGGTACAAATTAAAATGGTGTCGAAAAAGGTACCAGTCATGCTGACTAGACCTTGCTCAACAGGTTCATTTGTTTTGGCTGCAGCAGCTGCAATTGGGGCGCTACCTAAGCCAGATTCATTTGAAAATACACCACGAGCAATACCAATTTGAATGGCTTGAGCAACAGTGGCTCCTAAGAATCCACCTGCAGCTGAAATAGGGGTAAAGGCTGAGTGAACCACTAATTCGAGCGCTGGTATAATTTGCTCTGAAAAGCTAAACAGAATCCAAATACACGCTAAGACATAGCCCAGCGCCATTGTAGGCACCAGCTTTTGAGCGACATTTGCAATACGTTTGACGCCGCCCAATGTGACAGCTGCCACCATTGTTGTCAGTACAAGTGCTGTCACCCATGTAGGTACATTAAACGCAATTGTCATGGCATCGCTGATCGCATTAACTTGCGCAAAAGTGCCAATACCAAAAAAGGCCACTCCAACGCCAAATACTGCAAAGATTTTGGCTAGCCATTTAAGGCCAAGTCCTCGCTCAATGTAATACATTGGGCCGCCAGCAATATTGCCTTTGGCATCCGTGGTGCGATATTTAACTGCCAACATACATTCGGCATATTTGGTTGCCATGCCAAAAAATGCGGCTAACCACATCCAAAACAGTGCCCCTGGGCCACCAATTTTTATCGCGGTGGCAACACCAACAATATTACCTGTACCTATGGTTGCCGATAGGGCAGTACACAAGGCTGCAAATGATGATAAGTCGCCTTTGCCTGTTGCAGGTTTGAATAACAAACTTAATGCAAAAGGGAGCTGAAATACTTGTAATAGTTTAAGTCGAATAGTGAGATAAAGACCGGTACCAACCAGTAAACATAGGGTGATAGGGCCCCAAACAATGGCATTGATATCAGCTAATAGCGCGTGAAAATTCATGGTGTTCCTCGAATATTAAACAACAAAATTAATATGGAGGAGGAAAAGATATGGCTGATCAGTGGTACTGAGGCAAAAGAGGGCACAGTATTCAGCTTACTGAGTGGGTACAGTTAGGCAAAAGTCAGGCACAGCAAAAACGACAGTGACCATAAATGAATACAGTCATCCTCTCCTCTGTCCTTTTGCCTGAGCGTTTCGCGTGACTGCTTGGCAGTCGCACTTTCGCCTTCGGCGCTATAATGACAATCGCTTACGAACAGCGTTTGCTTACAGTCTCTCCAGAGGCTCGTCCAGTAACAGTCCTCACCACAATGTGGCACCTGAAAGAGTGCTTTACTAGCGGATAATCCACTAACTAAAGTTGCCTCGTCGGTGTGGGGTTAGTCCCCACTCTCCTGCTACCTTCATCCGAACGGATCTTTTTGAATATGCTTGTTAAGTAACCCAAGTCATTCTTCAAAAAGGGCATTTAGCATGCGGGATATCACTGAATGGCTCAAGAGATGCGGATCACAGTTTGATATTGAGGGTGTTTACCTGCAGTTAATTTGCACAGGGGATAGTGAAAGGGGGTAATAAATAGGCAGTAACAAACAGACAGTAAGTTAACTCACTGCCCATAGCGTTGAACTTGTGTATTTCAAAGATTAGATTTCGACTTCGTTACCTTTAGGATTAGGGCCAAAGCGATTGGTTTCCTCTTGGCTGTCAGACACAAAGAAATACAATAATATCAATGCGCCGATAAGCGGTATAAGCGCAATGAGGATCCACCACCCCGAACGATCAGTGTCATGAAGGCGACGCACAGATACCCCAAGGGCTGGTAAGAATACCGCTAGAGAATAAATGCCACTTAATAACCCGTAACCCGTTTCTTGGTTAAGCGTGCCTGTAATGTTATCCATGATACCTAAAAGTATTCCAGCAATAACATTGAATAATACAAAGAACCAATATTCCTTTCTGCGTGCTCGGTCTTTAAAGTTAATGTAATTCTTCAGTACTTTAATATACCAATCCATGATCATTCCTTGTTAGTTAGCTCACTTTATAATCATATAGTTATATCAGTAATACCTTAGAAAATACATATGTGTACAAGCTGGCTATGGGGGTAATGCAAAACGATTAACGTTAATGCTTTAGCGTATTGATGCTTGTTTTTTGAACTGTTTACGGTTGGCTTACGTAATGCACTTTATGAAGCAAGTTAACTAATGGGTGCACTACATGGAAAATGTTAATCAATCAGGCAATATCGCGACGATTATTGGTGTGGCAGATGCGACTCATTACTTAGTGGGGCTGACAGATGCTGGCAATAACTTTGTTGGCTTAACGGGTCAAGGTGCTGGCGAATGTGTGCATTCAATTGTAGAAGCGAAAGCGCTGCTTAAAAGCCATGACTATTCTGTTGCCAACCTTGAATACCAAACCGCCTACGATGAAATGTGTGGATTAGATAATGTAGGCAAATATCAGCAAGTGATTAACCTGTAGTGAGTTAGGCAAGATTGCGAGCTTTGGTATAGCCGTAGCTAAGCCCCTAGCTATAGATATAGCAAGGTACTAAGCCCGCATCAATTGAGTTAACTAGCAGCAAGCATTAATGCGATTGCGGCCATCAGCTTTAGCGCGATATAGCGCGGTGTCAGCAGCGCACAATAATGCATTTGCCGTTCTAAATTGGCCGTTAACTTCACTAGCGTGACCTTGGCTTACACTGACTGTAACTGAAATATCCAAACCGATATCCATATAGGTCAATGCATTAATGTTTTGCTGTATTAACTGTGCAGTTTGCTGCACTTCTTCGGTATTGCAGTTAGGCATCACTAAAGCAAACTCTTCACCGCCATAGCGTGCTGCGGTGCAATCTTCATTAGGTAAGGCGCTTTTAATTGCTTTGGCTATTTTTTGTAAACAACGATCGCCCATGACATGGCCATGGTTATCATTAAATGATTTAAAGTGGTCAATATCGATGATTAATACACTAATCGGATCGCCTTGTTCAAGGCAGTTTTTCCAATGATGTTTTAAGTCTGCATCAAATACTCTTCTGTTCGCTAATTCAGTTAAACAATCAGTCGATGCCCATTTATAAAGCTGTTGATATTCAGCTCTAAACTGGCTTAAATCTCGTAAAATGATCCCGAACAATGGCGCTATCATCGGAAAATGAGTCACTGACATTTCAACATCAATACTTTGTCCGTTAGATAGATTTAATGTGGTTTCAGTGGGCAAATGGTTTAATGGTCTTGGCGCAATTTGCGAGGCAATAATCATAGATTGATATAATGATTTTTGTGGCTCACACAAATAGGACTGCCAGCGTCGACCGAGCAATGAGTTTACTGAACTTTGAGTTGCGCTATTTTCGCCAAGGTGAGATTTAAAAGCTGAAGCGGTATTGTTTGCTGATTGGCTTAATAATAGTGCGGCAGCGTGAGTGTTAGCCATTTGAATATTACCAAACTCATCGACCACTATCATCGCTTCCATCATATAGTCGACTAAAGTTGATAATGAACTTAGGGCATTTCCACCTAATGGAATGTGATCTGGTTGTTTGGCGAGAGGAATGGTTACTGGATTGACATTATGTTTTGGTGGCTGCTCAATGGCGCCAAAGTGGCCGCCAATGAGCGCATTCATATTCACATGAGAAAACTGATTCAGCTTATTCTCTGCTGTGGAAGTGAGTTGTAACATAACGAGTATCCTTACTAGATTGTTAACATCATCGCAGTAACTGCTTTTTCTAGTTAATACTCTATCGAACTCTGTTAGCTATAACCTTTCGCTAACCTTCTGCATTAAGGTTATGAATTAATTAAACTTTTATGTTTATTACCTGAGGGTCTTTACTGATTAGCATCAAGGTGTTGTCTGTATTTGATAAAATAAATTGAAATGTGGTTTTACCAACCACCTTATCGAGATCCATTAACTGGATAATCTTTCCATCAGAACTCACCGTCACTGCATCAACAATACCATCGAATGGCGTATTGAATGCAGCACTAGTAAATTTCAAGCCTTTATTCGTATTATCATCAAGAATATAAGTAATTGTACTTGCTCCAGACACTTCGACGTTGCCTGTTTCATTACTGTAATCAAAAATAGGTACTTCATTTTTATCTAATGTAACAGTAACTGTTATGAATGTGGCTTTGCCGGTAGTATTTAACATAAGGACTCCAATAGTTAGTGAATGTTCATAAAATTAATGCCAGCATTTTTGACGATGCTAGTAAGGTTCTCATCCTTAGGATCTAACCTAAGGCAATGTAAGGCTTTTAAATAAGGGATTAGTATTTCTGGGCTTTTATTATTTTCGATTAATGGAGCAAGTCTATTTATAGATTGCTCACATGGAGATGGGTCTAATTTGTCGTGTTTAATGATTCCAGCAGTTGTATGTACTAATAACTGGCTTGAAGATAGTAAAGCTTTATAACTGACATCTTTTTGATATGTGATAGAAATTTCATGAAATAAGTCAGTTGCGATTGATGCATATTGATAGCTATCTTCGAACCTTTGTAATAGGTAAAAATGTCTAGCTGATGAGAGATGGTAAATAGCCCATATGTATCTGTTATTATTAGAAAGTTTTAATTGATTGTTTGAACTGAGCATTTCTGCAAGTTCTTCAACATCATGTTTAATTTTGTGATGGGTTTCTTTATCAACTAACTCTAGTAATCGAAATAGGGAGTTAAATCTATATATTTGCCAGTGTTCATTATTTGGGTCTTGGCTTATAGCTTTATTGATAGCGTTTAAACTTAGCTGTATGACATCAAAAGCTTGTTGTTTATGGTTTTGCAATCGAAGTAATTCAGAGTGAATTTTATAGCTAGCGAATAATCTATCTAATGCATAAGGGGTTAATTCTAAATTACTATTTAATAGCTCTGACTGTAGCCGTTTATGTATTTCTATTGCCGTGTGTAAATCTCCTTGTGATATGACCGCATTAGCTTGCCAAGATTGAGTGTCTGCAATATCCGCAACAAGCTGAATATTTTCGGGGTCTTTAGCTAAAGCAAGCTTTTTTAATGCAAGAGAGCGATTAAAAAAATCTAAAGCTGAAATAAAGTTCTGCTCTTCTATGTGTATAGAGCCCAATGAATTATTTGCGTAAGAAAACTCCATAATTGCTTCATTATTATCTGGTGCAATTTCATACATGGTTTGACTGTAAACTAAGTATTGTTCAAACCACGCTTTAGCAGCTTGCCAATCACTTTGATCGTAATCCAATTGTCCTAACCAAAATGCATTAGCGCCTAAAGTTTTGAGTAACTCGAAATGCTCAGGTTGTTCAATCAGTAATGCGGTGAGCTTTTCTCTCGATGCTAAAAGCGCATTTTGGGCTTCGGTGTTTTTACCCCGTGAATAGGCTACTTCACCCATGGCTTCGAGTGTTTGACCGTGTTGAAAACGGGACTCAAAACTCAAGCTGGTATCGCTAGGATTAGAGGCGTCACTGAAATACTCCAATGCTTTATTACTGATCCCATCAAGTAAGTCCATTCTGCCAATGCCGCGCATTTTGTCGGCGAAATCACCGACCATAAAACCCAGTAAATTTTCGGCTGCTTGGCGTTTTTGTAAAGCCATTTGCTCAGCCTCAAAACTGCGAACACTGGCAAGTATTGAGGTGATAGTGAGTAAAAATAGTAATGAGATGGTGAAGGTTTTTTGCCAACGCCTTACTTTTTCATGTTTGCTTGAGGCGTTAATGAGCTCTATTTCTTGAGGCTCTAAATCAAACAGTGGATTATCTTTTAGCAATTGTGCTTCACGCAGCGGTTTACCATCAGCCAGTAAGTAAGCATGATTTTTATTTTCTTGTACCCAACGGCTTGATAAATGGTGCAGCCGGCTTTTAATACGAATGCTTTGATTATGTTCTGCTATCCATGATGTGGCACGTGGCCATCTTCTTAGCAGTGCCTCGTGGGCAATGCTAAAGCTGGGTTCGCCATTTTGTAAATTGGATACGAATAAACGGCTGTTGATCATGGCTTGGGTGAGGGTTCGTTCCTCTTTAGTATGCAGCTGCGCCCAGCGGGCTGTTCGGCTGGTGATCGAGGTTTCGTCTTCCCGTAAGGTGACAAGTAGCGAAAACACATGGGGTAAACTGGCTTTTTGCTGTGGGGTAAGTTCTGCTATGGCATCTTCGGCATTTTTACCGATAGCCCCCTCAATACCCCCTAGTTTTTGGTAAACGCTGAACAATAGCTGATTGTCTTGGCTACGCTGCAAGTACAGTGCTTGCAACATGTATTGCAACATGGGCAGCGCATCTGGGTTACTAGCAGCTTCGGCACATAAAATTTCATCTAATGGGGTGGCAGTGTCAGGATCGCTGCTCCACGTTAAGTTGGCTGCTACGGCAGGTAAGCGGATCATTTGCAGTAATTCGCTACGGGTAGGCGGTGATAAGTCAAAATGCGCACCACGGCCTTTGCCTGTCATTAAGCTGGGATATGCCACGAGTAATGGGTAAAACTCATTTCGACAGGCACTGAGCACCAACACACAGCCTGAATTAGCAAGCTGCTCCAATATATTTACAAATGCATTGCGCTGCTCTTGGCTGAACAAAGGTGATGACAATAAGATTTCGAGTCTATCGATAAATAGCGCAAAGTGGGTGTGCAATTGTTGGTTCGATTTAATGGCTTGCTTACATTGCTGAACGATGGCTTGTGGCTCAGTAATGAGCCTGTGGGATAAAGAGTCGGCGCTGTCACCATCAAATACAGGGATATCATTGATTTCCCAGTCGAGCATTATGCCTGCGAGTTCGATGAATAATTTCGATTTAGCCACATCTGCAAAATCGAGGCTACCGTAAGTCGCCACATGAACACCGTTGTAACCAGAACCGACCATTAAGTTGGGAATGATCCCGGCATTAATTAACGATGACTTGCCACTGCCGCTAGGGCCCAGTAATAAACAAAAGCCGCGACCAAATTTTACTTGCTGGCTTATCCGCTCTAGTAACACACTGATTTGTTTACTGCGGCCAAAGAAGACTTGTGAATATTGTTCTGAGTAGGCTTGAAGCCCAGGAAATGGAGAACCTGATTGCCATTGTTGTTGCTCGGCTACGGTTTCATGACCAATAGGAAAATTGACGTCTGCAATGGTGCGATAGCCACGTTTACGTATGGTTTCGATATAACGTGGCGAGGTGGCCTTGTCATCGAAAGCGCGGCGTAATTGGTTAATAATTTTATGAAGTGGATTGTCGCCAATGTCGGAGTCGGGCCAGCAATCGTTGACGATATCATCGCTACTGAGTACTTCGCCGCTGCGCTCGCATAACAAGATCAGCACGTCCATTGCTTTGGGTTCAAGCTGTTTGGTTTTTTTACCGAATTTTAGGCTATTACTGTTGGGGTCAACCTGCCACTCACCAAAGAAAAAAATCTCTTTCTTCATTGTTACATTCCATCGAAAAATCAGCGCGTTGCATCATGCATTCGGTACTAGCTAACCGCGAGTGCGTTTCATTAGCATTTAGTTATATCAATTAATGGGTAGAGATGTAACCACTTAAAGTGTGAATACTTGTATAAATATCAATCAAACCTGTAATGGTTGTCATGTTAAGAGATGTAACTCTTGATTCAATAAATGCTGCAGGACTATCTTTTGAGGGTAAAAGTCGTTATCTGGGCGGGTACTGTTATATTCCGGTTAGCGAATCGAGTGCTTGGGACGTTAATGCCTCTGTGTAGGGATTAATTTTCTGATGAACTGGACTCCACCCCTTAATAAAGCGTTGAAAATCAGCCCATGCGAAGGCGTATAGCGGTCGCCAATTGTGCTGCACTTGCTCAGCATCAATATCAGGCTGATAGTCGGCAAGGCTGATGGTTAATGCGGCAAAGTATTCGTCTAAATAGGCGTTAATTTGGGCTTCGCTTTCGGTAAATGACATTACGCTGCTGAGAAACAATGCCACATCTTTCATGCCGCAACCTTTACCTATGTATTGAAAGTCGACAGCTGCAGCGTGTTGGTGATTCTCACTAAAACAGAAGTTAGCTAATTTGGCATCACCATGGATCAATGTTTGATACTGGCAATCACTAAGGGCTTTATCTAGCAAAGGCGCAGCGGTTTTTAAACGTAAATCAGTCAGTGCTTCGAGCTCATCAGGGCGAGTGTTTAGGTGCCAATATCCACCCTGTGACCACAAGTCTGGATATTGCAGTGATTGCTCACTTTTTTTGGTATTTGAACCGACTTGATTGATGAACATGTACTTACCGTGAAAGTGTCCAAGCCAGTTAAGGCAGGCTGAAATTGCCGTGCTATCAGCTATTTTTAGTACCTGATTAAACCCAAGTGTGTGTAGGTCTTCTAAAATCAGTAGGGTTTCGTGGTCGCTTTGCTCGACGAATAAACAGCGGGGAACGGGGCTGATAGCTTTACTGTTTGGCATTTTAAAAGCTGAAGGGTCAAGCGTGCTTTCGCCAAGCGCATAACAATTGAGTGAGGTTAGCTTATTGGCATAATGTTGATACCAACTGACTTCGACTTGGTAAGATTTAAGCTTACGCTGGTGGGATAAACTAGTATTCCACCCCTTAGGGTGAGCGGTTCCACTGGAGGTGTGATGAGCATTACTGTGTGGCAATTTTATGTGTTTAACAATCACCGATGGAGTATTAGCTCCCGACAAATAAGCCCTAAACAGTTCACCGTACCCGCTCCAAAGTGATTGGATTAACTCTACTTTAATGACTTGTTTGGCATTAAGTTGTCGCTTTATGGTGTCGATAACCGATGGCGCGATTTGAAGAGGGGCGGTGTTCATTTAATTATATTGGCCTTAGTTTGTCGATTAATGCTGTGTCATTGGGTTTTGTCAGTGTAGTCTGAGAATTGTATGGTTAAGCGCTGAACAAATGAATGAATAAATGCCTGATTAAGTGAATTAGTTCTCAAGTCTTAAGATATACCCATTGAGTTTTAAAGTAATTAGCGTAGTTTTAACTGATTGAAACCTGACTGGAGTTGAAGATGAAACCAGGCAAAAATGATAATAAATTGCTTAAGTTAGCAATGGAGATTGGCGAAGGATACGCCAAAAAAAGAGGTTTTAAAGACTTTGGCATTGGGATTTCGCCAAAAGATAAAGTGGAATGTATCTATCGTTTATTGGTACAAGATGGACTAATACAAGCCTTGGCCGAAGATAAAGATGATGGGCCTAACCGAAAGCACAAACTGGTACTGTGGATAAGTAAGCAGCTTCCGCCAGAGCATCCATTAATGAACTAGCGCTGTGATATATGATGACAATCCCGCATTGTCATCATAAAAATAAAAAGCCAAGCGATTGCTTGGCTTTTGTTATTTTACTTAAGCTGCAAATTAAGACTTCGCTTCGATTTCATTTTCTATCTCTAATTCTTCAGGTGATTTCAGCACATCTTTTGGTTTCGTCACGCTGCCAACGGGCGGATAAGCGACACTGTCTTTAAATTTATCTCGGGTGTCTTCGCTGTAATTAGGGAACGGCAATGCTTCTTCATCAATTAATTGGCGAATGGTTTGCTCAGCGCGCTGCTGCACCTCAATATCGGCAGGCACGGCATTATTTAACACCACATTTTGACCAATTGGGGCAATATGAATATCGAGTTCTTTCATAATATTCAGCAAATGAAAATTTAAGTCTTCGGCAATGCCAAAGTACTCGTTGATATCACCAGTATCAATGTAGGCATTCACGTTCACTACAAAAGCATCGCGCTCGATAGCAAGAAAACGTGCTCGCTGGGCAACCTCTAACACTCTTGGATGTGACAGTAATAACTTACGCAACTCCATTAATAGCATTTGTAATTGCTCTTTGGTGGTGTCGAGGCTGATGCGTAAATCGTGTTTATAACGGCGGCGATCAATCACTGAGAAGTTTTCTAATTCTTGCGATGAAAATACCGAGTTGGGAATATGCACCACGGTGCGATCGAGTTTACGAATGCGGGTTGAGCGTAAGCCGATTTCTTCGACTACACCTAATGTGGCGCCAAAGCGACAGAAGTCGCCAGGTTTAATCGGGCGGGCAGCATATAAGGTTAAAGCGCCAAATACGTTTTCTAGTGGTTTTTGGGCTGCTAGTGCAATGGCTAAACTGCCAACACCCAGACCTGTCAAAATGGTTGCCATGTTGTAGCCCGAGCTTTCAAACCACATCAATGCGATAACGACAACGATGACCATTTTTAATATCGCGACCATAGGGCGGAGTAAGGCGACGCTATAGCTTTTATCTTGGTCATGAAGTTGCTTTGATTTATAAGCAGAATAAAGCTCAACCAAACCGAGTATTAATATGGTGTTGGCAAGGTATAACAAGGTGCTGTTATCAAACCAAACTCTCGCCCTCACAGATAACCCCAGTGCGAGTGCTGCATACTGTAATAACGATAAGTATAAAAACCAGCGCAAGCTGCGACCGCAAAAACGGGTAACCCCAGCAATAGCAGACTCGAAATGCTTAGCGATATTCATTGCTGCAAGACTAATAAGGCCGGTACCAATCCAGCCAAACAATATACTTAACCCCAAAATAAGCAGTTGCCAGTTTTCCATGTGAAAAAGGCTGAATTCAGGTAAGAAGTTCGCCAAAGCCTCGATTTGTGGACTGTATCCATACTCATTCCAAAGCTCAGGAATTTTAGCCACTGTGGCATTGGAAATCTTCCAGATTTTGCCCCCTTTTCCATCAGGGACATGCTGCATATAAACAGGAACAGGGCCTGTATTGGTTTCTAATACACCAAGTAAGTCTCGATAACTGGGCAGTTTGTCATTTACATGACCTGTTGGTTGGTCACTGATTTGTGACAAATCAATGATGTTTTGTTTATTCCAAAGAATCGACAGCTTACGCAATAATTCGGGGCCATCTTCGGGGGTAATGCCTTTGGGAAGATAACGTAAATCAACAAACTCGGCAGCGGCTTGCCAGTCATTCTCTTCTATGGCTTGACCTATGGCGATTAAGGCGGTCAACGGCGTTTCGCCATCTCTAGCCATGATTAAGCCACCTTGGGCTTCGGTGATGGCTTCGCTGCGCTTTTCAGCTTCAGCGACTTTTTTTAGGTTGATATCATCTGCAGCAGTAACAGAAAAGACACTACATTGAATACTGAGCACAAATAAGATTGAGAAAATTTTACGCCAATGGTGTCGTCCCATGAATATGTTCCTAAAAGCCCAGTTTCTGTATCAAATATATGCGTTTTAGCGGCAGACTGCCAGAACGATTTATCATATTTTTCACAAAGTTACTCAACCTGTTTAACTTAAGTGTTTATGACTAAAAAGAGAGAAAATTGATTAGCAGTTGAAGATAATGACAGCGTTATAAGGTGCCGTTTCCATTACTGTCATGCTAAGGGCTTTCGATTGTTGCGTATTTAATTTTCGGAATAATTTTTAGCTGAATTTGAAAATTGATTAATGTTGCCTACACTCAATATTAGCTAGTTAAAATAGTAAACAAAGCATAGGTTTAAATCGATTGGAAAACCTATCTCATCAAGGGTTGGAGCATGGATTGATGCCAACTGTTAATACTAAAATGACAAGGAAGTGTAACGATGACATCCCCACAAATTTTTTTACTCGTCACCGCTGTTGGTTTAACTCCTATCGCATTATCTTATGGTTTCTCACCGTCTACCTCGTTGTCTTTCCTTTTTAATATTGACGCCACACCTGTCAATGTCACTCATATTTTTCGAGCTGTTATGGGACTTTACTTTGCCTTAGCCACTTTTTGGGTCGTAGGCGCTTTTGTACAAAAAATCAGGCTGCCAGCTTTATATAGTCTCGTTGTGTTTATGGTGGGTTTAGGGCTGGGTCGTTTATTGAGTTTAGTTTTAGATGGAATGCCGCATTGGTTACTAGTGGTTTATATGTTGCTTGAAGCAGGCTTTGCTGTCGTGGGAATACTCATGATTAATAAATGCCAAAAAGAGGCAGTTTAAGGATTGATCTCGTTTATTAAAATTTACTTCTAAGCTGCTCCAATAGCTTATTAATTCGGATTAACGTGTTTGAAAAAGGAATTCACTATGAAACAAAAAGGTGCAATGAGCGTATGGTCTATTTGCCGTATCCCAGTGATAACGTTGTTTACTTTGGTGAGCATGAATTTCAGTGTCAACGCAGCCACTGATAAACCTAATATATTCGTTATTTTTACTGATGATATTGGTATTTCAAATTTAAGCGCTTATCACAATGGTGTGATGAGTAGTGATACCCCCAACATTGATAGTATCGCCGAAAAAGGGATTCTAATGACGGATTATTATGCTCAACCGTCATGTACAGCGGGACGCTCCGCGTTTATTACAGGGCAGCTACCAGTTAGAACCGGAATGCATACCGTCGGTTTACCTGGCGGTCCAGTCGGGCTTAATGCCAACACGCCAACCCTTCCTGAGATCCTCAAATCCATGGGCTACATGACAGGCCAATTTGGTAAGAATCATTTAGGTGACAGAGATGAGTTTTTACCCACAATGCATGGATTCGATGAATATTGGGGCTGGTTGTATCACTTAAATGCTATGGAATATACCGAAGACCCTGATTGGCCTAAAGATGCAGATTTTCAATCTTTTGCGCCACGCAATGTGATCCATGCTAAGTCAACGGGCAAAGGTAAACAGTCTATTAAAGATGATGGCCCATTATCTATCGAGCGTATGCGCACCTTAGATGATGAAGTCAATAAACACACCATTGATTTTATTGAGCGTGCGGTAAAAGCCGATAAGCCCTTTTTTACTTGGTATTGCCCATCTCGAGGACATGTTTGGACTCATTTATCACCAAAGTATGAAGAAATGCTCGGTAAAAATGGTTGGGGCTTACAAGAAGTCGTGATGAAGGATTTAGATGATCATGTGGGGGAAATGTTGGCCAAAATGGAAGAGTTAGGTATTGCTGATAACACCATCATCGTTTTCACTGCCGATAATGGCCCTGAGATCATGACTTGGCCTGATGGTGGAATGACGCCGTTTCATGGTGAAAAAGGCACAACTTGGGAAGGTGGTGTACGAGCACCGATGCTAATTAGCTGGCCTGAAAAAATCAAAGCAGGACAAGTGTTAAATGGCATGTTTGATGGTATGGACTTTTTACCAACCTTAGTGGCTGCAGCGGGTGGCCCCAGCGACCTTAAAAGCAAAATGCTTAAAGGACACAAAGGATTTAAAGCGCACTTAGATGGTTATAACCAATTAGATATGTTGACTAAAGGTGCGGCTTCAAAACGGAATGAAATTTTCTACTATGAGCGAGATAAGCTACAAGCAGTGCGAGTCGGGGATTGGAAAGCTCACTTTGTGGTACAGAATAATGGTTGGGCTGGTGCTAAAGAAGAATTAAATGCGCCATTATTATTCAATTTACGTCGTGACCCTTACGAACGTGCCGCAGAAGAGTCTGGCATGTATTTAAAGTGGATGGGACAGAAAATGTGGGCATTTGGCCCTGCCCAAGCTGCCGTGCAGCAGCATCTTGAAACCTTTAAAAAGTGGCCTCCAATGACTGCAGATACAGGTGCTGTAAATAATGGTGGTGTCGGTAACTGATTTTTTGCTTTAACGCGTCGCTTCGAGCCTTTGCCCAAGGCTTACTATGGAATTCAACAAGGAAGGTTTTATGAAACTAAGTCCAGCATTGTTAGTAGTTTTTAACGCGTTTTTGTTCACTATTGTCGGTGTTACAAGCCATAAAGTGTTAGCAGAGGGGCAAGGTAATTCCATTAATGTTCCCGCTTGGCAAAATAGTTTTGAAATCTATGGGATGGCGTTGAATATCCGCGGCGATACGAGCCTAAACGACCAAAACCTGGAGGTAAATGTCGACCCTAAGTTTATATTGGATACCCTGGAAATGACTGCCATGGTTCGCTTTGAGAGTATCTATGATAATCAATGGGGATATTATATCGACTACAGCTTCATGAAGCTAAATGGCGAAACGAATAACGTCTTGGATAATACTAATAACTTGGTATTGAAGGGGGATATTGATATTCGCCAAGGGGTACTAGAGGCCAAAGGATTTAAGCGTTATGACTATGGTGATAGCACGTTAGATTATATGGTTGGCTTACGTTGGTGGGATAACGATATCGATATGCAACTGTATCGTAAAGACAATAATGCCATATTCAGTGACATTAACTTTGAAGATGATTGGATTGACTTTGTGGTTGGTGTGCGCTGGATAAAACCGATAAATCAAGATTGGTTATTTTACATTAGTGCTGATGCAGGGATGGGTAGTGATACTGATTTTACTACCGCTATTCAATCTGGCGCACGGTATCAAATTAACTCATGGTCTGATTTGAATTTGGCTTATAAATCCACTTGGGTTGATTACGATAATCAAGATAACTTTGCTTATGATACGGCATCGCAAGGCTTTCTAATCGGTTGGGCAGCGTATTTTTAGCCTTAGCTGACGATAATGAGTTGGATGTATAAAGGGCGCCCTAATAGAAGTCGTTGGCGCCTTTTTTGTGCCTTCATCTCATTAATTTGCTGGTAGTGGATTACCTTTTAACGAGATTGCGTATCTCAGTAAGGTAAAGCCTTCATCTTCATATTGTCTGATAAACGTCATGCCTAACTTTTTAATGATGTTGACTGACCCAAGATTAACGTCCACCACTTCGCCGTAGACGATATCTAAATCCATGTGCTGCTTTGCAAACTCAATACAGGCTTGATTTGCCTCAGTGGCATAGCCCTTTCCCCAAAAGTCTTGATGTAAACGGTAGCCGATATCGATAGCATTTATTCGCGAGTCATTTTTAAAACCACAAAAACCAATGACTTGATTTGTGGCTTTATGGACTACAGCCCAACGGGCAAAGCCGAACTTTTTATATTCCGCTAACCATATCTCTTGGATAATATTTTCAGCATCTTTTAGCGTGTTACATAAGCCAGCATCGCCAGTGTAGCGAGTGACTTCTTCTGAATTAAACTCAAGCACAGCTTTTGCGTCGCCAAGATTAAATTCACGAATGATTAGGCGGTCAGTTTCAGTGATTATTGTCATTATTATCCCTTAGAAAGTTGGATTGGCGAGCGCTCATTACAGTTCTAATGTTTACAAGCGACCACTTTCAGTACTAGATTCTGACGCATTACTTATGTCGTAATAAGCTTGATAAGCAAAACGACCGATTGCGATGACAATTAAAATGATAATAATCCGGCTCATGGTGCCTGAAGCCGTGGTCGCCTTGTGCATTTTTATCGGGCCTCTCTTTTTAGCCGGCCTGTGTTGAGACGATTTTTGGTTGTTATTAGCTCGGTTGGTTTGCTTTGACTGAACTTTAGTATCCACGCCTACAATATTCACATTGATAGCTTTAATTTTTCCGTCAGCTTGCTGCTCTACAACATATTCAATTTGATCGTCAACAATGGGCTTTCTAGCCATATGTTTAAGGGTTGAGATATGAATAAACACGTCTTTGCCACCCTTATCAGGCTCGATAAACCCGAAGCCTTTACTGCCATTCCAGCGAACTAATCGACCTGTTTCCTTCATCACTCGTATTATTTCCCTTTGAAAGATTTATTGTTTTATACACATTATAAAATTCACTAAGCCTATGCTAGGTTATTAACAGAGCATAATAAATTGTTTTTATCTGCGGCTTAGACATCTAGCTATTCACAAGGAAGATAACATGAAATTACCAGCACGCTTTGCTGCTATACCCGTATCATTGTCAGTCACACTGGCTTTAGCCACAGCATTAAGCAGCACCTCACTTTATGCAGAAAACTTTGATGCTTCAGTGATGAAGTCTATGCCCAAACTTGAAGCGCTCTATACTCATTTGCATCAATTTCCAGAGTTGTCTTATCAAGAAAAAAACACCAGCGCCAGAATGGCTAAAGAGCTATCAGAGCTTGGTTTTGACGTGACTGATAACTTTGGTGGCTACGGTGTGGTAGGCATTTATAAAAATGGTTCGGGGCCAACGGTTATGATCCGTGCAGATATTGATGGGCTACCAATTATTGAACAAACAGGTAAATCTTATGCTTCAAAAGTCACTACGGTTGATGAACATAATAATACCGTTGGGATCATGCATGGTTGCGGTCATGACATCCATATGACCAGCTTTATTGGTGCAGCAGAACAACTGATGAAACATAAATCAGATTGGAAAGGCACATTAATGATGGTAGCTCAGCCCGCAGAAGAAGTCGGTGGTGGAGCAAAAGCCATGCTAAAACAAGGCCTGTTTAGCAAATTTCCCACTCCAGATAGTGTGATTGGTTTACATGTGAGTGCAGGGATTCCCGCAGGCAAAGTAGGCGTAGTAAGCGGTTATGCGCTTGCCAATGTTGATTCTGTGGATATTACCATTAAAGGTAAAGGTGGCCATGGGGCGTATCCTCATCTTACGATCGATCCCGTGGTAATCGCAGCAAGAACAGTATTAGCACTGCAAACCATTCCAAGTCGTGAAGTATCTCCCCTTGAGCCCAATGTGGTCACGGTTGGCTCAATTCATGGTGGTTCTAAGCACAATATTATCTCTAATGAAGTCAAACTGCAGTTAACGCTGCGCTCGTACAATCCTGAAGTAAGGGAGCAGCAAATAGCGGCAATTAAACGCATTACCAAAGGGATTGCGTTAAGTGCAGGCTTACCTGAAGAGCTGGCACCTGAAGTGTATGTGCATGACGATGAAACGATTCCATCAACCTATAATGAGCCGCAATTAGCTGCAAAAGTACAAGCCAGTATTGAAACTGAAATTGGTAAAGACAATGTGGTTATCGCGCCGCCAGTCATGGCTGGCGAAGATTTTGGGTTGTACGGCCGCACTGAGCAAAATGTGCCGATTACCCTATTTTGGTTGGGGGGGGTAGAGCCCCAAAAGTATCAGGCGAGTCTAGATTCTGGTGAGCCATTACCTTCATTGCATTCGAGCCAATTTGCGCCAGATTATCCACTTACGATTAAAACTGGCGTGCGAACGATGACCCGCACCGCAATGGATTTATTCAATGGTAAATAGCATTTAAAATAGCGAGAAGATAACTCACGCTGATGATGTCACGCTATAATAGCCGTTATCATAGGGGTGACGTCATCCCTTATTTAACTTAGGTATGAGCAATATGATTACGTTTACGACTAACTTGGGTGATATTTGCATTGAGCTTGATATGGAAAAAGCGCCAGTCAGTTCAAAGAACTTCTTACAGTATTGTAAAGATGGCTTTTATGAGCACACGATTTTTCATCGCGTGATCAAAGGCTTTATGATCCAAGGTGGCGGATTTACTGCCAAAATGAAAGAAAAACCGACTCGCGATCCGATTGTAAACGAAGCTAATCGTGGTTTAAGCAATGTATTAGGCACCATTGCAATGGCGAGAACCGATGCGCCGCATTCAGCTACTGGGCAGTTTTTTATTAATGTTGCTGACAATACCTTTTTAGATCATACCGCTACGACCAATAATGGTTGGGGTTACGCGGTATTTGGTAAAGTGATTGCTGGTATTGAAGTGGTAAAAGAAATTGAAAAGGCAAAGACAGCCACTATTGCAGGGCACGATGATGTTCCTAAAACGCCTATTATCATTGAAAAAGTCACGATAGAAGAGTAAGGCTTGTTTGGCTGAGTGAGCATTGCCTTAGCTTTTCTGAAAGCATGTATCGAAAGCATACGCCTTCGATACATTTTTTATTTCAATATCATTGTGCTAGCGCCGAACGAACAAATATAAAAGGAAGCTCATTTGAGCCTTACACCACAAGATAAGCTGCAGCTTGCTCAAGCAAAACAGTTACTCGATAACCCAGGACTTGCGGCTAAGATGACCGACTTTATTGGTACGCCAATCGAGAAAGGTTTTGCTATGCTGCCGAAAACCGTGAGTGAGGGGATTGGCAAGGTTACGCAAGCGGCGTTGATGAAAGCATCAAGTGCAGCGTTATTTACCATGAAAGATGTACCGGGCGAGCAATCATCTGATCGATGGCACAAATTAGGTGTGGCAGTGAGTGGGGGCGTTGGCGGCTTTTTTGGCTTATCAGCATTGGCACTGGAGCTGCCTATTTCAACGACTATTATGCTGCGATCCATTGCTGATGTTGCTCGCAGTGAAGGCGAACAGCTCACCGATGTGCAAACTCAATTAGCTTGTCTTGAGGTTTTTGCACTGGGTGGTGAGTCTAATGACGATGATCAAGCTGAAAAAGGCTACTTTGCGGTGCGAACCGTTATTGCAAATTCACTGGCTGAAGCTGCTGAGTACGTTGCTACAAAAGGAATTAGTAAAGAGGCTGGCCCTGCCATGGTGAAATTAGTGGCAGTGATTGCAGAACGATTTGGGGTGCAAGTCACTCAAAAAATGGCAGCGCAGGCAGTACCTGCAATTGGCGCAGCTGGTGGAGCAATCATTAATACTTTGTTTATTGATCATTTCCAAGACATGGCAAGAGGCCATTTTATTGTGCGGCGATTAGAGCGATCGTATGGTGAAGATCAAGTGAGATTAGCTTATGACAATTTACTGATTGAAGGTTAAAACACGTTAAAAAGCACTTCAGCATTAACTTCTGTAATGACCAACAGCTTGGAACTCACTCCTTTCTTAACTCCATAATTAACTCGTAACAATTAAACTGTGTGAACTTTCATCAAGACTCGTTATCTTAATAACATAAGCAATCATTAATGTTGACGTTATTAAAAAATCAAAGGATACGATTTCAGGATGAATTTATTTAATCGAGCCAGTTTGAATACGCTACTGGTAAGTTGCACAGGTCTATTGTTAGCTGCTCACTGTCAATCTATCGCTGCTGAAACCTCGTTTACTCCTCAATTTACCGCACATCATATTGATGCTGATTTTGAGCTAACTCAAGGCATAGTGAGTGCCAACATTCTTGAGCATCAAGGCAATGAATTAATTGCTGTAGGTGTTGATGATAATCACGAACGCTGGTTAGCTATTTATGGTTTTGAGAATGAGGCATTAGTGCAGCTTGATAAATTAATGCTCTCAAAAGATATATATAGCTTTGATATTAATGAGCTAGAACCAGCTAAGGTCTCAGGTTCTAATCAAGCTGAAGTACTTACTCAACAACTCTTTTTCGTTACCGATAATGCCTTACTGCAATATTCACCAGCGCAAAAAAAGCTCTTAGTATCAACGACTGAACCTGATGAGGAATTAGACTCCGTTGATGTCATGCCCAACCAAGGTTCGCTTAAAAAAGTGGCAGATATTCAGTCTATTTCAGTGACGACGCAAGCCGATTATATTTCTCGCGGTAATTTCGTGATTGATATTAACAATGATGATATTGCAGATATTCTTATCAGTGACTTTAGAGAAACGGCTGTGCTATTAGGCCAAGCTAATGGTGGATTTATCCAACAATCTTTACCTCTCCTTCCTGTGGTTGAGCTTAAAAATAATGGGGCAGAATATAGTCATGCCAAGCTGTATCACAGTGATATGAACTTTGATCAGCGCGATGACATCATTAAGGTTGGTGAAGGCTCACTTGAAGTCTATTACCAACAAGAAGATGGGCAGTTTTCTGAAATCGCAGAGTTTATCTCAGTCAGCCAGCCGATCAGTGGTGTTGATTGGTGGAATAAACGTGATGCCTATGGCGAGAATTTAGATCAAAGTGATTTGCTCTACCGTAAGGTTGAGCGCATCGGTGATGTGAATGGCGATGGCATCAGCGATCTGGTTGTGCGCTATACCAAAAGCTCAGGTGTGTTAGACAGGGTTAATGATTACGAAATTTACCTAGGCAGTAATAATAACGGCCAGTTAAGTTTTCCTCGAGAAGCAAATACCATCATTAAAGCGGATGGCACGCTAACAGGCTTACGTTTTGAAGATCTTGATAATGATGAAGTTGATGAAGTGATTGTCGCAGGCTTTGATATTGGGCTGACACAAATCGTCAGTGCATTACTTTCAGGCAGCATTGATCAAGATGTGCATATTTTTAAGATGAATGATGCCAGTTTGTTTGCAGACAAAGCCAATGTCAGTAAGGAAGTTGAATTAAGCTTTAGTTTAACCTCTGGCCAAAGTGGTGAGCCAGTGGTTGCCTTAGCCGATATTAATGGTGACGGTTTTAAAGAGCTATTATTGTCAGACGATAATGAAGAACTGGATATTTACTATGGTCAAGCAGGTAGCGAGCCTTTTAAAAAACGCGCCGAAGAATGGTCTGTAACTATCCCTGTTGAAGGAGCCATGTTATCAGCTGTGGATATTAATGCCGACGGTAAAGATGATTTATTGCTTAAATTTGGCAGACAAGATCCTGAAAACCTACAGCGCCGCTTTAGCGTGTTAATCGCCAATTAATGCCGATTTTTCATTCTAGCTTTTAAACAAAATAGCCAGCTGTAATGCTGGCTATTTTATTGGTCGTGATTCAAACCTTTATCGATTTAGTGGTGCTTGTTTAAGCTAATGATAAGCTTACTTTTTGCCTGAAACTGTCGTTATATTAGGTTTTACTGAAAGTGATCAACCTCAAATAAATAGATAAAGATCGTAAAAATCGGTTTTGCTTTTCGATGATGAGCGTAAACTAATCTTAAACATGTAAATTAAATGCATGATTAAAGTCATCATCAGGAGAAAGGCAATGTTCTGTATTCAATGTGAGCAAACAGTTCGAACCCCAGCAGGCAATGGTTGTAGTTATTCACAAGGTATGTGCGGTAAGTTAGCATCAACGTCGGACCTTCAAGATCTTCTTATCTATATGCTACAAGGCGTATCTGCATATGCTGTAAAAGCGCGTGAATTTAATATTATCAATGCTGAAATTGATACCTTTGTGCCTAAAGCATTCTTTGCCACGTTAACTAACGTGAACTTCGATGATGAACGTTTAATGGATTACGCCTATCAGGCGCAAGATTACCGTAACGAATTAAAAGCGGCTTACGAGCAAGCGTGTGCCGACAATGGCGTAGAGCCTGAAGCTGTTATTGCACAAGGTTCACTAAACCTTGCTGCTTCAAAACCTGAAATGTTAGATCAGGCGCCATTAGCACTGCCTAACCGTGGTGATGTGCATGAAGATATCCTTGGTCTTCGTTTATTATGTTTATACGGCCTTAAAGGCGCAGCAGCTTATATGGAACATGCGCGCGTATTAGAACAAACAGATGCTGACGTTGCTGGCGAGTTCCATCAAATTATGTCTTTCCTTGGTGAAGATTCAGTTGATGGCGATAAACTATTTGGCACAGCGATGGAGATTGGCCAACTAAACTACCGCGTGATGGCGATGCTTGATGAAGGTGAAACCAGCGCATTTGGTCACCCTGAGCCAACTGAAGTCAATACTAAGTCGGTTAAAGGTAAAGCGATTTTAGTGTCTGGTCATGACATGAAAGATCTTGAGCTTATCTTGCAACAAACTGAAGGTAAGGGCATTAACGTGTTTACTCACGGCGAAATGCTACCGGCTTTAGCTTATCCAGAATTTAAAAAGTATCCGCACCTTGTAGGCAACTACGGCAGCGCATGGCAAAACCAGCAGCGTGAATTCGGTACTTTCCCAGGCGCTGTTGTGATGACATCTAACTGTATTATCGACCCTAACGTGGGCGAATACTCAGACCGCATCTTTACGCGTAGCATTGTTGGTTGGCCTGGGGTGACTCACGTTGAAGGTGAAGACTTCAGCGAAGTGATTGATAAAGCATTAGAGCTTGAAGGATTCACTTATGATGAAATCCCTCACAAGATCACTATTGGTTTTGCTCGTAATGCCTTAATGGAAGCTGCACCTACAGTGGTTGAAAATGTGAAAAATGGTTCAATTAAGCATTTCTTCTTAATCGGTGGTTGTGACGGTGACAAATCAGAGCGTAGTTACTTTACTGACCTTGCTAAATCAGTGCCTGACGACACCATTATCCTGACACTTGGTTGTGGTAAGTACAAGTTCAACAAACTTGAGTTTGGCGACATTAATGGGATTCCTCGCTTATTAGATGTGGGTCAGTGTAACGATGCTTACTCTGCTATTCAGTTAGCATTAGCACTGAAAGATATCTTTGAATGTGACATCAATGAACTACCATTAAGCCTTGTTTTATCTTGGTTTGAGCAAAAAGCGATTGTGGTATTACTGACGTTACTATCACTTGGTGTTAAAAACATCCGTACCGGTCCGACGCCGCCAGCTTTCTTAACTGAAAACTTGGCAAAAGTGTTAGAAGATCAATTCGGTTTACGTAATACCACTGATGTTGCATCAGATCTTCAAGCAATGATTAAGGCCGCTTAATCAGCTGTATACGGTGATATAGGCTATCAGCTTGTATCACCGATTATTCCTCAGTTTACATCTCTAGTTATTTATCATTGACTCAGTGAAAGGTGCCCTATGAGCTCATCAGGATTTTCATTTTCAGCAGCGCTCTCCTCAGTGCAATCAGCTTCTGCTCAATCTGCTTCTAAAAATGAAAAGGCAGAGACAATAGAGAAAGCCATTGATAAGCCAAAAACGTTAACTAAGCCAACTTCAGGCTTTTCCATGTCGGGTGCGCTAGCAAATGTGGCTGCCAAGGCTGAAAGTCATGCTGAAGCTAAAGTCAGTGCTAATACTGAGTCGAGTGCTATATCGAATGGGAAAGACCAAGCGTTATTAAGTGCTGACGATTGGCAGCGTGGTGATATCAAACTTCGCTGTGTTGAGAAATGGCATGAAACCCATGATGTGATCAGTTTTCGATTTCAAGGATTAACGCCTGTTAAATTTAATTACAAGCCAGGCCAATTCATTACTTTTAAGTTAGACATTGATGGTGAAATAGTCTATCGCAGTTACACCATGTCATCTTCACCTTCTAGACCTTTCTCAATCGTGGTGACGGTTAAACGGATTGTAGGCGGCAAAGTATCTAACTTTGTAGCAGACAAAGTGAATGAAGGCGATGTAGTCACTGTGATGGGCCCTGATGGCGCATTTAACCTTGTGGATATTACTGCAGATAAGTATTTATTCTTAAGTGCAGGCAGCGGTATCACCCCTATGTATTCTATGTCTCGCTGGTTGCTAGATGCCAGAGTCGGTAGTGATATTGGCTTTGTACACAGTGCGCGCAGTAATGACGATATTATTTTTGCTGATGGATTAAGTTCAATGGCGCATAGAAGCGCTAAGTTTAATTTAAATTACCTATTAGAATCGGCACCAGAGCTTGCAGAAGGTGTTAACCATACTGGCTGCGATAGCAGAATGTTGGGTCGTTTCGATATTGAAAAGCTTGGATTGTTAATCCCTGACTTTAAGCAAAGAACCATTTTTGTATGTGGACCAGAGCCTTACATGGTTGCAGTTAAATCTTTGCTTGAAACAAGCGGTTTTGACATGGAAAACTTTCATCAAGAAAGCTTTGGCGGCGCTGCGAAACCTAGCGCTGTTATGAGTGATGCAAGTAGCGATATGAGTGGTAGAGAAAGCGCTCAGTTTATGCTTAACATCGCTGATAAAAACATCCCATTATCGGCTGAGAATACCTTATTAGATGGTATTGAATCTGAAGGGTTACCCATTATTGCGGCGTGTAGAAGCGGTGTATGCGGTGCATGTAAGTGCCAAGTGACTTCAGGAACAACTGAGTCCACGAGTACGATGACATTGACCGAAGATGAAATTGCCGCGGGTTATGTATTAGCATGCTCAACTAAAATCACTTCAGACGTGACGTTAAAAATGTAGTGCTTAATACGTACCTTGCTGATAAGCAGATAAACAAAAAAGTCAGCAACAGCTGACTTTTTTATTGGTTAATTCAAATGAAAAACTGTGATTATGAGCCGTTTAATAAAGCGTAGCTTAAAAATCCTAGCCAGCTTGCGACCAGTAATATCCAGGGGAACTTAGGTGATGAGGTCGGTGCTTCAGCATTGAACTCTATTTCATTGTTTTCTTGTCGTGACTTAGCTTTCAAATCTTGTTTACGCTGTTTATCACGACCGCGCGCTTTCGCTTTTTGTTGTTTTTTGTATTCCGCAATGCCTTTCTCAATACCTTGGGCAATCAGCTTAGTTTGCTCTTTGGTTTGCGAAGGTTTTTGAGTGGCTTTAGCGACTTTCATTGCTTCATTTTGGGTTTCTTGGGAAATATTTTTCGCCATTACTGCCTTCTGTCACGGTGTTTAATTCTAACTACACTATACCGAATCTTAACGATGAAGATAAATTGTAGATTAATTTTTGTTAAACCATGAGCTATCGCACGAGTGGGCACGCCGCTTTATCGTAAAATGGATTTTTCAATATAAGGAATCGTTAAATGTCTGACTCTATTCATGGTCGTAATGTTATTAAGTTGATGAAGGCACAGAATACGCCACAACCACATCAGCAATGGCTTGCTCTTATGGCGCAGGAATTTGGCGAGAATGCACAATTTCATACTTGTCGTGCAAGCGATATGACGGGTGCACAATTGGTTGATTTGTTTATCAGCAATGGCCGTTTAACTGAAACAGAAGCTGGCTTTCAAATTAATCAGTGTGGCCACTGTGCTGGTAAAGAGCACGGTGAAGAAGGCCACTCACACGATTAATGGCTGAATAAAGCCAGTTAATCTTGCAGTAGCGACTCTTACTAGAGTTGCACCGCTAAATAATAAAAATGCCAGTCGATGACTGGCATTTTTGTATTCATTATTTGGAAGTCACTTTATAGCGTTTTAACCAATCACGCTTAAATAGCCCTGCAAGATAATAGCGTTAACGATATCAATGAAGAATGCGCCAACAATTGGTACCACCATAAAGGCTTGTGGTGAAGGGCCTGTTCTTGATACTAATGCACCCATATTCATAACCGCAGTCGGGGTTGCACCCATACCGAAGCCGCAATGACCGCCAGCCATGACTGCTGCATCATAATTACTGCCCATTAACCTGAAAGTGACAAAGTAAGCAAAAAATGCCAGCACAATACCTTGAGTCAATAAGATGATTAATAGCGGTATTGCAAGGTCAAAAATTTCCCAGAGCTTTAAGTTCATTAATGCCATTGATAAGAATAAAGCTAATGAAACAGTACCGAGAATATCTACACACTCGCTATTAATCTTAAACCCACGGGTCATCTCTGTTGCATTGGTAATAACTACACCGATGAATAATGCATAAACAAATTCAGGCATTTTTAGCCAGCCAATGTCCATCACCGAGACGAACTTACCGAACCATTTAGCGCCAGCAACACACAGTAGTAGTACAAATAAGACTTCTAAAATCTTCTTAGCGGTGACGCGATCTTCTTCTAACTGATCGTAAGTGACAAGATCTGGGTGGTCTTTGTGGTGATTGCCACCAATGCCGTAAGAAGAAACTAAGTTGTTTTTATTAATCAACCTCTGAGCTACAGGTCCACCAATAATGCCGCCCATGACTAAACCGAAGGTCGCGGCTGCCATAGCAAATTCAAGGGTGTTAATGCCATAATTTTCTTGGAATGTTTGTGCCCAAGCTGCGCCAGTACCGTGTCCACCAGATAGCGTAATAGACCCTGCTATCAAGCCCATAATAGGTTCTAGTCCTAGTGCTGTGGCTAAACTGACCCCTACAGCATTCTGGATAATGATATAAAGCGAGGCAATACCGAGAAAAAGGAAGACTTTACTGCCACCTTTTAAAAGTAATTTATAGCTTGCAGCTAAACCGACCGTACTGAAAAACATCAACATTAAGGTATTTTGCATAGATAAAGAGAATTCTATGCTGATGTTGTTGAAGTGCAAGACGGTGATAAAGCCAGCGACAATAAGCCCACCGACAATGGGTTCAGGGATATTATATTTTCTGAAAGCGGCTAAGTGACGATTGACCGAATGGCCGATAAATAAAACTAAAATCGCGATGAGAAACGATTCGAGTTCTCCAATAGAATAGACTGTATTCATGAAACTCCTATGGGGTAGCAATAAAAATGTTACGCACTGCTACAGCGCATCACCATATGGTATGCCTTTATTTATGACTTAATTGATTAGTTATGCTGATTATAGATTAAGAGGAGGCTAAATATAATGATAACGGAGTTAATTGGAGGATTAACAAGCTGGAAAAGGCTCAAATTAACATGGCATTAATGTCATTGGTGAGGATGTTAAACTCATGGATACAAATGTAGAGCACTTGCTTGTTGCTTGTTACGGGGCTGATGGGCGTAGATTCTGCGTAAGAAATGGATTTGCTTAGTAGTCTTGTATATTGAGATTATTAGTTTTTATCTTTATAAAAATAGATAGTTATTAAGGTACTAGTGGTTTCGACTTATGAACTTTATACAGACTATTCATGGCATAAAAAAATGGAACCGGATAATGACCCGAGTTCCACTTTATATTTATCTGTAGCATGTTGTGTAAACCTGCTACTGACAAAGACCGTAAAATTAGTCTACTGCTACCATCACATTGCTTGCTTTGATAATTGCGTAAGCATTGCCACCAACAACTAATCCTAGTTGCTCACAAGATTTTTTTGTCACAACTGAAGTGATTTCTACACCTTGAGCAAGCTCGATTACCACTTCGTTGTTCACTGAACCTTCTTCAATAGAAAGAATTTTGCCAACAAGTGAGTTGCGTGCACTGATTTTCATAATTTGTAATCTCCAGTTAATAAACTTATACATAATATTGATGTATGTTGCTAATCTATATTATAAACAATCATTTGCAATGATATTGAAGCTTAATTGCTACTTGTTTAGTGATCATTTTAAAGATTTGAGTGCTGTATCTCAATTTGAGTCACAAAAGCATAGTTTATCTTGCACATTTAAAGTCATTCATAAGTAGTAAATATAAATTAAATTAATCATTTAAATATAATTTCTTACTGCTTTGATGATTAAAAATACCTCATTGGTTGTATCTAAAATGAGTTAAAACAAGCTGGGATATATAGTGCTTTAAATGACTATTTACGTGTATGAGGAAACAATGGTAAAGCTATCAGAATAATTATTATGATGATTTATATTTTAGAATCAATCTATTAAATCTGCTTCCTTAATGGATAATCATTCTCAGTAGATTTCTAAATAAATTACATGCTAACTTAACGGTTGTGCTTGTTTGTTAAGCAAACTAATGGACAGAGTCGATCTTTTATATGTAGGGAATGTTATGCCAAGGATGTTGCAAAATACTGGATTGAGTCAGTTTTTAGAAAAGAAAATCACCCCGAATATTTTAAGTTTACTAGCTGGTTTGTGCCTTGTTGTTAGTGGCTGTAGTTCAACTCAAAAAAAAACCGCATCTGAAATCCCACTGCCGGAGACGGGTTCGTACTTTATTAACGCTAAAGAGTTTGTAGATATTCCTTCTATTGCAAGTTTATCAAGTTTGCTGCCGGAGCAAAAAGATGAGCTCAATGCGTTTATTGCCAGAGATAGTATTAAAAACTTACCGAAACGAAACCAAGTTGTTGAGTTTATCCAATACAAAATGGTTAATTTCAATTATGAAGGCTTAAACTATAACACCTCACAAGCGTGGCAAAATAAGTCAGGAAACTGTATGGCACTGGCAATGTTGACCTATGGTGTTGCCAAGTATTTAGATGTAAGAGCTGTGTTTCAAGTGGTTCACTCTGCACCGTTATTGACTCATATTTCTAATGATTTAGTGGTGTCGTCAGATCATGTGCGTACTTTTTTATATGAAACCGATGCGGGCGGTGTTTATGTAAATAACAGTGACTTTATCGTGATTGATTACTTCCCTGATAGAAATGACAGAACAGGTGGTGTGGTTTCAGATAATGAGTTTTTAGCGATGTTTTACCGTAATTTAGCTGCTGACGCATTGTTAAATGAAGATTTGTTATTGTCATATGCCTTGCTTGAGAAAGGCCTTTCACTCGCGCCAAAGTACACCCCATTAATTAATATGATGGCGATTGTTCATCGACGAGTGGGTGATTTTCAAACGGCGGAAGATTTCTATTTATACGGATTACACTTCGAGAGTAACTCACTGACATTGCTGAGTAATTATAGTTATTCTCTCATAAAAGATGACAGAGTTAGTGAGGCTACAGCGATTAACCAGCAGTTATTAGAGCTTGAAAATGAAAGTCCTTACGGCTGGTATTCGATGGGTATTGAGGCGTTAAGGCTTCAAGAGTACTCAACAGCAGAGATTTACTTTAAAAAGTTTATTAAAAATACGCCTTATTATCACCAAGCTTATTATGAGTTGGCTAAAGCGCAAAGTGCACAAGGCAAGATTTTAAGCGCTAAAAACACCCTAAAACAAGCTCTAGATTTGACCTCAATGGATGATAATCAACAAAAGTATCTGGCTAAACTTAATTGGTTAAAGCAAGGTAGGTAATGGTTTTCATGGGGTTGTATTGATGGCAGGTAAGTACATTTAAACTTATCTTAGATTTGTTAAATAAGGATGTTTACCATGTTCAGTCAATTATTTATTTTTATTATTGGTGTTTTAAGTTTAGTGCTAGGCCTTAAAGAAGGTGATTATCTTTGGGCTTTTTGTGGGTTAATAATGACCCTTTCAGGGATTAACCTTATATATAACCTGAAAACAGGCAAAAATATATGGGATAAATCTAACTGATAAAAAGCGACTTTCAATAGTAAAGACTCAATAAAAAAGCCACATAGCGTGGCTTTATTCTTTTGAGACTAAGGTTTGAGCCAAGGTTTAGGCTAAGGTTAACGCCACTATTTTAAGTGGGTGGTTATCATCGAAAGAAGGGAAATCTTCATGGCAATGAATCCACTCTAATGACGATACTTTACGTCCTTGTTTTTCGACACAGCGCACTAAGCTATTTAACCAAGCTTCACGTTCAACTTTGGCTACGTTGTTACAGCAAACAATAGTACCGCCATCCTTAGTTGCTAACATGGCTGGTTTAAATAAGCCTTGGTAATCATTGATTAAGTCAACAGTGCCAAAAGGGCTTTTAGCAAAACGTGGAGGATCTAAGAAGACTAAATCAAATTGTGTTGCTGCAAGTTTTGGATACTTAGGTAGTTTTTGACCGCGGCGACCACCTACTTTAAGCCCTGCTAACTGTCTGAGTGCAGGAAAAGCATCACTTTGAATGAATTCACATACCTCAGAGACATCATTTAGTTCGGCATTCTTTTTACCTGCAGCGAGTGCAAATGATGAAAAATCAACGTTAACGACTCGACTAGCACCGCCCATAGCTGCTGCTGTTCCAATGCCACAAGTGTAGGAAAACAAATTCAATACAGTTTTACCTTGGCTATTGGCGCGAACAAATTCACGACCTATACGCATATCTAGAAACAGTAACGGATCTTGTCCTTCATGACGCAATTTAGAAGTAAATTTAATGCCATTCTCTTGGATGACTTGTTCTGTGCAAGCAAACTCGTGATGTTCGCTGTGAAGGTTATTTTCAATGCGAGAGTTACGTTTAGCGCGATCGTTATAAATAACCGGTAAGTCATTGAGCTTAGTTAATACAGAGCTGACTTCTTCAAGCTGATCTTCAGTTAACGTTTGATGAAATGTCTGAATAAGCCAAGCATTGCCATATCTATCAATGTTTAACCCATTTTCGCCTTCAACCGTGCCGTGGAAAATACGGAAACAATCGGTGTTATTGAGTTCAGCATTAGCCAGAAACTCCGCCCGTTGAGTTATAGCTTGGGTGAGTGAAGACTGCAAAGACATAGATAAGTGCTCAAAGAGAAAAGAATCAATCGCTAATTATATCAAGCTTAATGGCCGCTGTGGGTAAAAGCGTGATAAAAAGCTTGGGTTAGTGCTATTTGCACTACTGATGAGTAATTACTTAATCAGCGAGCTTGAAATGATTGCTTTAGATAATGATGGAAATTGAACAATAAATTCAGCAGCTTTTGAGGGGAATCCCCTGTTAAGGCAAGTAAACCTTATAGGTTTTATCCGCAATAATTTTACCATTAAGCTCAAGTGTCATACGCCAGTTACCCACTTTGTTGCTTACAGGTGACCAAATACAGTCGCCTAAATAAAACTTCCAGTCGTTCTCTTTAATATACACTTCACCATCGAAGGGCTCGCGAATATTACCATCAGCATCAGGTATATCAGGGTGATAAATACAGTACCGGAGCACCTGGTTCTTGGCTTTTTTAATGCGGGTTACAAAGCCAAACTCCATATCTATTTCAGCTGGTACATGTACAGTGGCTTTTAAAAAACGCGGCAGTTCATCGCTATCAGAATCCCATTGGCTGAAAATACCTGACTGGATAATGCTGACATCGGCTTTCAATTTACTCATAACTGATTACTTTAAATGTATTTTATGTAGAGTTGCTATTTAGCTTCAGTTAACTGCTTAATCGCAGCCAGCATGGCAAACTCATAGCCTTGAATGCCTAAACCGGAAATTACACCGACCGCTTTATCTGAAAGGTAAGAGTGATGTCTAAAAGGCTCACGGGCATGCACATTTGAAATATGCACTTCAATAAAAGGGATATTGACGCCAAGCAAAGCATCACGCAGTGCCACACTAGTGTGAGTAAAGGCCGCAGGGTTAATCACAATAAACTGTGCATCGGTTGCGTGAATAGCATCGATAAGCTCAAACTCAGCATTAGATTGAATATGGTCAAAGGCAATATTAGCAGTATCAGCTTGAACTTTAGCATTGGCGACAATGGTTTCTAAATTATCACTGCCGTATAAACCTGGTTCACGACGACCTAATAAATTTAAATTAGGGCCATTTACTAACAATATTTTGGCTTGAGTCGTCATTGAGGTTCCTTGCTAAATAGTTGGGTCATTGCTTATACGAAGCTTTAATCTAAATCTAATTAGATTAAATTAAAGTCGATTATGTCAGTGTAATTTATCACGTTAATGATTGCCAAGCGGGGAATTATTTTCATGATTCAAATTAAAAAACTCGTGTGCTGATGATTGTTAAATCAGACTGGCTTTCAATCAAGTACTCGCATTTATCATCGCAGATTAATAATCTGATTTTCCGCTGCGCAAAGCTTTAGTAGCGCCACGTTTCTTTTTCGAATCGACTCGGCGGCGCTGGCTGCCTTTGGTCGCTTTGGTTGGTATTCGCGCCTTTTGCACGATTCCAACACCTTTTACCAACTCAATAAACTGCTCTAAGGCTAGCTGGCGGTTAAAGTCTTGGCTGCGACTTTGCTGACATTTGATAATGATTTTGCCGCTTTTAGTAATTCTATGATCGGCTTTAGCCAGCAGTTTTTGTTGGTAAAACTCTGGCAAGGAAGACTGCCTAATATCGAAAATAATCTGCGCCGCGGTGGAGACTTTATTAATATGCTGGCCGCCCGCACCACTTGAACGGATAAATTGCCATTCAATTTCATTGTCTTCAATACTGACGCGGTTGGTAATATTTATCATTTATTGAGTTAACTTAACTATTTTTTACGCTTTAGTGTGTTGAGTTTAACAAACTTTTCTATAGTACTGCTGATAAGATTTGTTACTATCAGCAAGAATATAGGCTGCAATCAGAAAATTTTTTGTCAGTCAGCCGCATTACCGTTGGAGTTGCTTTATGTTGTGCCAAATCCCTGATATTGCCGAAGGTGTTATTAGCTTGTTTGTCAGTGGTCGTTTATCTACCCAAGATTATCAAACTCACCTGCAACCACTCATTACTCAGTATCGTGAACAAAGCGGCAAAGTTCGTTTATATATCGAAGCCGATGTGCTGCTTGAAGGATGGGATGTCAGCTCATTATCGGGTGGCGATAAAGTCCAACTTCCACACTTTGATGCATTAGTATTTGTTGGTGGCCCCGACTGGGTCGGTAATTCAGTAAACTTATTAGGGCCATTTATGCAAGGCGAAGTGGCTTGGTATCCGTTAGAGCAAAAACAGCAAGCGATCGCTTGGTTGTTAGATTAAATTTAATTGTTTATTTAGGTTATTAATTCAAGGAAGTTATTACATTATGTCTATTAAAACGTCAGTATCTAAAGTTTCAATAAAAGTTGCAGCGTTAATATCAGCGGGTGTTCTTGTTTTAGGGTTAACGGCTTGTGCCCCTGAAGTCGGTAGTGAAGCTTGGTGTAAGCAAATGAAAGAAAAACCAAGCGGCGATTGGAGCTCTAACGAAGCTGCAGATTACGCAAAGCATTGTTTGTTTTAGACTTTTTTAGATATAAATTGTGATCTAGCTGATTATTATTACATTTGAAGCTAGCCAGATGAGAACTTTTGGCTAGACTCATAGTCCTACTATTTACAGCTATTTAGTTGACTATAGTTAGTCGAATATATTAATCAGCTATCTCATTTACAGGGTTCATTTGTTGTCACTATCAACGTTTAGACAATTTGCTAAAGTTATGCTCGCCGTTATGTTGCTGCAATTTATCAGCACTAACTTAGGTGAGCATCAGTTGCATCTTGGTGATGGTGAAAATGAGCAAGTGAACCATGCTCATTTGGTGATTTCAGCGCCTGCTGATATCTGTAATAAGGCTGATGATCTTACCCATCTGTTTAATGCCACCTCGAGCCAATCTGAGTTGCATAGCCATGTGACATTAAGCGACATTGAAAACTATGAATTGTGTTTAGATTGTCAGTGCCATGGCGGTTATTCCGCAACGATTGATGTGATTGCTCAGTTAATGCCAACCGCGGTTATATCAGAGGCTCCTCAAACCTTTATCCAAGCGTACATTCCACCAGAGGCTCGTTTAAGTTACCGCCCGCCAATTTCATTAATCAGTTAACCCTTAACTGATTAATTTTGCATACTTAAAGATTTGTTTGGCTGATTCAGTTCAAAGCACCACTGCTTTGTTTACTGCTCATTATTGGCTGCTGTTTCTCTTTGTCTGATGATTTGTTATTGAGCGCACATACTTTGTAATAGTTAACTTGTCACAGCTATCTAGCATTAGCTATCAGGCATTAGTTATCTGGCTTAAAACGAAACATCTCGATGAAGGGATAACAATTCCTGCACGGTTAATCATCAATTAATTTTATGGTTTTGACTTAGGTCGAATCGAGAATAAATGATGAAGAAATCTATTATTTCCTCAGCGCTTGCAGTGCACCTTTGTGCGATGGCCGCGAGTGCTATTTCAATACCTGCTGTTTACGCAGCAGATACGTTTTATGTATCAAACACGCCCAATGAAAAAGGGGCTTATTATAAAACACAACCAACCTCTAGCGAGTTAGCTATAGGTCATTCGGCAGAGAAAGTGCCGAGTACTTCAGCAATAGCGCAATGGTTGCCAGAATTAATGCAATCATTTGAAAAACTACCTGAGGTGCAGTCTCAAATCGCACTTAAACGCCAAGCTTTAATCAAGGTATCAGCTGCTGATAACGCAGTGTATAACCCTGAACTTGGGCTTGATTATCAATATGCTCCCGATGATGACACTTATACCGTTGCGGTAAGCCAAACCATTGATTGGAGTGATAAACGCGGTGCAGCCATTCGAGTCGCTCAGCTTGAATCTGAAATTGTGTTAACCCAAATTTCAACGAGTCGCAGCCAGTTATTGTCACAGCAATTACTGGCATTAGTGACGTTACAACAACAGCAAAAGCTTCTGTCATTTAATCAACAGCAATTTGACTTGGCAAGGGCGCAACTCGCCTTAGCCGAGCAACGCGTTGAAGCGGGTGATATTGCACTTGTTGAGTTGCAGTTGATGCGCCTTGATGTTGCCAATAACGCCGCAGAGCTTGCTATTGCAGAGCAAGCGCTTATTAATGCTGAAACAGCAGCTTATAGCCTATATGGCAGTGAATCCCTACCTCATATTGAGTTAATGAGTTTAATCGATACTAATTTAAGCCAAGAGGTTGATTCTCGTCTTCCTGCCCTTAAAAGTTTTTATCAGCAAGTCATGCTATCAAAGCTCAGTGTGGGTCAATTAAAAGCTGAGTTAGCTCAAGACCCCAGTATTAGCTTAAGCGCCGAGCGTGAGGGAAGTGACAATAAGTTTGGCGTTGGCATTTCTATCCCGTTATCTATTAGAAATGATTATAGCGATACCTTAAACAGTGCCAATGAAAGTATTGTAATTGCAGAGCAAAAATATTTGGCATCAGAAAGAGTGCTACATCAGCAATGGCGACAGTTTAATCGAGGACTGCCAAGGTTATTAGATCGCTATCAAGACTGGATAGCGTTAGTAGAGTTGTCAGGTCAAGAGGCTGCAGCGTCATTATCTGTGCAGTGGCAAAGCGGTGATATTGGTACCAGTGAATACCTTCAAAGTCAGCGCCAAATGAGCAGCAGTGTTATTGCCGGTTTAACCCTAGAAGCTAGCTTATATCAACAGTGGCTGAGTTGGATGGGGGACAGTGGTCAGTTAGAAAAAGTGTTGTTAGAGCAACTCACTGGCCAACAACAACCAGCGCAATTTAATCCTGACAACAGCCAAATTAAAGGTTAACAAATGAATATTCACTCGAATCAAGATCAATTAATAAATGTTAAAAGCACTAACGTGTTAACTGCCTCAGCGCTTTCAATAACGCTAATAGTTTCAATGATGCTCTTAGCTGCATTAGCTTTTATGTCTAACAACGCATGGGCAGGCCCAGGGCATGACCATGGAGAAACAAGTTCAGTATCTAATCAACCTGCACCTAATCAAGTACAGACTGATTTGGAAAGTTCTGAAGCACATTCAGATGATTTGCATGTAGATGCATTAGTGCTTTCACCACGGCAGCAACAACTTGCGGGAATACAGGTGGTTAATTTATCTAATAGTCGTTTTGACTTAAATGCTGTCGCAACGGCAACCATTGTGGTGGATCGAGATCGCACCATGACATTAGCGCCGCAATTAGATGTCAGAGTACTAAAGCGTCATGTGGTACCAGGGCAAAAAGTCACTCAAGGACAAGCACTATTAACTTTAGGTGGCGTTGACGTCGCTCAAGCTCAAGCTGATTACATTACCGCTGCTGCAGAGCTAAATAGAGTGAAAAGTATGAATGCCAGTACCGTGAGTGCGAGTCGTCGTTTAACTGCAGAAGTTCAAGCTCAGTTGGCTCGGGCAAATCTTGAAGCGCTCAATATGACAACAGCGCAGATTACTGCACTTGCTAGTCAGCCTGCCAGCATTGGTCAGTTCCAGTTACTGGCTCCTATTAATGGCAGAGTTCAGCAAGATGTGGCTATGTTAGGTCAAGTTTCAACTGGTGGTAGCACGCTGATGCAATTGACCGATGAGTCACACCTATGGGTTGAAGCCCAACTCTCGGCGGCGCAGGCCGAAGGGATAACCAGTGGCGATACAGCGTTAGTGAAAGTAGGTGAGATTTCTGTGCAAGGAACCATTATTGGTCGTTCACATGAACTCGATAGCATTACGCGCACTGAACAGGTTTTAGTGAGTATTAATAATAAAGGCGTTGGCTTACATGCTGGGCAATTTGCTGAGTTGTACTTACCAAGTGGTATCGATGGAGGTGTGGTATTGCCTGATGCGGCTTTAACGCGAAGTGCTGATGGTCACTGGCAAGTATTCATTGAAGATGAAGACGGTTTTGAAGCAATAGAAGTTGAAGTGACAGAGCGTCAACGTGGGATGAACATGGTTAAAGGCTTGGCTGCTAGCAGTAACATTGTCATTAGCGGCGCTTTTTTATTGGCATCTGAACTAGCAAAAGCTGGTTTTGATATTCATAACCACTAGGAGCCTGTGATGCTAAATAAACTCATTGAATCTGCCGTACGTCATCGGCTGTTGGTGTTGCTTGCTCTGGTTTCGATAACGATTGCCAGTGTTTTCATATTACCAAAATTAAATCTCGATGCTTTTCCTGATGTGACCAATGTGCAGGTGACCGTAAATACTGCCGCAGAGGGCCTAGCAGCCGAAGAAGTGGAAAAACTCATCAGTTATCCTGTCGAATCAGCCATGTATGCTTTACCTGAAGTGACTGAAGTGAGGTCATTATCACGTACTGGTTTATCTATAGTGACTGTGGTTTTTGCAGAAGGCACCGATATTTATTTCGCTCGCCAGCAAGTGTTTGAGCAACTGCAAGCTGCAAGGGAAATGATCCCTGATGGCGTTGGCGTGCCTGAAATTGGCCCGAACACTTCAGGTTTGGGACAAATATATCAATATATTTTACGAGCGACACCAGAATCAGGCGTTGACGCCGCTGAGCTTCGTAGCCTAAATGACTATCTCGTCAAATTGATATTGATGCCAGTAGGTGGTGTCACAGAAGTATTGTCATTTGGCGGTGATGTGCGTCAATACCAAGTGAATGTCGATCCCAATAAGCTACTCAGTTACGGCTTGAGTATGGCGCAAGTTACAGAGGCATTAGAGAGTAATAATCGCAATGCTGGTGGCTGGTTTATGGACCAAGGCCAAGAGCAATTAGTGGTGCGAGGTTACGGTTTACTGCCATCTGGGGATGCAGGATTAGCGGCAATAGCACAAATTCCGTTGACCGAAGTAGGCGGGACACCTGTGCGAGTCGCTGATATTGCGAAGGTTGAATATGGCCGTGAAATTCGTGTGGGCGCAGTAACCTTTACCCGTAAAGAGCTAAACCCTGTTAATGGCACAAATGAAGTTAATGCCATGGGCGAAGTGGTTGCTGGCGTAGTGCTAAAACGCATGAGCGCAAACACTAAGGCTACTATTGATGATATCAATACTCGGGTTGAGCTTATCGAACAAGCATTACCTAAAGGCGTGTCGTTTGAGGTTTTTTATGATCAAGCAGACTTAGTTAAACAAGCGGTAACGACAGTTGTTGACGCACTGCTGATGGCCTTTGTGTTTATTGTGATTATTCTGGCGCTTTTTTTGGTTAACTTACGTGCCACCAGTTTAGTTTTGCTGTCGATCCCGATATCAATCGGCATAGCGCTAATGGTTATGGCGTACTTTGGCATGTCAGCTAATTTAATGTCATTAGGAGGACTTGCAGTAGCAATAGGTATGTTGGTAGATGGCTCGGTGGTGATGGTTGAAAACATTTTTAAACACCTGACTCGAAACCAAAACAAAGTCACGGAAAAAGGCGGTCAAGCATCGTTATCAATATCCTCTCAATCAATAAAGACTCAATCAATAACGGTACAAGTAGTTACAGCTGCTAAAGAAGTTTGCAGTCCTATCTTCTTTGCCACAGCAATCATTATTGTGGTATTTGCACCATTATTTGCGCTAGAAGGTGTTGAGGGCAAATTATTCCAGCCAATGGCGGTGAGTATTATTCTGGCAATGCTTTCTGCATTAGTTGTGGCATTACTCGTTGTTCCTGCTGCTGCAGTTTATTTATTTCGCCGTGGGGTAACGCTCAAGCAAAGTCCTATATTAGCACCGATTGAGAGAGCGTATAAACGACTACTATCAACCACCATTAACAGGCCTGTCGTGGTAATGAGTACCGCGCTTGTGATGTTTACCGCCAGCATGCTACTGCTACCGCGTTTAGGTACCGAATTTGTCCCCGAGTTAGAAGAAGGCACCATAAATCTGCGAGTGACTCTAGCACCGACTGCAAGCCTGCAAACCTCCTTAGATATAGCGCCCAAAATTGAAGCGATATTAATGGACTTCCCCGAGGTGGAATATGCATTAAGTCGCATTGGCGCACCTGAACTTGGCGGCGACCCTGAGCCTGTCAGTAACATTGAAATCTACATTGGTTTGAAGCCTGTTGATGAATGGCAAAGCGCTGAAAATCGTTTTGAACTGCAGCACTTAATGGAAGATGAACTGAGTGTTTTCCCAGGCTTGTTGTTCACCTTTTCACAACCGATAGCCACCCGCGTTGATGAGCTACTGTCAGGAGTTAAAGCGCAACTAGCCATTAAAATATTTGGCCCAGACTTAGCGGTATTATCTGAAAAAGGTCAGCGATTAACGGAGTTGGTTAGCGAGGTTGAAGGCGCTGTTGATGTGTCGCTTGAACAAGTAAGCGGCGAAGCGCAATTGGTTATCAGGCCGCTACGCGACCAACTGGCTCGATATGGCTTGAGTGTCGATCAAGTGATGAGCTTGGTAAGCCAAGGGATTGGTGGTGCAAGTGCTGGGCAAGTGATTGATGGCAATGCTCGTTATGATATTAACGTGCGATTAGCGGCGCAGTATCGTAACTCACCTGATGTGCTGCGAGACTTGATACTACGCGGTGCAAATGGCGCCCAGGTTCGTTTAGGTGAAGTCGCTAAAGTCGGCATTGAAATGGCTCCACCTAATATTCGACGAGATGATGTGCAGCGCCGAGTCGTGGTACAAGCTAATGTGTCTGGCCGTGATATGGGGTCGGTTGTAAATGATATTTATGCCATTGTGCCAAAGGCGCAGCTGCCAGCAGGCTATACCGTGGTCGTGGGGGGGCAATATGAAAACCAACAACGAGCGCAGCAGAAGCTGATGCTAGTGGTGCCGGTATCTATCGTGTTAATCGCGCTATTACTGTATTTCTCATTTGGCAGCATTAAGCAAGTTGGCTTAATTATGGCTAATGTGCCACTAGCTTTAATCGGTGGAGTTGTTGCGCTTTACGTTACAGGGACATACTTGTCGGTGCCTAGTTCAATTGGATTTATCACCTTATTTGGCGTGGCAGTACTTAATGGTGTTGTGTTGGTGGATGCCATTAATCAGCGGTGTGAACACAATAAATCAGAATCACTGCAGACCAGCGTGTTTGAAGGCACTGTTGGCCGTTTACGCCCCGTGTTGATGACGGCATTAACCTCGGCATTAGGCCTAATTCCAATATTACTGTCATCGGGTGTGGGCAGTGAAATCCAACAACCGTTAGCGATAGTGATTATTGGCGGTTTATTTAGCTCTACTGCATTAACGCTGTTGGTATTGCCAACTATGTATATGTGGTTGTTTAAGGCAAAACGCTAAAAGTAGTTTCTTGATTCTAGACTTCAAAAAGTAACCCAACTTTTTAGTTGGGTTACTGTTCATATCTTCTAGTGCCGTCACACTCTGATTTCTACGACCTTCCGATACCTTGACATTATCTACCCCTTTAGAGACTATCGAGTCGAAAAAAATGTATAAATATTTAAAGGCTTTGTTAAGTAAAGTCTAATGAAATTAATAAAAATGAAGGAGAAGGCTATGTTTTATCGTGCGTTGATACTGTCTTTGTTACTAGTATTGCCAACTGCGGTTAAAGCCGAGAACTATTCAATTGGTACTGGTGGTCAAAGCGGTATTTATTATCCATTTGGTGGTGCGTTAGCCAAAGTGTGGTCAGATGAAGTCCCACAAGTTAACGTTAAAGCTGAAGTCACTGCCGCATCAGTTGAGAACACAATTAAAGTGGTACGTGGCGATATGATTGCCGGTATTGCGATGGGTAATGTTGTCCTTGATGCTTATAAAGGCGAAGGTAAGTTCAGAAGTGCAATGCCAGTGAATACACTGTTTGCCTTATATCCAAACCTTGTGCATGCCATTAGTCTTGAAAAGTCAGGCATTACTTCGCTTGCCGATCTTAAAGGAAAACGTATTTCATTAGGTGCTCCTGCCAGTGGCACTGCGGTAACGTCTGCTGCACTACTTGAATCTATTGGTATTGATGTGAAAAAAGACATCACTGCTGTTTACTTGAATTATTCAGAAACCACCAACGCATTAGCTAATGGTCAAATTGATGCAGGCTTTATTGTGGGTGGTCAAGGTGTTGGCGCGGTAACTCAAGTGGCATTAACCCATAAGGTTAATATTATTCCTGTTTCTGCTGAAGAAAGTGCAGCGTTTATTAAGCAAAACCCTGCTTATAGCAATTACACCATTCCTGCCGATGTATACAACAATGTGGGCGCTGTGCCGACATTGAGTGTGTGGAATGTGATTGTGGTTAGCGCCAAAATGAGTGACGAGATGGCGTTTAATTTAACTAAAGCAGCTTTTGAGAATATGTCAGAAGTGCAAAAGGTGGTTAAAGTTGCTGAAGCGACTACCCCTGAAAATGCTGACCGCTTACAAGGTGTGCCATTACACCCTGGTGCGCAAAAGTATTTAGATAGTATCAAGTAAAAAACAACTTAGTTTTCTAGGTTGTTTTAACACCTTTAGGCGAACGTGAAAAAGACAAAGGCAACGTAATGTTGCCTTTGTATATTTAGGCGATTGATTGGGCGCTATGACAATCATTAGCAGAGAGGAAAAAGTATGACCCAAGAACAAGGCAACCAAGCCGAGCAGTATGTGAGTACCGATAAAGGTACAGGGGTTGATTACGCTCTTCCACATGAAAAAACAATAAAAATCATAGGCTACACTACGTTAATCATTGCAGTATTATTGTCTTCATTTCAAATCTGGCAAGGTATTACGTCAACGATATCGGCCACTTATTTTCGTCCCGTGCATTTGTGCTGGGTATTAGTCCTAATTTTTTTACATTATCCACTGATTAAAAACCGTCGCAAAAAAGGTTATTTGATTGGTCGTGTATTTGATCTCGCCTTATGTGGATTAACCGTGTTTGCGGGTTATCGGATGTCGATTTTCGACTACAACGATATTGACCATATGCTTTATGGTTTAGGCACAGTTGATTTAGTGGCGGGCAGTGCATTATTACTCTTATTACTGGAAGGTTGTCGACGTACCGTGGGTTGGGTGATGGTACTGATTGCTGGTATGTTCCTCGCTTACAGTGGCTTTGGTGATTTGTTACCGGGCGCGATGGCAACCAAAGCCTATTCGCTACAAGAGTTGATTCAATTCCAAATCTATTCAGCTAATGGTGTGTTTGGTTCTGCCTTAGGCATTGCGGCCACCACGGTATTTATTTTTGTACTGTTCGGTGCATTCTTAGAAGTCACTGGCGCAGGTAAGTTCTTTATTGATCTCGCTTTTTCTATCGCGGGTAAATATCGCGGCGGCCCAGCCAAAGCTGCAGTATTGGCATCAGCTGGGCTTGGCTCTATTTCAGGATCGGCAATTGCAAACACAGTGACCACGGGCGCAGTGACGATTCCGATGATGAAAAAGTTAGGTTATACCCCTGAGCAGTCTGCGGGTATTGAAGCCTCTGCTTCAACCGGTGGACAAATTATGCCGCCGATTATGGGCGCGGGTGCGTTCGTGATGGCGCAATTTACGGGCGTGCCTTACAGCGAGATCATGTTGGCCTCTATTGCGCCTGCTATTTTGTACTTCTTCTGTACCTTACTTTATGTGCATTTAATGGCATGTAAGTTAAACCTAAAAGCGGCGAGTCGCACTGAAGCCGTCATTGAGGTCATGAAACACGGTGCTCATCACCTTATTCCGCTCGCTATTATCACCGCTTTACTGATGATGGCCTACTCACCATTGTTAGTTGGTGTTGCAGGCTGCGCGGCAATTTTGGTGACGGCTGCACTGCGAAAACACAGCCGAATTGGGATTAAAAAGTTTATCGAAGGCATGAAAAACGGTGCGCTATTAGCGTTACCCATTTCTGTTGCTTGTGGCGCTGCAGGCATCATTGTTGGTGTGGTAGGCCAGACGGGGATTGGGTTACAGTTCACTCAATTTGTTATGGATTTTTCTGGCGGTTATATGTTGGTCGCGCTGGGACTTATCAGTATTGTGGCACTGGTTTTAGGGATGGGCTTACCGGTTACCGCAGCTTATATTGTCCTCGCTGTCATGGCTGTGCCTATGCTGGGTGACTTTGGTTTGCCATTATTAACTGCTCACTTAATCGTGTTCTGGTTATCGCAAACCTCCAATGTGACTCCGCCGATTGCGCTGGCTGCATTTGCAGGCGCTGGGGTTGCCAATGCTAATCCGATGAAGTCATCCGTTGAGGCATTTAAGTTGGCAGGCGGTTTGTTCATTATCCCAATAATGATGGCCTATACCGATTTGCTTAACCCTGATGCAGGCATGATGGCATTTACCTTCGCGATTATTCAGACCGCTAGCATTATCGTAGCTATTGCGATATCAATTGAAGGCTATTTGTTACGTTCGCTTTCGACGGTTGAGCGATTGGTTGCAATCGCCACTGTCCCTTGGGTGTTGTTTAATCCATTTGGCACAGGCGTTATTGGCGTAGCGGTTGTATTGGGGTTATTGGCTGTGCAGTGGAAAACGCAAGATAAAGCTGCGGTTTAATAGGGCGAGTTAACAAAAATAGGTTTAGCTTGAACGGCTAAGCCTATTTTTTATCTAATAAGCATATTGATGGTTAACAGCCAGTGATATCGACCGTTAATGTGTAAGTCGTTGCTGAGCCACCAGTGCCAGTCGGTTCTATATAACGTACATGGCAATTAATTGTCTCATCATCTAAATCATAGCCGTAGCGCACATTTGACGAGCCTGCTTCTACGTTTGGTGTACAACTTCCACTACCAAAACAAAAGTCTATCTCAGAGCCGATTTCGAGCATTTGTGGTAACCCGCCGCCATCATTTTCGCCAAAGGCTTCTGGGTAGCCCAGTTTCATCTCTATTACTTCGCCGTTGTAATCAATCAAACTGCGGTCATCTTTTTCGACGCCATCAATAGCGGCGCGTGAATAGGCTAAATCAAGTGAAGACTGAATCGCTGCTTTTACCCCTTGTACGGTCGCGATTTTTGCATCACTTTGAAGATTGATAAATTTAGGTGCAGCAATAACAGCGAGGATCCCTAAAATAATGATAACAATCACTAATTCAATTAACGTAAAGCCTTTAGTGCTTGTGAGTTTAATTGAGCCTGAGGTTGAGTTAATCGCCATCTTTTGTCCTTTAAAGTGAATTAACAGCTTGTTTATTAGGGGTTACTTATGTTTTGTATGGTAAAACACATTGACTAATATGTATAAGAAAAACTCAAATCAGCGTGTTTAGGATAGTAAGTTCTCCCTATTTGAATTGCTAAATCTGTGACTTTTCACTGTCATATTACTTCAATATTTCGTGCAAACAGAGTTAAAAAATCGTGCTGTTTTTCTGTCTTTTCGTTCAATAATAGTCTGCTCACCCCCTCCTAAATAATTACTTTTGGCGACCTTGGTAAATTATTTGTTAAATATGTGACCAATTAATATCAAACGTTTCACTATGTAACCTTCTGTTTTTTATTAACTTTAATATTCCCTTCATTATTCTGAAATCTTGCTGTCACTTAGGCGAAGTCTTTTTGTCATTTTTGCAGGTTAATTTGTCGACCAGCCAAATTACTTAACACGCTTAATTCCGTCTTCGGAGATGACAATGGAACTGAAAAACATTTTTAAACTTAACGCTGTATCTGCTGCACTTTCTGCAACCTTACTGCTTGCTGGTTGTGGTGGTGATATCAATATCGATACTGGTTCAGACACGGAAACGCCAACGACCCCAGATACGCCAACGACTCCTGACGTATCGGATCAAGAAGCGGCTTACGGTGGTTTTGCTGAGAAGAGCGCGACAATCGCAGCGATAGACGGCAAAGAGGTTTGGGTGTTATCTGGCACACTTGCTCCTTCAACTTCAGCCTCAACAGTCAATGTTGGTGGTCAAGACGGCGACAAAATCATTCTTGGTAATGATGTAGTTTGGATGCTTGATGGTGCTGTTATCGCGGGTGCTGATAAAGCTGATTCTGTTGAGTTATCAGTTATGGCAGGCACTAAAATTGTGGGTGGAAGCGAGTCTTACCTAGTCATTAGCCGTGATTCAAAAATTATGGCAGAAGGTACCGCTGAAGCGCCTATCGTATTTACGTCACTTGAATCTGCACTGGGTCAAGAAGGCGAAGCGGGACAGTGGGGCGGCTTAGTTGTTTTAGGTAACGCGCCAGTTAACTCATGTCCTGATTTAACCAGTTGTGATGCAGCTTTTGAAGTAGGAAGTCACAGCTACGGTGGTGATGACACTGAAGATAACTCAGGTGTTATCCAGTATGTCCGCGTTGAGTTTGGTGGTTTTAAAATCAACGATACCCAAGAAATGAACGGCATCAGTTTTGCGGCAGTAGGTGCAGGCACAACTGTTGACCATATTCAAATTCATAAAAATAACGATGACGGCGTTGAATTCTGGGGCGGTAACGTTTCACTTTCACACGTTGTATTAACAGAAAACTTTGATGATTCTTTAGATTGGACTAACGGTTGGCAAGGTAGTGCACAACACGTTTATATCCGCCAAGAAGATAACGGTTCTAACCGTGGTATTGAAGCCGACAGCAACAGCAGCGCTGATGCAGAGCCGCAATCTCGTCCAACTCTCGCTAACTTCACTATTCAAGTGGCTAACGGCACCAACAGTGGCGGTGACGATGCTGAAGGTATTTTATTACGTAAAGGCACAGCAGTAGATGCTTACAACATGCTGGTTAAAGGTGATGTTGCTTCAGGTGAGTGTTTAGAAGTTAATGACGACAATACCGTTTTAGCTGCTGAAGCTGGCAACTTAAACATGCAAAACAGCTTAATCGATTGTATTGAGCCGTTTAAAGATGCAAAACCTGATGCTGAAGAAGGTCGCACATTAGCACTTGATGTGGAGCAATGGTTCCTTGAGCAAGAAGGCAACTTAGTCGGTGCATCTGACTTAACTGATTACATGCCTAACTCATCTTCAGTTGCCTTAACTGGCGGTGCGGCTGATTTAGCCAATATGGATGACCGTTTAGTTGATGCGCAGTACATTGGTGCCTTTGACGGCACGACTGACTGGACTACCGGTTGGACGACAGCAATTCACGAAGATGCAGCACCTGCACCGACTGAGTTACCTGTATTAACGTCATGTCCTGTTGGGACAACTTCTGAAGAAGTGGTTGCAGGCCTTTATAAAGATGACAGCGTCACTTTAGTGTGTTCAATCCAAGGCAACATTACTACAAATACAACACTGCTTGCTGGTCAAAACGTGATGTACAAAGTAGATGGCGGCGCAGTGGTTGTAGGTGGTGATAATACTGATTCCGCAACATTAGCCATTCAAGCTGGCACACAAATGTTTGCTACTGATAACAGCTACATTGCAGTAAGCCGTGGCTCAAAAATCATGGCTCAAGGTAGTGCTGAGCACCCAATCGTAATGACATCGCAACAAGATGTGATTGCAGGCGCAGAAGGTGAGCGCGGCCAATGGGGTGGTTTAGTTTTACTGGGTAACGGCGAAACAAACACTTGTCCTGATAAAAATGCTTGTGATGCTTCATTCGAAGTAGGCGACTTCCCATACGGCGGTAATGACAATGCTGATAGCAGTGGTCAAGTTAGCTACGTGGTAGTGAAATACGCTGGTTTCAAAGTTAATGATACTCAAGAAATGAACGGTATCTCGTTTGCTGCAGTAGGTAGCGGAACTCAAGTTAACCACATTCAAGTTCATGCGAATGGCGATGATGGTGTGGAGTTCTGGGGTGGTGCGGTAAACCTTAAATACGTTTACTTAACAGACAACTTCGATGACAGCTTAGATTGGACTAACGGCTGGCAGGGTAAAGCACAATACGTGTATATCACTCACGAAGACGGCCAAGCTAACCGTGGCTTTGAAGGCGATAGCCATAAAGGGACTGACGATACCCCTATCTCAAACCCAACTATTTCAAACGTAACCATCCTTCCTGGTACTGACATTGAAAATGCCAGTGGCGATAAGGGCGAAGGCATAATTCTTCGTGTTGCGACTCGCGCTTCAATCCACAACCTATTAATTCAGGGTCGTAAAGGTTCAACCTCTGAGACTGAATCTGGTGAATGTTTAGAGCTTGATGGCACTTACGCAGGTCTTGTCGATAACGTGAATGATGAAACATTAGTGATTTCTCATTCGGTGATTGATTGTAATGAGCCATTTAAGTATAGCTCTGACAATGCTGCAACGACTGATGCCGTTGACACAGAAGCATGGTTCTTAGCGCAAACGGGCAACTCAGCTCAAGCAGTGACGTTAACAGACGGTATGCCAGCAGGTACTGACACAGTATTGCTAGGTACAGGTCTTGATATGAGCACAACTGACACCTTCTTCGATTCTACTGATTATATTGGTGCTTTCGATGGCCAGACTGATTGGCGTGAAGGTTGGGCTTTTATTAAGTAACTGAATTAGTTACTAAGCCTTAAACATCAGAGGGTGTTCCTCTGATGTTTAAAAAAGCGCTCAGACAGTCTCTATCACTGAGCGCTTTTTAAAGTTTGTCCTAATGCTACAACCGAAATAACCAAGTTACTTATCTGCCACTGATGCTCTAGACGCTGCCGTCAAACTGCATCGAGATGGCGCTACCTGAACTGTGTACAGGATTGAAAAACGCTATGAAAACCAAGCCGAGTTTTATCGCTAACAAGCTAAGCCTAGCTGTTGTAACTGCTATTTCAGCAGCCTCACTTTTTACAACACTGCCTGCTTACTCGGAAGAAACACCTGAGGTTGATCCAGGTGAAGATTTCCCAATTGAAGTTATTGCTGTTACTGGTCGTTTGCGCACCTCCGCTTCAGCTGCTGTTGAAGAACGTCGCGAGCAGCCTACTGTCGTAGACATTATGGGCGCTGACCAAATTTCTCGAACGGGTGACAGTGATGCCGCAGCAGCACTTCGCCGTGTGACAGGTTTAACCCTAAAAGATGGCAAGTTTATTTATGTGCGTGGTTTAGGTGAACGTTATTCAAGTACTTCTTTAAATGGTGCCGTTGTGCCATCACCAGACCCTACTCGTAACGTGGTTCCGCTGGATATGTTCCCAGCTTCAATTATCGAATCACTTTCAGTACAAAAAGCGAGTACAGCAAGCACACCTGCCGCATTTGGTGGTGGTCACGTTGATATTCGAACTAAATCCATTCCTGCAGATTTCTTTTTTAAAGTTTCATTAGGTGGTCGTTACAACACCAATGATTCTGACGATACCTTCACTTATAACGGTGGCGGTGACGACTGGATGGGACAAGATGATGGCACTCGCGAGATGCCAAATAGCATTAATGATGTCACGAACATGTATGGCGGCATTAGCCCAATTGATATCGTTACTGGCTCAAACGGTACAATTGATTTTGCTCAGGCGCAGGAAATTAACCGAGGCTTAGCCAGTGATATGTATCGTGATATGACGGTTTTCACTGAAAACACTGACCCTGGTATTCGTGGCAATATCGCCATTGGTGATCGCTGGGATATCACCGACGATATTATTTTTGGTGCCATGACAGCTGTGTCTTACAAGGAGCAAGCTGAAAACTACACTAAAACTGAAGTTGAGTTGGCGGGTGATGCTGACAACGTACAAATCGAAAATTCAAAAGATGTCATGGGTACCGATTCAATCGTGCAGATGTCCGGGATGCTCAACCTAGGTTTAGAAATTGGTTACGATCATAAAATTCAGACCTTTTCGACTTACCTACGTGATACTTCTGATGATGTTTCAGTTGCTATAGAAGAAACTATCGATACCATTTCAGAGCCTAATGCACTGCAGGTTTATGATGTATCTTATGAAGAACGTAATTTAATCAGTAACCAAATTCAGGGTAATCATTTCTTCGAATACCTTTGGGATTTAGAAGCAAATTGGATGTATTCAAACGCAAGCTCAAAGCGTTATGCACCTAATGAGCTTTCATACACTTATAACGTGTTATTCGATGATGCGAACAACATGACGAGCCGCAACTTGAATACTCAAGATGCGCCAAAGTATGTATATAGCCGCCTTGATGATAATACTGAAAACTACAAATTTGACTTAACCCTGCCGTTTGAATTTGGCATGAACGTCATGAAAATTAGCGGTGGTTACGAATACTTTGAACGTACTCGTGAAAGCTATGCGACCCGCTTAGGCTTTGATGTGGGCTTAAGCCCAACAGATCCTAATGGCGACATTTTATCGAGTGATTTTGACAAGATTTTCTCAGATGAAAACATTGCCAATGACAATCTAGATTTAGAACTTAAAGATGCTTCAACAGACACTGAAGATTACATTGCGGCAGAAATGATTGATGCTGGCTTTGTGAATCTTGATATCGACTTTGACGATGTATGGCGCTTTGTTGCTGGGGTGCGTTATGAAGATTTTCGCCGTGTAACCTTGCCGCTAACGCCAGATGGTGAAGTGTCTGATGAAGGTGGTCGTTATGATATGGAAGATTACGCTATTGCTGAAGATGGCTGGTTCCCGTCAATGTCGTTAACGTGGAAATCATCAGATCAAAGTCAATGGCGATTAGGAGCAAGTAAAACACTGGTTCGCCCTGACTTACGTGAAGTGGCGCCGGTACGTTTCCAAGACCCAATTACTGGTTTTGATTTCTTCGGTAATCCAGAGCTTGAAAGCTCAGATATATATAACCTAGATTTACGCTGGGAATACTACTCAGATGACGGTGCTAACTTAAGTGTCGGTGGCTTCTATAAAGATGTCGATGCACCGATTGAAGCGATTCAACGTATTTCGGAAGCAGGTCGCCAGCTTAAGTTTTATAACGCTGAATCAGGTGTGATTTACGGCGTCGAAACTGAGTTTTTACATGACCTTGGCTTTATTGGCAGTGAAGGCGGTTTTTGGGAAGACTTCTTTGTTGCGGGTAACTTAACCTTGAGTGACTCAGAAATTGAAATCGCTGGCAACGGTGAGATTGACCCAACTAACAATAAACGCCGTATGACAGGTCATTCAGAATGGGTAGCTAACATGCAGTTTAGCTATGACTCAGCCGATGAATCTCATAGTGCCACACTGGTATATAACGTCTTTGGTGAACGTATTGCTTATGGTGGACGTGGTGGTTTAGATGACGTTTACGAGCAACCATTCCACAGTTTAGATTTCACCTATAGCTTTTTACCAACAGAAAGCTTTGGCGTGAAGTTTAAAGTGAAGAATATCCTTGGTGAAACGACTGAATACGACCAACAAGATGTGGTGGTATACGCAAAAGAGCCAGGTACAGAATTCACTCTGCAGTTCGATTACCAATACTAAAAATAGTAGCAGGGTTGTCACTGTATTGCGGCTATATGATAACCCTTTGGTTTTCTTGAGTGTAACAAGGTACTGATTTTTAACATTATTACTTCATCCTTTTAATGCTAAAAGTTTAGGGCCTGTTAATCTTTCAAGGTTGTTTTTACAGCGGGTTGTTGGCTATTTATACAAGGCAGAGACTTTGTGGTGTAGTTATTCTACATAAAATGTCGATAACGTAGTAAAAATGGTCAACAAATGCTGCCCGAAGGGTTCGGCTAAAAACGTTTTACTCTTTGTTGGATGAAGAGTTGCTTAGGTGACTAGGCATCAATCCATCCGCCTCAATTAAAACGTTTTTAACTCGAACAAAATTCAACCAGCAAAGATCAACAAGCCCTAGTGTACAGTGATGTTTTAATTTGAGGTCTGGAACATTTCTCTTTAGACATCACACGCTTCTTTATTAATGAAACGTTATTTAAGACAGGCGTTTTAACAAAGAAGTTAGTCGTAAAAATAGCAAGATCAGTGTTCTATTTAGCGATATTACTTCATCCTTTTATTGCTAAAAAATAACACTAGGCCACTTTCTTCTGGAACAAGAAAGTGGCCGTTTTGTTTCTGGGATTTAGTCGTTTTTTTAATGAATACAGAGTCTTTAAACAAAGACTAGGCCAGCTAAATTAAAGCGTTTGGAACAAGAAAGTGGCCGTTTATGTTTTAGCTATTAATTGGTAAAACTACCAATAATAGCGTCAGCGGTTGCTTAAAAATAATAACCGAAATTCACATTAATTCGTTTATCCCAGTCATTACCGAATTCTGGTAAGCCTATATGGTCATTATTAGCTGTTGCGAAAGTCATGTTTTTACCAAGAATGAAGTCAACCATAGTGTAGGTGGCTCCAGCTGATATGGCACAACCCGTCACATTTTGCATACTGTTGTCGTAGCTATCGTCAGCAACATCTGGGGTCATTAAACCAAAGTCGTTGTAACATTTAACACTACCAAAATCAGTGGCAAATGTTTTAGCGATGTTTGCACTGTACGCTTGGCCTTTTGAGGCTATTTCGTACTGCCAGCTAACCACTGCAATACCAATTTTATTGTCGTCTGCAGAATCTGCTGCATCGTACTCATATTGCATCGCTTGTAGCTGGAGGTTCCATCCTTTGTAAGTGCTGTCTAAATGCAGTGCTACAGCATAACGGTCGCCCATATTGCCTGTATCACTGTTATAGATCTGACCGTACTGGGCTGAACCACCAAATGTTGTCGAGCCACCTTCATACTCAGCTGTATAGGTTTGTCTGAAGTTAAAGCCGTTGGTTTCTTCGTTGTGGTATTCAGTACCATTGATTTCGCCACTGTATAATGCCGCTGAGTAACGTTTGTTTTCAGTAGCGCTATAAACCGGATTTTTGTAGAACGCGATATCAGTATTCCAGCCATTATTATCATAAGAAGCTTTAATACCCACATCGTGGCTATCTTCAAAACCTAGGTAATAAGGAAGACCGAACCAAAAGCTGTTTGAAATGAAACCAGGATTACCAAATGGCACTTTATTGATACCAAGTTGAAGCTGCCATTCAGGATTAATATCGTAGAAGCCATAACCGTATTTTATGTAGTTGCTATCTGAGGTAAAACGGTAATCTGAAGCAATCCCCCAATCACCTACTTTTCCGTCAAATGTGATTGAAGCTATATCAAAATCAAATTCACCTAATTTATCTTTATTAGACTCATCGTAGTCTCTGTATGCGTAATTAACGCGCACAGCGCCTCCGATATTTATGCCATCTTCTTGTTCTTCAGCCATTACACTCACTGAAGGTATTGCAATTGCTGTAGCCACCATCGACAACATAAACTTGGCGGTTTTTTTCATCATTTTTCCCTTTCTATTTGTAGATTTTATATTTTTAAGCGCTTTACTGAATTTATCGGCACCCATTACGCTGACAGCCCCTAAATAACTTTTTTCTGGTGGAATTCATAATCGTTGAGCGTGTTAACTTTGATTAATCAGCCAATTAAATCAGTTGTTAATCTAGAGGTTGATGCAGGCAAGTGCTTTACAATAATGTGGTGAGTATTTAGCTTTCATCGTTGAATAAGACAACCTAGAAGAGCAAATCATTGCCTTGATAACGGGTTTTTGATGACTAATTAGGCAGCTAATTTACTAAGAATAATGTAGGTAAGTAGATAGGCGTATTTTGATGCTAGCCTATCGACAAATATTCAAGTGTGCTGCGGAATTAACCTTCCTTCTGAAATCTAATGTTCTATTTGAATTAAATAGATATAGACTAGTTGTGCGCTATTTTGCATTTTGGTTTAGTGCCATAATTTTGATTAACTTTGGATTGGGTCAAGGTTAAAAGGCGACTGCTAAGTATTGACTAATATTGAAGGCACATCAGAAGTGCGCGAGAGTAAAGGTTTTATTGGTTGAGATACAGGTTGTTTTGCCAGTAATGAGATCTGGGAAACGATAATTTGTTATTTGGGTGACAAAAGAAACTCTTGAACATCAAAAGCGACGTTCAAGAGAAACATATATTCGTCATGATATATTTGTATTATCCGTTTCAAATAAGCTAGCGATTTTCGTATTATCTGTTGTATTTTATTTCAGATATTTAGGCCTTGCTTATCACCTAACTTGTTAATTTTATTGGACTTGACTTGTAGAGTATTTAAGTTTGACTTCATCGATAAGTGCTTGCCATTGCGGGTATTTAGCAAAGCTTTGTTGTAAGTCGCCCCAAGGCGATAACGTATCTTCTAGTACTTCTCCAGAAACATCGATACCTTGGGTTGCTAGGTATAAATAATAAAAGGCTGAAGCTCGGTAATTAGCTGCGCAGTGCACTAGGATTGATTTATCATTGTGCTGCTCCATAACGGCAAAAAATTGTTCAACATCTTCAATTTTAGGTTGTTGCCAGTTCACTTCAATATTTTCATATTGCATTCCTGCATCAGATACCAATTTAGGTTCTTCAGTTAAGAAATTGGGATTATCGGTTGGGATCAAATTGATCACCACTTCAACTCCAGCTTGTTGTAAAGTCTGAAACTCAGCGCTGGTAGGCAAGCCTGCTGTAATCACTTGGCTGTTATTAATTTTGATCGCTTTAATGTCATTTAAATGCGCAGGGTTGATTTCAGCTGCAGCAGGGTTAATCGCTCCCACAGATAAAGCTGTCATCATCACTGTCATTGATAGTATTCCTTTAGCGCGCTGTTTTATCTGTTGAGAGGTTTTTAATATTGAGTTCATTTTAATATTCATGAAAAGTCCTATTCCTTTAGGATGTTGTTAATAGCCGCTAATTCTTGCTCGCTAAAATCGAGTTTATCAAGGGCATTTACTGAGTCGATAATTTGGGCTGAGCGGCTAGCACCGATCAAGCAGGTAGTGACCGCATCATTATTTAATGTCCATGCAATAGCCATTTGCGCTAAAGACTGCCCACGCTGCTTGGCAATGTTATTTAGGGCTTGAACTTTAGCGAGTCTTGCTGGGGTAATATCTTTACTTGCAAGGTAGATTTGATGTTGCTGCGCAGCCCGAGAATCATCGGGGATGCCATTAAGATATTTGTCGGTTAATACCCCTTGAGCTAGAGGTGAAAACACAATAGACCCAACCCCTTCGGCGTTAAGCACATCAGTGAGCCCATCTTCAATCCAACGATCAAACATATTGTAGCGAGGCTGGTGGATTAGTAATGGTGTGCCTAACTGACGCAAAATAGCGATAGCTTGTTGAGTCTGCTTTGGTTGGTAGTTTGAAATCCCTACATACAAGGCGCGCCCCGAACGGACAATATAATCCAGCGCCTGCATGGTTTCTTCAAGTGGGGTGTCTGGATCCATACAGTGATGATAAAAAATATCGAAATATTCGAGCCCTGTGCGTTTAAGGCTTTGATCGCAACTTGCGACTAAATATTTACGAGAACCTCCCATACCATATGGCCCTGGCCACATGTCATAACCTGCCTTACTGGAAATAATTAACTCATCACGGTATGGCGTAAAATCTTGCTGATAGATAGAGCCAAAAGTAGATTCTGCAGCGCCATAATGAGGACCATAATTGTTGGCTAAATCAAAATGAGTGATGCCACTATCAAAAGCTGTTTGCAGCATGCTACGCGCATTGGAACGAGGATCATCTGCGCCAAAGTTTTGCCATAAACCTAATGATAATTGGGGCAAACGAATACCGCTGCGGCCACAACGTTCATAAGCCATATTTTTATATCTTTTAGGGTTGGCAACATAATGAGAAGTGGGTTCGTGAGTAATCATTTATCATCCTAAAAATGAAGAGTATAAATATGAGTTAGTGCTAATTGGTTGGTATTAACTTAAGGGCATACATATGCATTAGCAATAAAAGTCACCGAGGTGGCAAAGGCTTTAGGTTTGTATAAAAAAATCGTATTAGCGCCTAAGCTGCTGGCCTCGTTGCGCAACTGGTTAATCGCACCTTGGGTTAGGTCTTTATTGGAGATAAACAAGTAATCATACCAATGACCTTGCGAGCCAATAAGGGTGCCTTTTAGCTCGCAAACATCCATATCACCTTGCTCTGACCATAGTACTTCAATCTCTTGTGTTTGCGGTGCGGCTAAGGTGATACAACCACTTAAGCTCGTAATGATTGCTAACACCAAGCTGAATGTTAAAAGTCTCTGTTTACTCTGCTGCATAATTTCCTTATTTAAACTTAATCAGGTCATTTTTAACTAGTTCAATGGCTGTTCAGCTTGCGCTGTCTATACTTGTATTAGTTATAGCGAAGATGGTGTTTGATTCAGCAAGCTAAATATGACAAAGATATGCTATTCATTAGTGCTGTGGCTAATACAATCGCTATGATTTAATACAGCTTAACGTATGTTCAGTCGTAATTGAGAATAAATTAAGAATGGTGCCAAAGACATAATAAGGAAATATCCATGAGCACGATAGATTTTGGTCATGAGACAGTGATTAAATCCACTTTTGCAACAGCGCAAAATGGGGCTTTTAGTGGTGATGGCAAATTATCATTAACAGAAAGTCGCTTATGCTTTGAAGCCTCAAATAAGATTTTTGAAATGGGCCCATATGAAATTGCCCTTAATGAAATTGAAAAGGTCGAAAAGTGCTGGGGAACTGGTGGTGGGGTATTACCTGTAACAGCAGATGCGATTAAAGTTGAGCTGAGTAATCATAAAAGCTATAAGTTTATGGTTGCTGACTCAGAAGCTTGGATTGAGTTACTGACACATTCATAGTTAATTCTCACGAGAAACAAACGAGCTATAACTGAATACAAAAAAGCTGAATCAAATGATTCAGCTTTTTAGTACTAGCGAGTAAAATCGTTAAAAAAAGCTAACGTTTTAATCAATAGAAGAGTCGCTTAGGCGAACACGTCTTGTAATGCAGGCACAACTTGTTTCTTACGGCTTAATACGCCATCTAACCACACTCGACCATCAACTGTTGCTTTACCGTATGCTTGTTCAGTTAAGTCAGCATTGTCTGAAACTACTAGCATTTCAGAACCTTCTTTCATGATATCGGTAAGCAGTAATAATACGCTGTGACGATTACCTTCCGCTTTAAGTGCGGCAATATCAGCTTCCAAATCCGCTTTAATATCATCAAACACAGATAGGTCGATAACTTCTAGCTGGCCAATGCCTACAAGGTTACCGTTCATGTTGAAGTCTTTAAAATCACGCATCACAAGATCACGAGCTGGAGTGCCCTCAACTGCTGATTTTACTTTGAACATTTCCATGCCCACTTCTTTAAAGTCTTCAATACCAGCAATTTCAGCTAACGCTTCAACACAACGGATATCAGCAGTAGTGCAAGTAGGTGACTTAAAGATAACAGTGTCACTTAAGATTGCACACATCATGATACCTGCGATGTTTGCTGGAATTTCTACTTGGTAGAAATCGTACATCATTTTAATCACAGTGTTCGAGCAACCCACTGGGCGGATCCAACACTCAAGCGGTGTTGAAGTGGTTAAGTCACCTAGTTTGTGGTGATCAACAATACCAACAATTGTCGCTTCAGCAATATCATCAGGCGCTTGCGTTAGCTCTGAATGATCGACGATGTAAACTTCTTCACCAGCGTAGCTTTCTTTGAATTCTGGGGCTTCAAAACCGAATCTATCTAGGATGTAGGCTGTTTCAGGTGAAAGTTCACCTAAACGCGCTGCGATAGCAGGCTCATCGATTTGATTTTTTAAGTAAGCTAGTGCGATTGCACCGCAGATTGAATCTGAATCTGGGATCTTGTGACCCACTACATACATTGCCATTTGAAACGCTCCTATAAATTTGCAGCGATTTTAACAAGAAATAAGCAAGTGACCAATAACTAAAAAGCACCATGCATGAAGCTTTTTACTTATAGGCTGTTGAATCTGACTATTTGGCAAGGTTATTAGCTGTGAAATTCTTCTATTGAAATGGACATCGATGTTATGGCACATAGTTCACTCCCGAATTTTATTTAAAGAAGATAAAGGGAAGGTAAAATATAACTAAACAACTTGAGCTATATTCGCTCAGCAAATTACTTAGCTTTAGTCATCTTTAATTCAAACAATTATCTGAGCTGCTTAGACGTTTTAAGACAACCTGAATCAATCTAGTTTGGGTCATCTTGAAGTGTAATTTAAATCCGGTTCTCCTATGTTGTGAATCTAGTTTTATTAACTCAGCTCAACTCAATTCAGCTAAATAACAAATGCTGAGAATCACTTCTGAAAGGTGTACTTAATTTTCAGTGCAAAGCAAGTTTCACAGAAGGCTAAAACCCTGTACCGACATTGATATACCATGCGGTATCTTCGGGGCCTTTTGCTACATCAATTCCCATATGCAGGCCATATCGACGGGCGATGGTGTAACGAAAACCAGCGCCATAGGCGGTTTGCTCGTCGCTGTCCCACATATCACTATTACTGTCGCCAGCAAGGCCGCTACCCACAAACGACAGTACCATCCAGCGTGGAGTTATTCGCCACATAAGCTCAACTTCACCTGTTGAGACAGCTTCACCTTGATAGCGGTTTCGCGGGATGCCTCGCATTTCAATGTAGGGATAGGTAAAGACGGGCAGGCGAGTATCACTACTGATGGTTTGGTAGTTCAGTTTTACCCCAAGGGTGACGGATTGTGTCATTGGCCAGTAATTAATCCCAGTGGCCTTGATGGTTTGGTAATCATAGTCGCTGCCTATTGCAGTATTAAACCAGTCGTATTCGATGGTGTAGTCATAGCCTTTGGTGGGCATAAAAAAGTTGTTTAAGCTGTCGTATTGCAACACGGCGCCGAGGGATGAAACTGCGGGCGATGGGTCAAGTATGTCGGTGAGCCTGTCAACTAACTCAGGTGGCAGTAGTGATAGTTCTTTGTTGCTTGCTAAATCCACCTTGGCGTATTTTTGGGTGACACCTAAAAATAATGGGCTGTCGAATAATCTAAACTGCAGTTTTTGCATGAGACCATAGCCTTGCATATTCAAGTCTAAGGCTATGTCTTGAGCAAAGTCTGATTGGCTGTAAAAGTTCATATTCACATCACCGTAGCCGCCACCGATAAGGTAGCGAATATGATCTTGTTGCCATGTTTCTCTATGGCCTAAAAATCCGAACTTTGAGCCATTATCAGTCGCGCCAATGCCTGCTGCTGAAATACCTGGGGTTAGCAATTGGGCGCCGCCATCAACCGAGTCTTTGGCTACTTGCTGACGCTTGGCAGTTTGCTCAGGACTTTCATGCAGGAAAATGCCCATAAGTAAGAGCCCTGTGCCAACTGAGGGTTCAGTAATGATGCTAGGTACAGGAAGAAAACCATAAGCATTTTCAGCAAGGTATTCGCCAGCATCAAAATAGCCGTCAATGGGGTCAATAAAACTGGTGCTGGCCAATGCGGTATGTCCAAGTAACAGCGAGCTTGTAATAGCAAGGCGAAACGTCGATTTCATCGTAGTGATTTCCCTATAACGCAACGATAGTCATAACAGTGTTATGGTTCAAGTATTTGGATAATTAGTCTGGTTGATAGCTGATACGATAAATGGCATCGGCCGCATCATCTGACACCAATAATGCACCATCAGGCATTGTAAGCACGGCAACAGGTCGCCCCCAACTTTGTTCGCCTTGCAGCCAGCCGGTGGCAAACGGCAGGTAATCTTTAACTTTGTTACCATCAAGCACCACCTGCATTACACGGTAACCTACTTTACTGCTGCGGTTCCAAGAGCCGTGCTGGGCGATAAAAATACTGCCTTGATATTTTGCTGGAAACTGATTACCAAGATAAAACTCCATACCCAATGCGGCAACGTGAGCGCCAAGGTTAAGCTCAGGCGGTGTATTGAGTTTGGCTTTTTCTGCATCATAAAATTCAGGGTCTTTAATATCAGCGTTATGAACGTAAGGGAAACCAAAATGCTGACCTTCTTGGTTAACACGGTTTAACTCGTCGTCAGGTAAGTCATCACCCATCATGTCGCGGCCATTATCAGTAAACCATAGCTCCCCCGTCTTGGGGTGAAAATCAAACCCGACACTGTTGCGCACGCCTTGGGCAATTGTAGTGGTTTGTTTGGTTTCTATATCGAGGGCTAAAATTGACGAGTAGGGCAGCGGATCATCACACACATTACAAGGTGCGCCGATAGGGATATAAAGCTTACCGTCGGGGCCGAATTTGATGTTCTTCCAGCCGTGATGGGCTTTATTTGGCAATTTATCGTAAACAAGTTCTGGCTTTGGGATAGTGGGTAAACTGGTTTCGATATCGTTATAGCGCCAAATTTTATCGACTTCGGCGACATATAAGTCACCATCATGGAAGGCTAGTCCTGATGGTAAGAATAAGTCTTTAGCAAGGGTGATTTGCTGGTCGGCTCGGTTATCTTTATTGCTATCAATAAGTGCATAAACATTACCAGCGCGGCGACTGCCCACAAATAAGGTGCCATTGTCGCCTAAAGCCATTTGGCGGGCGTTTTTAACATTATCGGCATAGAGTTCAATGCTAAAGCCATCAGGCAATTGAATTTTTTCTAACGGTAGGGCGTAGGCTGTAACTGACATGCTCAGGTTAAGCCCTAAGCCGCATATTAGTGATTTAACCAAAACGGATATATTGTTCATGTTATTCATCCCTGTACTGAAAAAGCCAACTCAATCTATTTAATCCAATCCAAGCTATTTAAGCCAAACTATTCAATTCAATCATAGTGGCGTTATTATCAAGACTATGCTTATAAAATGATTGAAAAACAAACTCCATATTAGCGGATCTCGTTAGATAAGGAAGTGAAATAAGGGGGCTTTTTTGTCTCTGTAAAACTCAGCGTTTAAGGATTGCATCTATTAAGAAAACCGCTTTTCAGGCACAATAGCGCCCAATTATCCGCAATCGACTTTTTAGGAACCCTAAATGACGCAAATCACTATTACTACGCCTGACGATTGGCACTTACATTTCCGTGATGGAGACATGTTAGAAGAAACGGTTCCGGCGACTGCTCGCTTATTTAAACGTGCGATTGTGATGCCAAATCTAGTGCCACCAGTAACCGATGCGACAATGGTTTCTGCTTACCGTGAGCGTATTTTAGCGGCGCGTCCTGCTGGCAGTTCATTTGAACCTCTAATGACGTTATTTTTAACCAATAACACCACAGCCCAAGACATCATTGATGCCAAAGCTGCGGGTGTTGTTGCTGCTAAGTTGTACCCTGCGGGTGCAACCACCAACTCTGATGCAGCAGTGAAAGCATTAGATGCGTTATTCCCAATTTTCGAAGTGATGGCTGAGCAAGGTATGTTATTGCTGGTTCATGGTGAAGTGACCGAGTCGCACATTGATATCTTCGATCGCGAAAAGGTATTTATCGATCGCTACATGGCGCGCATTGTTGCGGCGATGCCAAACCTTAAAGTGGTATTCGAGCACATCACCACTAAAGATGCGGCTGAGTTTGTGGCTGATGCACCAAACAACATTGCAGCAACGATTACACCGCAGCATTTATTGTTAAACCGTAACGACCTATTAGTTGGCGGCGTGCGCCCACATAACTTCTGCTTACCAGTGCTTAAGCGCAATATTCACCAGCAAGCATTGCAAGCTGCAGTGGCAACTGGCTCAAGCAAGTTCTTCTTAGGTACCGACTCTGCGCCACACGAAAAGCACCGCAAAGAATCAGCGTGTGGTTGTGCAGGTTGTTACAGCGCATGGAGTGCACTAGAGCTATACGCTCAAGTGTTTGATGACTTAGGTGCACTAGATCAATTAGAAGGCTTTGCCAGCTTACACGGAGCTGATTTTTATGGCCTGCAGCGTAACACAGGCACAGTGACATTAGTGAAAGAAGAGTGGACTGTGCCAGAGCAAATCATCTTGCCAAACGGAAATCCAATCGTGCCATTCTTTGCGGGCGAAACGGTTAACTGGAAAGTTAAAACGGCTTAAGATCTGTTGCTTATTCAATAAAAGCCAGCAGAGATGCTGGCTTTTTTGTGACTGTATTTCAATGTTATGAATTAACGATTATTTACTGTCCGACCGCAATACCAGCTCGACGCGACGATTTTGTGTTTTACCAGCATCATTCATGTTGCTAGCTACTGGGGCATATTCGCCAAGACCCGTTGATTCAACTTGAGTTGGCTTAATATTAAAGTCATTTATGAGTGCACTTCTAACCGCTTTGGCGCGTTTTTCTGACAGCACCTTATTATAACTTTGCCCGCCTTGATCGTCTGTGTGCCCTACAACATAGAATTGTTGCTTTGGATGGCTTTTAAGATACTCAGCAACTACTTTTACTACATCCATTGCCTCAGGCATCAGTTTATCGCTGTCGAATTCAAACAATAAACCGTCAAGCGCGACATGGCCAGTTTGGGCAATTTTGTCAGTCAATCCATCTAAATCAATAGTTAAGCGGTTAGTGTTTAAGGCGTTTTCTTCAATGATCCTTAATTCACTCGAAAGGCCATTAATGTAACCAATCACGTATGTCATCGCATATACATTACCTGTTGGTTTTTGCAGTAAATAGAAACGATAGAATTGGCTCTCTGTGGAGCCATTGGTGGCGAGAGCATTGAAGTTTCTTTGGAATTTAGTGTGGGTTCCACATTCTTTTGCAATACAGCTAAAAGTCTCGATAAAGCCAAGTTTTTTCAGTGCTGCTTGATAGTTTGCATCGACTTCGTATTCTGAATAGCTGCGGGGTAACTTATAAGCAATATCGGTAATCTTTCCTTCAACAACTTCAGTGGTGAAGTTTTTACCCGTTTTGCTCGATACAACTCTGGATTGGCCAAATTGGAATGTTTTATATTCTTGAATATAAGCGCCAGGAATGCGCGTTAGCATGGGATGGTCACTAGCGCCTCTTTCATCCTTGTTACTGTTATCTTTTACGGTAATCTCACTGACTTCAGCTTGTAGATAGTCTTTATTAATAGCAATAATATCTAGCGGTTCCTCAATCACTTCAATTGTATCGAGTTGAATATTAGTCGCTTTTTTCCAGCTGGAAATATAAATCGAGGTGAATAATTCACGGTTATCAAGAGTGATTTTTGCAGTAACAAGGGCTGGGTTGTCGTTTCCGTTGTTATCAATAGGCTTTAAGAAATTTTTTAGATTTGAGCTTTTGCCACACTCATTATCACGGCAGTTGAAAATGATTTCTCCGCCTAATGAGTTTATTTGATTAAGATAATTATTGATTAAATTGTGTGATGTGAACTTGGGATCTAAGCGATAATTAACTCTTGTCAATCTGCCTTTGATTTCTGTTGTGTGAATTGATTTATCAACTTGATTAATGAGCTGATAAGGCGAGTAATTTCTTATCACTGAGTTGCTTTTTCTTACTTCAACAGGTGACTCAAATAGTGGAGGTTTAGTTGCTGCAAATAAGCTTGAACTCAGTATTAAAAGTCCTATGCAAAAAAGCGATAATATACGGAATAGCTTCATTAACATTTTCCTATTTAACAGGTGTTAATTGAGATACCTACTTTAATGTAGTTGCATCATCAGGGGAGGTAGGTGAGAGTTGTATTTAATAACAATCAAAATATGGAAAGGGTTAAGCAATTGCTTAACCCTTGTTCGCTAAATTTACTGTTTGTAATATTTACTACTAATTAAGCCTTTTACAACGGATTGTAACTTGTTCAATGGAATCGCCACAGGTGACCTTTGAGCTGTTTCCGCCGTTTGTGCTAGAGAGCTTGGGGAAGTTACCCATTCATTGATTTCGGTAAAAACTAAAGCTCCATCAACATCTTTTTCAACTTTTGCCACGTGCCACCATTCACTTATTCCATCAGTCGGTGGGGTAAATAAGTGTTGCTGGTTGTCAAAGATAAATTCAACTCTTGTCATGACAGGATTTATATCAGGTGCGCCAGAATAATTATGAACATAATAATCATATCTGCCTTCAATTGGAAAATCAGGGATTGAAATGACTTCAGGGCCGAAACTACTTGTATCATCTACATCTAAGTAAATAACAGTTTCGCCGATAGTGACACTTGGGTCAGCAAAGTAAACGTGTTCTTGGTCACCATTGACATCAGTGATATATAAATGTGAGTCCAAATCAGAAGGGGTTTCGCCCCAGTTTAGCGTTACTTTTGTAAGTGCTTCAGATAAGACCAAACAAGTCGACAATGAGTAGTCTGTATTACCAGTATTAATGATTGATGTACGACTTTGAAAGCCTATTGTTGCGCCAAGTAAAATCGTGGAGTTGATTCTTACAGGTAAGCTAAAAGTACCGTCCTCAATCGAGAAGCTAACTGAACGTCCCAGATAATCGCGGCCATCAGCAATAATTCGTGCATTATTAATTAAATTACCTTCTCCATCTTCAACACAACCGTTAACTAACACGGTTTCGTAAATTTTGTCTGCATTCCAAGTGGTAAAGTGACTTACATTTCCCACATAAAACATTTTTCCGTTATCAGTGATTAAATCTGCTTCTCCTTCTTCAATCCAAAGTCCAGTGACTTCATCAAAATAATAGAGTGGAATGTTTGCAGGTAAATTACTTCCTACTGCAGGAATTTGAATCTCGGCGGTTTTCCCTTCAGCAAGTTGTAACGGGTTGCCTAGTTCATCTTCAAAGCTAACAGTGATTGCACCAAATGACTCAATAGGTACAAGCTCGCCATTTTCGTCAGTGGTGAGCATATCTCCTGGCATCATCTCGATATCAATCGCAGGATTGATAATGGTTAATTCTGCGACGACAGCTGTTGCAGCTAAATCTCCATTTGAGTCAACAAGGCTGTTTTCTGGAAGGTTAACAAGTAGAGTATCTTCAACACTTAATTCATGAGCTTGTGTCGCATCAAAGCTTACGGTTTGATGAACTGGTTGTAATAATAAATTTTGATGTTGAGTTAATTCCTCATTGGAAATACTCATTGCAGCTTCAGCATACCCTGTTGCATCAGCAGTAAGGGTTAAGCGATCTGTTATTTCAATATCTTGAACTTGCCCAGTAAATATTCCATCGTCAGTTGAAGTCATTGTTTGAATGATTTCAGAACCATTCGAAATATTAATTTGGCTTCCTAAAATGGCTTCACCATTAAAGTAATTAATAGTTTGACCATTGATGGTGATAAAAAATTGCTCTTCAAGAGTAAAATCAACCATCACTGGTTCCGCAGCGTCTTCTTCTCCATCCGATACCTTGATTGAAATATCCGTTTTGGTTGTTTCTTCAACAGAAGATGAATAAGTAATTAACCCAGATGCAGAAATAGTTAAACTTGCAGGACCTTCAACTAACTCAAAATTAATATCATTTTCAATATCTAGATCATCAACATCAGAAACAAGCAATTGATAAGTAAAAGTAGAGCCTGACTCAACGGTTTGTTCTGCTACAGGAGTAACGGTTGGTGCATCATTAATTGGCGTCACAATGACTTCAAAACTTTGCCCTGATGCGACTGCGCTATCTTCGCCGCCATCTGTCACTATTACAGACATCAGCCCAGAAGTTAACATTCCTTCTATAGGTATCCAGGTGATAAGCCCAGTGTCAGAAATACTCATACCTTCAGGAGCATTGGTTAGTGAAAAGCTCAAATCAGTACCATTGTTGGCATCATCAGGATCTGTAACTGCAACTTGATAGCTATATTCAATATCTTCTGTAGCTGTTATCAGGGCACTTGAGGAAATTAAAGGGGCAATATTTTTCAGTGCTTCTTTTTCTGAATCAGAAGAACCACCGCAACCGACTAATGCTAATGATAGCGCAGCAGCAATTAATGACGGGCGCCATTGTTGACTAAAATCCATTTTAAAACTCCATATCCGTATGTTTGCCGCCTTGCTAGCGGCATTTTATTCACTATCTATTCGACTGTTAATTTATTAATTTAAACCAACAGGTTGCTATATAACCTTAATATGTAAATACAGGATTCTGGGCTAAATCAGTAATGATGACAATTATTACAAAGGATGTTTTTTGGTTTGAGGTAATACTTATAGGCGTTATCTTTGTATGTTATTTGCTCGTTTAGAAGGTGCGCATTGGAATCTAAGAGCGTAAGCCATTAATGTAATGCCGTACCACTTGGCTTTAGGGTTATCAATCATGTTGTGCTACGGCCTTTATCGGTTGTTTATAGTGTTGCAAACATAAGATGAATCTATCAAAAACCGAAAACTAAAATGGATTTTAGAATGAAATATATAAAACGCACTTTATTGTTGGCTGCACTAACAGCAACAAGTTTTGCATCCCTAGCAGGGAACCAAGCCGCCATAGCCTCGTTTGATGCTAAAACATTACCGATAACGGAACGTAGCCAAGTTATAACCGATAAACAGCTGGCGCTTATGGAAGAGTTTAATCGAATGACAGAGGCGCAGACCAGCGCCATTGGTATGTTTAAAAGCGGCAAAGTGCAAGAGTTACAACAACTCGGTGAGCAAACATTGGTTGAGGCCAATAAATTTGTTGATGAATATCAGATTTTTTTAAGCCAACTTCCTGAAACATCAACCTGTTATGTCCCTGAAAATGTCACCGAATATCAACGCATGATAGCTGAGATTACAGAGGCAAATTCAGGTTTAAGTACATTAGCATCATCCGTTGGCGATAATGATGAAATGGGCGCGACTATGGCGATGTTAAACGTGCAAATGCATGCCGGCCGAATCAGCTCGTTAGTGCAAATGTTTCAGATGGTTAAAATGTGCTATATGACAGATGCTATGGGGATGACTAAAGCAGATGTGGAGCGCAGAAGGGCGCAGCAAAACAACTAATAAACCTCAGTTTCTCGATATGGATAATTGGATTTTTAAAGATAAAACTAAAGGAATAGTAATGAAAATAAGATGTGTGTTTTTGAGTTTGATGTTAAGTCTAGGCTTGAGTTTTCCAGCAAGTGCGTTAGAGCGCTTTGCAGGAATTGAAGACGGCTCTGATGAAAATTTAAAAGCAGTCTGCAAAAACTATATGCTCAATAGTTATCTGAAAAATGATCCGGATCTATTTTTTCACTTACTACCTAAATCAATGAAAAAACGTGAAGAAAGGCTTGAAAAAAAGTGGTATGAAAATCATTTGAGCCGCTTTGGTAGTGAGCCGTTAACAGAATATGACCTTTTTGAGTTGGATGACTCGGTCATAAAGTCTTCACATAAAGGGCATTCGATAAAGCGTTTCAAAGTCAAATTTAAGGCCGGCACTATGGAGCGCTATCGCAGAAGTGCTTGCTCTTTTAAGCAAAGTGATGACCAACGATGGTATTTTAGTCAAAAACCTTAACTGATGTAATAAAAAGCCCTGTTAATTCTTAATGGGGCTTTGTTTTTAAATGGCTAAAAAATATTAAAGGGATGTAATGAGTTATAAAATTTGTAAGCAGACTGACGACCGTATTGTGCTACAAGATACTGGTGGCTTTATCGATTTCATTTTTGGAATAGTATTGGTCGTGTTAGGTTCAGGGGTTATATATTTAGGTTGGTTTGGTTATCAAGATACTGGCGAGCTACTCATGCCACTTATTATTGCCCTTGTTGGTTGTTGTTTTTTCTTCCCCGTATTTAAAGTTAACCGATTAATTATTGATGCTGTAAATAAAGAAATCATTAAAACCAAGTCTTGGTTTGGTATTACCACCAATAAAGAAGTTATAACTAACCGCAGTTTATCTTTACTGGAAATGTCAGGTTTCACCAGCGGTGAGGTAGAGGCGTTTTTTGATAGTAATGAGCGGGCTAATCATCACTACAGTCTTAAATTCTACAGCTACCCTGAATGGAATCTTTCGATGAGAAGTTTTCCAGCTATGCTCGATATAGCGCTGTTTATTGAGCAGCATTTTGATACTGATTTAGCTTTGGTCGTTCAGCATAAAAGGCATAAGTTTACTGCCAAAGGGCTATTGAAAAATCATCAAATAACACCATTACCTAATGACTCAACCGTTAAAGAAGTTGGCTTTCAAGAAATAAGAGTTGCCTCTACACGAGGTGGAATCATTAGACAGTGGGCTGTGCCTGTTAGCCTTAGTATGTGGGCCATTATGACTAGCGGCTTTTTATTATATTTATCTGCGTTAGAAGGTTTTACATATATCCCTGTTGCATTGCAGTACTTATTAGCTTTCATTTTTTCATTCGGCATTAGCTTCCTTATTATTAAAAATTATGTACCAAATCACTTGAAGATTGACCATGGTAATTTGATTGTTAAAACAAGCCTATTTGGTGCGAGGAAATACCCATTATCTGAAGTGATAGGTGTGGTTAATGTGGCTAAAATAACTTATTTGATAACACGCAAAGGCTCAGAGCAACTCGCTTATAAAATACCGACTAAATACAGTTATGCGATTCATAGTTGGTTATTGTCATTTTTAAACAAGTAGCAAACTGAAAAGTCGGCAATATCATTATTGTGCTAGCTCTTTCATATATCGCTTGGGTGATTTCGACAGTGCTTTTTTGAACATGGTGATAAAAGCACTTACTGATTCGTAACCGAGCTTTTCTGATATATGTTGCACTGATTTGGTGTTGAGGAAATGCCTTCAGTGCGACAATTTATAAGTAAATTTGTGCACCACATTCTATCGCTAATCCCCACTTCCTTTTTTACCAAACCCGCTAATGTAGGTTTACTCACTGCATATTGTTTTGGTCATTGCCCCTGCGTTGGTGGGATATGCATTTTCGTTATTAGGTAATTGTACGACCGCATTATGGCTTTATGGAGTGGGATGTATCATCGCTGCTATGTTCGGCTTAGGCTGTGGCCGTAACACGACACTTCAAACTAGGACGACATTACTAACTAGCTTAAAGCATGGCTAATTTAGCTAGTGTTATTTTTTTAATTGAATTATGTTTGTTATGGGTAATCAATCGTGTTGTAAGGGAAAACAATATGGCTTTTAAGCTAAACAAGAATAATGGTTCTACGTCTTTTATTAAGGTGACGACGCCTCTGTTAGTGACTGTAGTGTTATCTTTTTTGTCATACAGCGCAGCGGCAGTCAATATTGAATCTAAGACTGGTGCAGCACCTGAATCTTCACAAAAGTCATTACCTACTGTCAGCCAAGGGACATTACAACGTCTTGATGAAAAATACATTGAATTTACCCTTATAAAACCACGCCCTATTGATGTGTGGTTACCTGAAGATTACCCCGCTAACGCACCTTATGCCGTGGTGTATATGCATGACGGCAAGGTGCTGTTTGATGCATCTAAGTCATGGAACGGTACGGCATGGGAAGTGGATGAAACTGCAGCAACTTTGAATAAAATTGAGGACATAAAACCATTTATTGTGGTGGGCATTCATAATGCCGAGCAGTCTCGTCATAGTGAGTATTTTCCGCAAAAGCCGTTTGAGTCTTTAAGTGAAGATAAGCAAACCAGTTTGTATCAAACCCAGCGCAATGAAACTGAAAAGCTATTAGCGCAGGCGGTGTATTCTGATAAGTATGCTGAGTTTATCGTTACTGAGCTAAAACCCTATATCGATACTCACTTCAAGGTCGCAACAGATAAGCAAAATACCTTTATTATGGGCTCAAGTATGGGAGGGTTAATCTCTTGGTATACGGCGTTAGAGTATCCACAAGTCTTTGGTGGTGCTGCGTGTTTATCGACCCATTGGCCAGGATCATTTGCTCAAGACAATAACCCGATCCCACAGGTGTTTAATCAATATTTAGCTAAGCAGATTGCCACTAAGCCTCAAGTGAAATTGTATTTTGATTATGGCGATCAAACCCTTGATGCTATGTATCCGCCGCTTCAAGCTGATGTGGATAAACTGTTTGAGGCTGCTGAGTATGATAAAGAGCTATGGCAAAGCCACTTTTTTAAAGGTAAAGCCCATAACGAGAACGACTGGGCTGAAAGGTTAAGTATTCCAATGACATTTTTACTAACCAAATAATGCAGTAATAACTTGTTAAAAAACAGGGCGTCGGTATTGCTACTGACGCCCTGTTTATATCTGCTTTAAATCGTGACTAACGAGCTCGGTTAGGCTTGCGACCACCACTTGGTTTACCTTTGCTGCCTTTGCCTGCGCCTTTAGCTTGCTGACCTTTAGTTTGGCCTTTGCCGCCACCTTTGGCTTGGCCTTTATGCTTGGTGCTGCGGTTATGCTGCATAAAGTGCTCTGGGCCTTCAATTTTGCTGCGCTCTGAAGCGGTTTTCGGTTTAGGTTTAGGCTTTTTCTTTGGTGCTGCTTTTTTATCTTCAGATGAAGAATCTTTGATCATGTCAAACAACACATCTAATTCTTGTTTATCTAAGTCACGCCACTCACCAATGGGTAGACCTTTAAGGCTGACATTCATAATCTGTTGACGTTCAAGCTTAGTGACCTCAAAGTTGAAGTATTCACACATACGGCGAATTTGACGGTTAAGTCCTTGGACTAAAACGATTTTAAATGCATAAGGCGAGACTTGTTCAACCTTACATTTTTTAGTTACCACACCTAATATCGGTACGCCTGCGCCCATGCCTTTAATGAAGTCATCGGTAATCGGTTTGTTCACTGTGACCACGTATTCTTTATCGTGGTTGTTGCCAGCGCGGAGGATTTTATTGACCAAATCACCATTATTAGTCAGAAATATCAAGCCTTGCGAGTCTTTATCTAAACGGCCAATAGGGAAAATACGAGTGGAGTGATTAACAAAATCGACGATGTTATCGCGCTCAGTGCCTTCGGTGGTACTGACAATACCAACGGGTTTGTTGAGGGCGATAAATACTAAGTCTTCTGCATCACGGGGCTCAATATCTTGGCCATTAACTTTCACTTTATCGCCAAAGGAAACTTGGTCACCCACTTGCGCACGTTTACCATTGATAAATACATTGCCTTGCTCAATAAAACGGTCGGCATCACGGCGTGAACAAATGCCACTTTCACTGATGTATTTATTAAGACGCATGGCTGAATCAGTCACTTTGGGTTTCCTTGAAAGCTAAAATTGTCGATATTCGATTAGCGCGTAGTTTACCATAAGGGACAGCACGCATTAATTGTTATTTTCTGTTTGAGATAGACACTAAACCGATTGTTTATATGCTTCTAGCAGCCATTGTTTAACTTCTGCATTAACGTCGCCGACTTCTTTTAGCTGTATTCGATGGCTACACATGGTGCCAAAGGGGCCAGAACCTTCAAGGCAGCCTTGGGGGGCGGTATCTTTAAGCTTTAAACCAAGATCAATTCGGCTTTTAGTGGCAGGTTTTATCAGGGCAAATTGCTTTTTGCGGATAATACTCACACTGGCTTTTTTGGGCGTAATAACCACATCATCACCAAAACCTTTAACGGTTGATGTGAGTAAGTCATAAATGGGTGTGAGCTGCTCTTTACCTTGATATTGCTGAGAAACTAAATCATCAGCGGATTCATCTTTTTGCTTTGATAAAGTGACAATGGTATTGGCAAAACCATGGGTGACACCGTGTTGCTCTTTAAGGTACTTAACCGATTGGCCGTGTTTTTCAATGTTTTGCTCAGATAATATGACTAACCATTGCGCCAGTGACTTACCTGTTTTTTCAGGCATATTATCAATCATTGTTTGAAGTGCTTTATCCATTTTGCTCTCCTCAAGCTAAACCCTATTGTTTATATACAAAGATAGCTTCAAGGGTAATCATATTGCCAGTAAAATTATTGATTAACTTTCTCGATATCGGTGTTTCATTGGTTTTGATTGTAAGGTGAGGAATTGAAATAAATCTAATTATTTTCATAACATGGTGCGTGTCGAGTACGCTCAGGTTGATATTCAGCTAATGAGTCATTTGCTCAATAAATAATATGTGATTATTGTTAGCCAGACACAAGATTTGAGAATCAAGAATCTACAAGAATAATCAATTAAAGGAGTTAACTGATTAATGAGTGCAACCCAAGAACTTAATCTAAGTTTACAGCCCATCACGTCTGCCGACTTACCGTTACTATTTGAGTTTCAAAATGATCCACTTGCCAATGATATGGCTGACTTTCCTGCGCGCAATAAAGCCGATTTTATCGCCCATTGGCAACAGAATATCTTGGCAAGTGATACTGCGATAGCTGAAGGCATTTGGCTTAAAGATGACGCAGGTACTTTGGAGTTAGTGGGCAGTATTGTCTGTTGGTCGATGACTGCTGAAAGCGCTGATGCACCACTTCAGATTGAACATTACCTAGGTTATTGGATTGGGCGAGCTAACTGGGGCAAGGGCATTGCGACTGATGCCGTGTCACAATTTATTACCCGCTGTCATAGACGGCCATTGTTGGCGAATGTAGTAGAGAACAACATAGGCTCAATAAAAGTGCTGAAAAATAATGGTTTTGTGAATATTAATCCTGAGCAATTTAGCTTACCCATTGAAGCCAATATGCAGTTGTTTTGCTTAAACTAAGCGCTTGATGATTAGCTGACGTATGCTTTTGTGTATATTGGCTGCGTGGTAAACTGTAGCGATATTATCATGGAGTATTTATGTCTGCCTCAGCGTTATCTTTTTCTTCTTTAGGTTTACACCCCACATTAACTCAGCGTTTAACTGTTCTAGGCTACGAGCAGCCTACTGACATTCAAGCTGCGGCTATACCGTTACTGTTAGCGGGTGAAGATGTCATGGCAGGGGCGCAGACAGGCACAGGCAAAACGGCTGCATTTGCCTTGCCGATTTTACAGGGAATATTGAATGCTAATGCCGTTTCGGATACAAGTTCAGCTCCAGACTCCGTTTTAGATAATCAAAAGCGAATTAAAGCGCTTATTTTAGTGCCCACTCGAGAGCTTGCTCAGCAAGTTCATCAGAGTGTCACTGATTATGCTAATGGTACTGATATAAAAGCAGTTGTGGTTTATGGCGGTGTGAGTATTAAAGCCCAAGTGAATGCGATACAAGCTGACTGTGATATTTTGATCGCAACCCCCGGCAGGTTACTGGATCATTTACGCAATCAAGTGATGTCACTAGCCTCATTGGAATACTTTGTATTAGATGAAGCCGATCGCATGTTAGATATGGGCTTTAAAGAAGAAATTGTTGAAGTATTAAAACGTCTGCCTAAACAGCGCCAAACTGCATTATTTTCTGCCACCTTAGATGATCAAATTTTTAGGTTCAGCCAGCGTTTATTACGTAGCCCCAAAATAGTCGAAACCGCTAAAAGAAACAGCACCGCAGCTAAAATTATTGAACGGGTTTATAACCTCGATAGTGAGCGTAAATCTGCTTTACTCAGCCATGTTATTAACAAAGAGTCTTGGTCTCAAGTTTTAGTGTTTAGCCGCACGAAACAAGGTGCAGATAAGATTTCAGAACAATTAAAGTCGAGCAATATCAACGCTGCTCCGTTTCATGCCGACTTATCTCAATTTGTGCGAGAGTCGACTTTAGCTGATTTTAAAACGGGTAAAGTAAGCGTGCTGGTGGCCACTGATGTGGCAGCACGTGGACTAGATATAGAACAACTTGATGCAGTCATTAACTTTGAGTTGCCATTTAAAGCAGAAGATTATGTTCACCGTATTGGGCGTACTGGTAGAGCAGGTAAAGAAGGCATTGCGGTGACCTTACTCAGCCCAGATGATGAAGGTTTGCTAGTGGCGGTAGAGCGAAAGCTAGATAGACGCTTACCGCAGCAATGGTATCCAGGTTTTGAACCAGACTTAACGAAAGAGCCTGTCGCTACCCCACGTAAAGCTAAAAAAGGCTCTCTAAAACAACAAGCACGTCAAAAGGCATTGGCTGAATCAGCTAAAAAGCGCAAGTAGCCCAGCCTTGATAGGGGAATAGTTTTATTTCCCTTTCACATCATCCTCTTCACATCATTTCCTTTCTGCTTACTTCCTTTTACCTTCGTTTTTAAATCGTTTAGAAGTGAGCTTATTACATTTGTATCGTTAATTCCGCCTTGTGTCATACAGTTGTTTTATTTTTGTCATCTCAGTTAAGTTCGTTTGTCATATTTAATTCTTACTCTGTTCGAAAAATACAACAACGTTTGCAACTTTTGATCGCAAGGATATTTTATGAGCAAGGCTACATTTGATCCAACTCGTTTTAATAAGAGCAATAACACGCCATTTAACGAAGTATTAGATAAACACCTTTCAAGACGTAACTTTGTCAAAAGTGGTCTTGGATTAAGTGCAATGACTGCTTTCAGTGGTTTTGGAATAGCGGGTTGTAGTTCTGATTCAGATTCTAATAACGACTCAACCCCTGTCGATGATACTCCTACCACGCCAGATACACCGAATGTGAGTCAGGCAACGCTAGGCTTTGAATCTATTGCTGGTTCTAAAACTGATGCGGTAACAGTTGCTGCTGGTTACTCTGCTTATGTACTTGCGCCTTGGGGCGAGCCTTTAAACGATAAAGCGAATGCGTTTAAAGAGGACGGTTCAAATACCGCTGAAGATCAAGCTAACTCAATGGGTATGCATCATGATGGCATGCACTTTTTCCCATTAACTGAAGCGGGTGATGACGGCTTATTATGTGTGAATCACGAATATATTGACCAAGCAGCATTGCACCCAATGGGCCCTACAGTAGATGCTGATGGCCATCGCACCGAGCTTGATGAAATTCGTAAAGAAATCAATGCCCATGGCATCTCTGTTGTACGTATCAAGCTAAACAATGGCATGTGGGAAACGGTTAAAAATGACGACCACAACCGCCGTTTTACTGGTGCGACAGTGATGGATATTGCTGGCCCGCTTGCGTACAGCTCATACCTTGAAACGTGTTACTCTCCAGATGGTAGCCAAGCCCGTGGCACACTGAATAACTGTGGTAACGGTTACACGCCTTGGGGCACTTACTTAACGTGTGAAGAAAACTGGCCAGGTTATTTTGTTAATCGTGGTGAGTTAACGCAAGAGCAGCAGCGTATTGGTCTATCAACTTCAGGCACTCGTTATGGCTGGGATCACCTTGCTGGTAATGATGATGAGCGTTTAGATGAATTTGCACGTTTTGATGTAACGCCTTCAGGATCAAGTGCGGCTAATGATTACCGTAATGAAGCAAATGGCCATGGTTATATTGTTGAAATCGACCCTTATAACCCCAATTCTCGTGCGGTAAAACGTACTGCACTTGGGCGTTTTCGCCATGAAGGTTGTACCTTTGGTAAGTTAGCTGTTGGTAAGCCAGTAGTGTTTTATTCCGGTCATGATTCTCGTTTTGAATACCTTTACAAGTATGAATCTACTGCGCTGTGGGATGAAGCGGATGCTAACTCAACTAACCGCATCATCACTGGTGATAAGTACATGAACGACGGCACTTTATATGTCGCCAAGTTCAGTGAAGATGGTGTGGGTGAGTGGTTGCCACTGACACTAGACAGTGTCACCACTGATGGCAATACCTTAGCTGACAGCTTTGACTCGATTGCTGCAATTATTCTAAATACGGCAGGCGCGGCAGATTTAGTTGGTGCAACTCCGATGGATCGCCCTGAATGGGCAAGTGTTGATCCATTTACTGGCACGGTTTACTTAACACTGACCAATAACACTAAACGTGTTGATAGCACTAACCCTGCTAACCCACGTTTAAATAACAGCTTTGGCCATATTATTCGTTGGGACGAGGGCAGCAATGCTACTGAGTTCACTTGGGATATCTTTGTATTTGGTTCTCCAGCTGATGGCGATGAAGACACTAACCGTTCAGGCTTAACTGACCTTAACCAATTTGCTAGCCCAGATGGATTAGCTTTTGATAAGCGCGGTATTTTATGGGTGCAAACTGATAATGGTGCTGATGAAGTTGAGGAATACACTAACGATCAAATGCTTGCGATCGTGCCTTCGCCAATGACGGACGACAATGGTCAGCAGCAAGTGGTTAGTGCTGATAACCAAGCTGAGTTAAAGCGCTTCTTTGTTGGCCCTAATGGTTGTGAAGTCACTGGTTTTGCAATTACGCCAGATTACACCACGGTATTTGCTAATATCCAGCATCCAGCTAATTGGCCATATTCTGCTGTTGCGACTGAAGAAACGCCAGCAGGTACAACGGTCCGTGCCCGCGCTGCTACTGTGGTTATACGTAAAGATGACGGCGCTGAAGTGGGTGTGTAATCGCCTGGCATTGAACTGAGATTGAACTGAGATTGAACTGATATGCTTGGACATACATTGTTGAGCTGATATTCATCAGTGCGTTTTATCAATGAGGTTCAGCAGTGAGGTTTATTACAAACCCTGATAGAGTCATTTATCAGGGTTTGTTTTTTTAACGCTATCATTTGTTTTCTAATGGTATCAATAGGTGCTTTATGTTCAACGGAATCCATCATGTGGCGATCATTTGTAATGACTATTCAGTATCAAAACGGTTTTATACCGAAGTATTGGGCTTTAAGGTGATTGCAGAGAATTACCGTGAAGCAAGAGACTCTTATAAGCTTGATTTACAGTTACCTGATGGTAGCCAAATTGAACTGTTTTCTATTCCTAACTCGCCTAAACGACCCAGTTACCCTGAAGCGCAGGGCTTACGCCACCTTGCTTTCAAGGTTGATGATATTGACGCAACGGTGGCTTATTTAGGGCGGCATAATATTAAGGTTGAGCCCGTAAGAGTGGATGAATACACGGGTAAAAAGTTTACTTTTTTTAGCGATCCTGACGATCTGCCATTAGAAGTCTATGAGACTGACAGTTAATTTAATTTGCTTAACTTAATTTGCTCAAAAACAGCTGTAATTGCGCCACTTGTTTCTCGGTTAATTGCTTTGTGGTGCCCTCACTACAACTTTGACTTGTTACCGATGCATCCTGATAGACCTCTTTTCCAGCCGTTGTTAATTTGACTAAGCTGACTCTGGCATCTCTGCTGTTCTTTTCTTTATCGATTAAATGGATCTTCTCCATTGGCATTAACAAGCGAGTGATCCCTGAAGCGGTGAGGTTAGTGGCTTCGGCCAGTTCAACACGGCTCATCACTTGATTAGGTGATTGTGCCAATTTCTCGAGTACTTGAAACTCAGTAAAGCTAATGCCGTGGACGCTTAAGGCACGATCTATTTTTTTGTTAAAGCGGCCAAAGGCACTTGAAAGTGCCATTAATGCTGATAGTGATTCTGACATGGTAGTCACTCTTGAATTAATAGTTGCATAATGCTTGATTAATCAAGTATCGATCAACCTATATAAAACTTCAACCTGTTTGTTTAACCGCCTTTTAAATCTGCTAAAAACATAAATGACTAATATATGCCAATTGAAAATGTAAATCTAAATGATAACGATTTACATTAATGTTGATTTTTTGTTAGTATCCGCCTGAATTTCATAATTTTGTTAACAAAGGACAGTTCAGAAGATGAAACCAGTACAGCAAAAAAACTTATCACTCGGCGCTCAAGCCGTTGCTGCAGCCTTAGTATTTGGCTCCCCTGCAGTATTTGCAGATGCTGCATCAGCCGAAGTCACAGCTGCTAAAACAGAGGTGAATGAAACTTGTAATACCGAAATTAGCGGAGTTGAATGTGATAAAAATCAATCTGCTGAAGCCATCGAACGTATTAAAGTTCATGGGGTGAAAAACTCGATTTACTTATCTGAGTCTTCTGGCGATCTTCGCCGTGTGGCAGATTTGGTTGATACACCTCAAGTGATCACAGTGCTAACACAAGACCAAATACAAGAGTCTGGTAAAACAGATTTAAAAGATATTTTGTCAGCCCAAGCGGGTATTACTTTAGGTACGGGTGAAAATGGTAATGCCTTTGGCGATCGTTACATTATCCGTGGTCATGAAGCTCGCAGTGATGTATTTGTTGATGGTCTTCGTGACCCAGGTATGACAACCCGTGAAAGTTTTGCCACCGAAGTGGTAGAAATTACCAAAGGCCCAAGCTCGACATTTGCTGGTCGTGGTTCTTCTGGCGGTGCGATTAACAGCGTGACTAAAAAGGCGTCAACGTCTTATAACTTAGGCCGAGTCGATTTAGGTTTAGGCACTGATGAGCATCGTCGTCTCACGGTCGATTATAACCATGCTATTTCAGATACCGTTGGTGTGAGATTTAACGGCTTATTATCTGATGAAGATAAGCCCGGTCGTGAAGGGATAAGCCGTGAGCGAAATGGCGTGCAGTTATCGGCAGTGTTTGAACCAACAAGTGATTTATCTTTTGTTGCTGACGGTTATTATTTAGATGCTAAAGATGTTGCCGATTTAGGCAGTTACTTTGATCAAAACACACGTGAGCCAATTTCAGATATTCCTGTTTATGCTCAAGAGTCTGACTTTTTAGACTCAGAAGTGATGACATTTACCCTAAGAACTGAATACGATATTAGCGACAACCTGACGTTTTATAACGCGACTCGCGTGGGTAAAACTGAAAACGGCTACATCACTACGGGTGTTCGTGGTACTACACGCAGCGAGACGGATCTTGAAGCACCTGGCGCTGACACATTAACGCTCAGTACTCACCAAGGTAATCAAGAAGTCGATTATTTAAGTACCCAGTTCAATCTGTTTTGGAATACCAATATTTTAGGTATGGAAAACAAATTTGTGTTTGGACTGGAATACACAGACCAGCAAGTTGATAACGGTGTATACGATATTGTAAACGGCAATGAAACCAACTGTATAACGGCTGGCCGTCGTGGTGATGCGGGTGCTTATTGTATTTTAGATGGCGAAGGAAATACGGTTGATAATATCGACAAACTCATGGGGCGTACTTACAGCAAAGGCATTAATGATGCTGAGTACCAAATTGAGACTATTTCAGCTTACTTTATGGATACCGTTGCGCTTACCGACGAGTTAGAGCTCTTCTTTGGTGTAAGACAAGACAGCTTTGATTACCAGAATGATACTTCGAGTACTCGTAATGGCGACATTTTATATGAATACGACGACACCATGTATAACGGCCATATCGGCTTAGTTTACAGCATTACTGATGACGGTAATATTTATGCTAATTACAGCACTGCAACCAATATTAATGGTGGCGAATCTGACTTAGGTGCGAGTTGTGGTTACGGCGGCGTGTGTGGTGATGTCGATCAAGCGCGAGCGGCAGATCCTGAATTAGTTGAAAACATTGAACTGGGTACTAAGTGGATGATGTTTGAAGACAAGGTTATGTTTTCTGCATCAGTATTCCAAATCACTAAAAGTGACGTAATGGAAAGTGTGGGTGATAGCTACTCAACGCTAGGGACACTAAATACGGGTAAAAACCGCGTTCAAGGTGTTGAATTCGGCATGGTAGGTAATATTACTGAAGAATTCAGCGTGCAGTTTTCAGCGGCTATTATGGACTCAGAAGTATTAGAGTCATTCACTGAAGAAAACGTTGGCCTAGCACTGAGTAACTTTGCTGACGAAAGTGCCTACTTGCAACTGCGTTATCAACTTAATGAAGCATTTGTGATTGGTGCTGGTTACACCTACCAAAGCGAAATGTATGGCGGACAACCTGATACAGCTGCAGGCTACGATACCGAAAATGGTCGCTACAGCATTGTGGTGCCAAACTATCAAGTGGTTGATTTGTTTGCTAACTACAATGCCACTGAGTCACTGACCTTCCGCTTAAATGTGGGTAACGTGTTAGATGAAGAATACTTCACTGCGGCATATCGTTCTGGGTCATTTATGTATTTAGGTGATGCTAGAAATGCTAAGTTATCAGCGACCTATGAATTTTAAGCCAGTGCTTAATTGAAACAAAAGTGAATTGAGTAAGTTATGATTGTCATTGAACAAATACTGTCAAAAGAAGAAGTGACTTTGTACCGTAAGCAACTGGCAGATGTAAACTGGAATGATGGCCGAAATACGGCCATGGGGATGGCAGCTGCGGTTAAGCAAAACAGTCAAGCTGTAGCAAGTGATCCTGCTGTGCAGCAGTTAGCTAATCAGTTGCTCACTAAAATCGGTGAAACCCCGAAAGTGGTGTCAGCAGCTTTGCCTCATCAAATCTTTCCACCCTGCTTTAATCGTTATGCTAAGTCAGAAGAATATGGCTTTCATGTCGATGCTGCGGTGATGCGAGTACCAAATACGCAAGTGGTACTTCGCAGTGATGTTTCGATGACAGTATTTCTCTCTGAGCCTGACGAATACGATGGTGGCGAGCTAATCATTGCTACTGAGTTTGGCGAACAATCTATAAAGTTACCTGCAGGTTATGCGGTAGTGTACCCATCAAGCAGTTTGCATAAAGTGACAGCAGTGACGCGTGGTGAACGTGTTGCCGCAATCACTTGGATGCAAAGCATGGTGGCAGAGTCTTCGCTGCGGCAAAACCTGTATCAACTGGACCAATCCATTCAAGCGTTAATTGCTAAAGGCAACACTGAGCGAACCGAGCTGGATAAATTGCACAATGTTTATCACAACTTAATACGCCAATTTGCGCAGTTGTAGACGGTACTTGTAGCTTAAATCAAGTTCTGTTTAAGTCACTTATATACCAACTTAAAGCCCTAAAATGTATTTTTTAGGGCTTTTTTCTTTTTTGCATTGCATCAAAATAAAGTGAAACCTGCTGCAGTTTAGTAATTGAGTTTGCGTTAATGGCTGCAGATATCTCTGATAAATGTCTGGATTATTGATATAAATAGTTTGCTGCGACAGAATTTGACGCAGCTTGACGATATGCTATTAACTCAAGATATGGAGATGGTTAATGCAAACGAATATTCAGCGTCAGTTAGCAATGCTTGAACAAATTCCCAGACATCCACGAAAGATCACTGCAAATGTGCTGACTAAGCGACTACAAGACAGGGATTTTGATGTCGGTTTACGTACTGTGCAGCGTGAGCTGAAATCAATGAGTGATATGGGGCTTTTTGGCCTAGAACTTGATGACCGATGTAAACCCTTTGGTTGGTCTATTTCTGCATGCTGGCGTGGTCTTAATTTAACCTTGATGGATCAGCACATGGCGTTAGCCTTTCACACCTTAAAACATAGTGCTGCACAGTTATTACCTCCACAAAGCGTTAAGCAACTAACCCCTTATTTTGAACGAGCAGATCAAGTTCTTGCAAGCGATCCTGATAACCCATGGTTGTATTGGGCTTGTCGAGTGGCGCAGCTACCTGAACCTTCACCATTAATTTACTCAGAGCAAGATTCAGCCGCATTTAAACTAGTGCAATATGCTTTGCTGCATAAGCGTCAGATTGCCTGTCAAATTCAAAAAGTGATTAAAGGCCAATGCTATTGGGTTGAATACAGCCCTATTAATCCAGAGGGAATAACCATTTCAGAAGGGGTGGCGCTTTTAGCGTTTACTGTTGGTAGCGTGCATACAAAACGTTATGTGCAGTCTATTGATTTGCTCAATGATATTCGTGTGCTTGATACTCCTGCTGTCACCAGAGATGATTTTGATATCAATTTAAGCGGTGCTGAAACTCAATCAAATATTATTGATATCGAGCTATTAGTATCGGCGTCAGCTAGCTTTATTTTACGTAAAGCTAAGTTAAGTGAAAATCAAACTATTCAATTACTTAAAGATGGGCGCTACCAAGTTAAAGCGACGGTGAATGACAGTAAAAGGCTGAGAGCTTTTTTGTGGGAGATGGCCGATAATATCGAAGTGGTAGCACCTGAAAAGTTAAGAGCACATTTTACTCGTCTGATTGCAAAAGTGAGCATGCAATATCAAAGTAGCAATATTGATTCAAACGACATTGATTTAATCGACATTGATTCAAACGCTACGTCAGAGGTTGTCGCTATCGCAGGATAAGTTACAGGGGTCTATTTAAGGAGAATGACCCATGTACGATTTAATTCCAAACACCAGTAAAGCGCCATGTATTACCGTATTTGGTGTCGGAGGTTGCGGCTGCAATACGATTAACCAACTCAGTGAGTCAGCATTAAATGACAATATCAAACTGATTGCAGTGAATACGGACGCCCAGTCGCTGGCGATTTCACAGTGTGACACCCAACTTCAAATTGGCACTGAAACCACCAAAGGGTTAGGCGCTGGTGCAGACCCAGAAAAAGGATTCGAGGCCGCCCAAGAGTCCGAGCAACAAATTAAAGAAATTATAGAATTAGCGGATGTAATTTTTATAACGGGTGGTATGGGCGGCGGCACAGGCACAGGAGCCATTCCATTTATTGCGTCGATTGCCGCGCAATTAAACAAACCGTTAGTGGCAGTAGTTACAACCCCTTTCGAGTTTGAAGGCCATCAAAGAAATCTACTAGCTCAAGTAGGCGTCGAAAAGTTAATGCAACAAGCAAGCTCTGTCATTGTGCTACCTAATGATAAGTTGATTAAAACGCTGGATAAGAAAATCACGCTTGTGAATGCATTTTTTGAAAGTAATCGTATTTTACAAGACGTACTGCAAGGGTTAACCACGACAATAAGCCAATCAGGCTTAATTAATATCGACCTCAATGATTTTGTTGCAGTAGTAAGTCACCAAGGCCGTGCGGCTATGGGAGTGGCAAGGCAAGCTGAAGGTCAAGATTTAACTCATACCATTAATAACGCTCTTAACAATCCTTTATTAGAAGAAGTGGATTTTAGTCGCGCTAAAGGTGCGATTGTCAGTGTCATGGCCACAGAGGATATAGAGTTAAGCCAATACAATGCGATAGGTGAGATATTGCAGCAACAATTAGATCCAAGCGCCATGGTGATTATCGGTTTAACTATATTGCCTGAGTTAGCGAGCGAACTTGAATTAATGATTATCGCAACAGGCATTGGTTCTGATGTTACTGCGACTGAAGAAATCAAACCGACTAAACAAGGTTGCTCAAGTGAAGAAGGTTCAACAAATACTGTAATCAAGAATTCAGATTCAAGTGTTAATACCCTAGTTAACCCAAACAATAGCGGAATTACTCCCAATGCTAACAATGATCGCTTTGATACTTCAGAGTTATTTTGCTTACAGGATTTTTTAATAGAGAAATCACAAAAGGAAGAACAAAAGCAAATTGCTGACTTAGATCTGGATTCTCCAACGTGTATTAGATGGGGAGCTAAGGTGATTGGCTGACCAAGTCTGAGCTACTACAGCTTATTTAACAAAGTCGCACAGTGTAGTGTATTGAAAAGTCTATAAATGGTAGCTGACAATATATCTTTAATATTAGTTAATTAGCGTAAAAGATAACAAGCTTGTATATTAGCGCCTCTCAAATTTACTGCGACATAAGCTAGAGCTTATAGGAGCGCATTTTAAGACTATTTTAATCTTGGTTAAGTAGTCTCATCCATCCTCAAAATTGAGGGGGTATTTATAGGAGCCAATAAGCCAGTATGCAAGCCTCAGCCGTTCTCAATACACTCAAAAAAGTTGATCAAAGTAAAACCTTCCAAGGTTTTGTTATCTTTGTGATTATCGTATCAGCCTTGTCGATCGGTGCGCATACTTACCAGCTACCACCGCTGCTTGAAAACAGCCTATATGTATTAGATATCGCAATTACGGCGTTTTTCTTGATTGAGCTAATTATTCGCTTTATGGCGAGCGATAATACCAAATCATTTTTCTCTAAAGGCTGGAATATCTTTGACACTATTATCGTCATTGGCAGCTTAGTACCGCTTGGTGGTTCAACCATTTTGCTGGCAAGATTACTGCGTATTTTCCGTGTACTCAGATTGGTCTCTATGGTGCCTGAGCTAAGAATGCTGATTAACGCATTGCTTAAAGCTATCCCAAGAATGGGCTATATCGCCTTGTTAATGTTCGTTATTTTCTATATCTACGGCGCTATTGGCAGCATGTTTTTTGCCAATGTGAATGACTTTTTGTGGGGTGATGTGTCGATTGCGATGCTGACCTTGTTCCGTATTTCGACGTTCGAATCCTGGACGTCCATCATGTACGAAACCATGGAAGTATACCCATTAAGCTGGCTGTATTATTTAAGCTTTATCTTCTTAACCACCTTTGTTTTCCTCAATATGATGGTTGGAGCCGTGCTTGATGTGATGGGTGAAGAAACCAAAATCATGCGAGAAGAGCAGGGTGAAAAAGAAGCTGAGTCTGGAGCTGAAAAAAGTGCCGAAGTGGCGACTGCAGATGATATTAAACAGCTTAATGCTAAGATAGACAGGTTGACTGAGTTGTTGGCTAAGAAAGCGTAATGAATATATAGATTTAAAAAGGCTTCCAATTGGAGGCCTTTTTTCTACTAACCTTAGAATTGCAATTATCAATACCAAGTACCCAATATTGATTTTATGTGAGATTCGTGCACAATGAACAGCAGTTGAAAGGGCACTTAATTAAAGAGTTAAAAGTAATGGCGAAGATTTCTAAAGAAGAGAAAGAAGCTAACTTTAAGAAGTATAACCAAATTATTTTGGATATCTTTTTTGAAAGTGGCTGGCATTGTGTGACGTATGACAACATTGCCAAAGTTGCAGGGGTGCGAAAAAGTACCTTACAAGGCTATTACGAATCGAATAAAGAGTTTGCCCATGCGCTAAAAGGGAAAGTATTCCCGATATTTGCTGAGCAATTAGATTTTAGTTCAAAAGAGACATTAACTGAGAGCTGGCATAAAGCGCTATCGGTTAAGCACTTTCGCTATATTTTGAATATGCTAGTGGCTAATTCAACTCTGCCAGAACCATCGGATATGACCGTAAATGGCATGACCAACTTAATCAAAATGGTCGATGGACATTTTCCTGGGGAAGGACGAGAGGTCGTAGAAACTTTACTTGGTAAAACAATACTGACTTTGCTTGATATTTAGAGTGGGTTTTCAGATACGGATTGTCATTTAAAGATAGTCATTTAAAGATAGCCATTTAAAAAGGTAGCCAGTTAAAAAAGCCAGTTAAAGAGAGTCAATAATATAGTGAGTTAATCAGCTGCCTACGGGCAGCTTTTTTATGTTTATAAGAAAATTTAACTACATTTTGTTTATTCGAATATGCTAATTTTTGTTTGTTTGCTAGTTTAGTCTTTAGTTGATGCTTTGTGGCAACAAGGATGTGGATTCTCACGATAACTTGCCACCTCTCTTTCATGGAAGCGCTATAACATGCCTGAATATGATATTACCGACGAGCGAGATCCCAAGTTAAAGCGCCAGTCTTTCTTGAAAGGCTTACTGGCTGTTATGCCGCTAACTATTGCAGTGATCCCTTGGGGGATTTTAGCGGGTTCACTTGCGTTAGAAATTGGCTTAACTGCGAGCCAAAGCCAAGCGATGTCGGCGATTATTTTTGCAGGTAGTGCGCAATTAGTGGCACTAGGTATGATTAAAGCGGGTGTGGGCTTAGGCAGTATTTTAATTACCACGCTATTAATTACCTCAAGGCATTTGCTCTACGCCATGGCAATGCGCTCTCAAATAAGCTCTTTGCCACTAAAATGGCGTCTCGGGTTAGGCTTTTTACTCACTGATGAATTATTCGCTATTTCTAATCACAGTCAGCACGCTGCTAAAGTCAATAATGACAGTGTCGAGCTGCAAAATAATCATAATAATCAGAGTAATAAGCCACTTGATGACACTTCCCATTCACCAAAACCGCCATTGTCATCATCAAAATCGCCATCATCGCCATCATCGCCATCATCGCCATCATCGCCATCATCGACATTAGCAAGACATAAGTTTGATCGCTGGTACGCCCTTGGTGGGGGGTTAACGTTTTATATTGGTTGGAATATTGCCACTCTTTTAGGGATTATCGCTGGTCAATCGATTGATAATCTTGATGAACTGGGATTAGATTTTGCCATTGCGGCCACGTTTATTGCGTTGGTTGTTCCGACAGTTAAAAAACCGTCGATACTTATTTGTGTGTTGGTGTCATTAACCTTAGCTGTGGTGTGTGCTGTTTTTGATATTCAAGCTGGGCTATTAATTGCGTCATTGTCGGGGATGTTTGCTGGGGTGACTTATGCCAAGCTCACCGGTGAACATAAACGCTCAGAGCCCGTTAAGTCAGCTGATTCAGTAGGAGAACAGTCATGATATGGATAATTATTTTATCGATGGCTGCGTTGGTCTTCATTAGCCGTTATTTACTGTTAGAGCCTAAACTGCCACTAAAACTCAGCGATAAAACCCTGACGTTTTTAAGCTACTCGGCGCCAGCAGTATTAACCGCTATTTTGGCGCCAATTGTCTTTGCTCCAGAAGGCCATTTAGATATTAGCTTTAATAATAGTTATTTAGTCTGCGGTGTTGTGGCGACCCTATTAGCGTACTTTACCCGCAATACCCTATTGACCACTGTGCTCAGCATAGGACTTTTTTTTATCATTTTTTAATACAGAACCGCTTGAACTTATTTCGTTTCATAAAGCGCGGCTAACTCCTAATGCACTTACTTTGTTTCAGATAGCGCCGCTAACATGTATACCAGCGGCGCATTCCAATTAATCGCCACTTCGTTACTGGCATAGCTACAGCCGTGATCAATATAAGACAAAGCAGCATGGGGTGATGGGTAAATACCGCCTTGTTTTTTACAGTCGCCCGCATCTTGCTGACCTGGTTGCGGCCCGCCTGCTAAAAAGCCTGGAATTGGTGCTTTAATGCCATCAGCCATAGAGGCTCGGTGATGAACATTCATAGGCGACATTAGCCCTACACCTGTCACAAAAGAAATCCCTAGAGGGTTGCGACCAAAAATGTAATCGACAATGGCCTCTGCGTGTTTGGTATACAAACTGTCTTGTTGCTCTGTGGTGGATAATAGCTGACTAACTCGAACTAAAGTCACGGCTTTATTAAGCATGTTGGAGTTACTGCCCCAAACAAAGTCTTGCTCACTAATCGCTAGGCCATAAGCTGAATCTTCGCCCACCTTTATCCAGCTATCAGTCAGCTGTAATAATTGTGACTGGGCTTGCTGCTTTAATTTTTTGGGTGACTTGTCAGTGGTTGCTATGGTGATCAAAGCTAAGGTTTCGACTTTATCCCATTCAGGAATTCGCAGTTTTTTGGGTAACTCAATTGCATTGAGGTACTCATCTTCGCCAGTTGCTGCAAATAACTCAGCTGCAGCCCATAACCATTCATCTTTTAAATCGTCTCCAGCTGTCGCGTAAGCACCTGTGTGAATATCAGCGGGTTGTTGATAATGAATGTCGGGGTTTTTAATCGCCCATTGCCATGCATATTTGGCCGCGCGAAGTAATTGCTGGCTGTAGCTGGTGTTGTCAAAGGAGGTTTCTGGCAAGTTCGCATCATACTGAGCCAATATTTGGCTAGCTTTAGCCATAGTTGCTGCAAAACCCAGAGTGGCTGCGGTAGATTTAGCGATGACATAACGGGGCTGGTCCATCATGTGCGGCATTTCATCTTCGCCGGTAAAGCGTTTGGTGGTGAGCTTGTGGTACAAACCACCATCTGCGGGGTCTTGCATGGTGAGCATCCAATCCATATTCCACAGGATTTCATCAAGGGTGTCGGGCAAGTTATTGCTTGATTCTGGAATATTAAGCTTGAGGCTTGATAGCGCATCAGCTTGCTCTGCCAGTGCGCTTAATAAGGTATAAACCGTGATATTAGAATTAACGATGTATTTATTATAATCGCCGGCATCGTACCAGCCTTTAGGGGACGAAATCACTGTACCTTCGGGTCTGGTTTTTGAAGCTGCAGATTGATGAACATAAACAATGGTATCTGGGTGCGCTGCCGGGCGGGCATATATGCCAGCATACTCTTGTTGGATAACCGCGCCACTGCGATTATAAAAGTAAGCTCGCATGGCCGTTTTTAATGGCTGATTATAGCGAGATTCAGAGATTGAAAAAGGATGGGAGATCCCAAGGGAATCAACTTTTAGCTGGTATTCACCTGCCTGAGTAAAATCATCAAATCGAGCGAGTTTTACGGTTTCTGCAGAGGGTGGCCACGCTTTAGGGGCGCTGAGCTTGCCTTGATAAACCGTTTTGCCTGATGTTTGCTCAATGAGGCTAAAACTCTCAGACGCTGTATTACTAATCACGGCAGTTTTTACTGCACTCACTCCAAATCCAAGTTGATTAAAACGAATATCCTGTCCATCGGCAACACTGCTATGACTGACCAGTGCAGTGATACTCATACATGCCAACAAGCTTGCTGAGCGTTTAAAAGGTGATATCCACTGCTTGGTCTTATTGCTGGTGAGGTTATTCATTTTCAGTCCTTGTTGAAAATCGGCTAAGCCATTATTACGGCTTTTTTATCAATAAAGAAACATGACCAGTTAGAATTGATTATGCAGCATAACTAACAATCCTAATGTCCAGTTATTAGGACAATACCGTAGTGAGCTGTTGGCAAGGGTTACTTAGTTCTAGCTAAGTCGTGCGAGAGTTATATCTGACTAATGGCTAAACATTAAAGCTTGTTATTGTGACCTGACAATCTATGTCGCAATGCTTTAGAATAAGCCACAAATCATTCTCAATAGAGCAATTGCATGCACGTACATATTCTTGGGATCTGTGGCACTTTTATGGGCGGCCTCGCATTATTAGCCCGTGCGATGGGACACAAAGTCACTGGCAGTGACGCCAATGTTTATCCTCCAATGAGCACTCAGCTTGAAGAGCAAGGTATTGAGCTCATTCAAGGCTTTGACCCAATTCAATTAGGTAAAGAAGGCGAAAGTCAGCCTGATATTGTAGTGATTGGCAATGCGATGAGCCGAGGTAATGCGTGCGTTGAGGCGGTACTTAATCGCGGCATTAAATACACTTCTGGCCCGCAGTTTTTATCAGAATATATTTTGCCTGAACGTTGGGTGCTTGCGGTTTCTGGGACTCATGGCAAAACATCGACCTCGAGCATGCTGGCGTGGGTATTAGAAGATTGCGGTTATGAACCAGGCTTTTTAATTGGTGGTGTTCCACAAAACTTTGGCGTTTCAGCACGCTTAGGTAATTCGCCCTTTTTTGTGGTTGAGGCTGATGAATATGACAGCGCCTTTTTCGATAAACGATCTAAGTTTGTCCATTACCGTCCACGCACTTTAGTCATTAATAACCTTGAGTTTGACCATGCCGATATTTTTGCTGATTTAGCCGCAATTCAAAAGCAATTTAATCATGTTATTCGCACCGTGCCGGGCGAAGGTAAAGTGATTTGGCCTGCTGAAAATAACGCAGTTAAAGAAGTGATTGAACTTGGGTGCTGGAGCGAGCAAGAGTTGTTCCACGCGACTAATAATAGTCAAAATAGCAGCCAAGAAGGTTGGTACGCGAACTCCATTGCGGCTGACGGCCATGAATTTGAAGTGATGTTTAATGGCGAGTCTCAAGGCATTTTAAACTGGGGTTTAATTGGCCAGCATAATATTGAAAATGCAGTTATGGCTATTGCTGCAGCGCGCCATGTGGGTGTGGCGCCAGCGCTTGCCATTGAAGCGTTAACCAAGTTTGCGCCACCTAAGCGCCGTTTAGAGCTGCTTGATACCGTCAATGGTATTGCGGTGTATGATGATTTTGCTCATCACCCAACAGCGATTGAAACGACCTTGCAGGGCTTACGAGCTAAAGTTGGCGAAGGTCAAGCTGCTACAGGAAAACTGATTGTGGTGCTCGAACCACGGTCTAACACCATGAAAAGTGGCGTACACAAAGACACCTTAGCCTCATCAATGGCATTGGCGGATTGTGCCTTTTTGTACCAAGCTGACAATATTGGTTGGGATATTAAAACCAATATGGCGAGTGCGAGCTTGCCGGTAATGGTATCAACAGACATTAATGAGATTATCGCTTTAGTTAGTGCTGAGGCTGGCGCTGGTGATACCATCGTCATTATGAGTAATGGCGGCTTTAACGGTATTCATCAAAAACTCATTAATGCTTTAAACTAGTGGGTAAGATTTTTTAACAATATTGTGCCTGTCGCAGTATGTTGAACGTATAACAAGTTAACTTAATCCGTTAGCTGTATTTAGAGAGTTTATGAGTAATACAACGCAGTACAACAAACGCGCTAAAGCGATCAGTCTTGCATGGACTGGCGCTTCAGGTGCACCTTATGGTTTAAAACTATTACAGTGCTTATTAGCTGCCGATTATCAGGTATTTTTAATGATATCGAGTGCAGCGCGAGTTGTACTGGCAACCGAAGAAGGTTTGCAGCTCAGTGCTAATTCAGAAAAAGCCCATGAGCAGCTATTAAATCATTTTGAAATGACTGATTCATCTGTCGGTGAATTGGTGGTTTTAGGTAAAGACGAGTGGTTCTCGCCACCGGCATCAGGCAGCGCAGCGCCAAAGCAAATGGTGATTTGCCCTTGTTCAACTGGCACTTTAGCTGCTGTGGCGACGGGAATGAGTAACAATTTGTTAGAAAGAGCGGCAGATGTAGTCATAAAAGAGCGTGGCCAACTAATCCTTGTACCAAGAGAAACTCCTTTTAGCGCCATACACTTAGAGCATATGTTGAGCCTGACACGTAACGGCGCGACCATCATGCCTGCAGCCCCAGGCTTTTATCACCATCCCCAATCGATAGAAGATCTGGTAAACTTCATGGTTTCCCGAATTCTAGATCATTTGGGTATTGAACATGGGCTAACAAATCGCTGGGGTTATGCTTCACAAAAGTCTCGCGACGACACCGCAATTTAAATTACGTTAAGTCCTAAAATCACGACAACTGAGAGTAATATGAAACACACAACCGAAGTGATGATTTCTGCAGAAGAAATCAACGAAAAACTGGATATATTAGCTGAAAGGATTAATGCCCATTACGCAGACAGCGAGCGTTTGTTAATGGTCGGCTTATTGAAAGGGTCTGTGGTTTTTATGGCTGACTTATGTCGCCGTATTAAGGGCCATGTTGAAATCGACTTTATGTCTGTTTCTAGCTATGGCAATGCAATGACAAGTACACGTGATGTGAAAATCTTAAAAGATGTTTCATCTGAGATCATTGATCGTGACGTATTGATCGTTGAAGATTTAATTGATTCAGGCAACACCTTAAATAAAGTACGCGAAATGCTATTACTGCGTGAGCCAAAAAGCTTAGCGCTGTGTACTTTATTAGATAAGCCTGAGCGCCGTGAAGTAGACGTACCTGTCGACTTTATCGGCTTTACCATTCCTGACGAGTTCATCGTAGGTTATGGTATCGACTATGCTGAGCAGTATCGTAACCTGCCTTACATCGCTAAAGTTGTGCCGTTAGATTAATGCCACCTTTGGTATGTAAACTCCCGCTATAGGCGGGAGTTTTTGTTTATTGAGTAGAGGGAATTCATCATGGGCGAAAGCGCCAATGCATTAGTTATCGAAAACCTTAAAAAGACCTATAAGGGTGGAGTTGAAGCGGTTAAAACCCTCAACCTCACTGTTAAGCAAGGTGACTTTTTTGCTTTGTTAGGCCCAAATGGTGCGGGTAAGTCCACCACCATTGGTGTGATCAGTTCGCTGGTGCAAAAGACACAAGGACAAGTGAAGGTTTTTGACTACGATATTGATAAACAGCTTGAACAAGCCAAGCTATGCATTGGTTTAGTACCGCAGGAGTTCAACTTTAATCAGTTTGAAACAGTGCAGCAAATTGTCGTCAATCAAGCTGGTTACTACGGCGTTAAACGCGATATCGCATTGCAACGCGCCGAGAAATACCTGTCGCAACTGGATTTATGGGAAAAGCGTCATGCCCAAGCGCGCCAGTTATCAGGCGGTATGAAACGTCGTTTAATGATAGCCCGTGCATTAATGCATGAGCCAAAACTGCTGATATTGGACGAACCAACCGCGGGTGTTGATATTGAACTTCGTCGTTCAATGTGGGATTTTTTAAAGCAAATTAATGCCCAAGGTGTCACGATTATTCTCACCACCCATTACCTTGAAGAAGCTGAAATGCTTTGCCGTAATATCGGTATTATTGACCAAGGCATGCTGGTGGAATGCACCACAATGAAGTCCTTACTTAGCAAGCTGAATATGGAAACCTTCATTTTAGATTTACGTCATGATATTGAAGCCGCCCCTGATCTTGGTAAATTTAAATGTCGTTTAACTGATTCGCACACCCTTGAGGTCGATGTTGTTAAAGATGACAACCTTAACGAGGTATTTATTCAGTTATCTGCCGATGGTATCGAAGTGACCTCAATGCGTAATAAAGCTAACCGTCTTGAAGAGTTGTTTGTTGAATTGGTCGAAAAAGCCAAGGAGGCAAAAAAATGAACCAGTTATATTTAATCGCTTTCAAAAGTATTCTGACCAAAGAGATTAATCGCTTTACCCGTATTTGGGTGCAAACTATCGTGCCGCCAGCGATTACCATGACATTATATTTCTTAATTTTTGGCAACCTTGTAGGGAGTCGCATTGGCCAAATGGGCGGCGTGAGCTACATGGAATTTATTGCGCCAGGTCTTATCATGATGTCGGTGATTACTAACTCATTCTCGAATGTGGGTTCGTCATTTTACAGTGCTAAATTTCAGCGAAACCTCGAAGAAATCATGGTCGCGCCTGTGCCACATTATGTGCTGATTGCAGGATACGTCGGCGGTGGTGTTGCCCGAGGTTTATTAGTGGGTTGTATCGTGACCTTAGTGGCCATGTTCTTTGTTGATATCAGTGTCCATCATTTAGGTTATGTGGTGCTAACGGCATTTTTAACCTCAGTCATGTTTGCGCTAGCCGGTCTTATTAACGCAGTATTTGCTAAAAGCTACGATGACATCAGTATCATCCCAACGTTTGTATTAACGCCACTCACCTATTTAGGAGGGGTGTTTTACTCGTTATCTCTATTGCCTGATTTCTGGCAAGGGGTGTCAGCGCTTAACCCTGTGGTTTATGTGATTAACGTATTCCGTTATGGCTTCCTTGGCTTTGCCGATATGAGCGTACCTTTATCAATCGGGATAATGATTAGCTTCTGTGCTGGACTATGGTTTGTGGCTTATTACTTAATTTCGCGTGGTATTGGCCTGCGTAGCTAGTTTTTACTGAGAGTGTAGCTAGCTTTCACTTAGGATGTAGCTAGCTTTTACTGAAGGCGTAGTTAATTGTCTATTTAAGTAATGGTTGTTAATAAAAAAGGACTCAATAGAGTCCTTTTTATTGAATGAGTTACTTAAAAACTCAGACTATCTATCCAGTCTATCGCGCTCAAGTAATCAAGTGTGGCTTGATCAAAAGGATTGTTATCAAGCCTTACGCTTTCCAGCAGCCTATTAGCATTTAAATTAATCGTTGTTAATTGGCAAATGCCTGCGTCGAAGGTTTTAAGCTGGGTATTTTGAGTTAAATCAATTGACTGTATTGCATTAAGACCAATCGTGAGTGTTTCTAAATTGATATTTTCTTGCAAATTGATATGGCTAAATTCATTCATATCTAAGTGCAATGTTCGTAAATTATGATTATCTGAAATATCTATAGTAGACAAATTATTGTCCATTACATTGAGGGATTCTAGTTGAGGAGTATTATAAATATTGAGGTAACTCATATTGTTAGATACGGCATCAATGGTTTTTAGGCTAACCAAGTTAGCTACGTCTAATTGTACTTCGGCATTATTCCAAAGTGATACTTCAGTGAGTGAATGATTTTCAGATAAATGTAAGCTACTTAAAGATAAGTTAAAGGTAAGCTTAATTTTCTCCAATGTACTGAATGAAGATAAATCAATATCTTTGGCGCCGCTTGAAGAGATGTCTAATTCTTTTAAGCTTGTAAATATTGCCATTTCTTCGATGCCTTTAGCATCTAAATCATCACCACTGCATGAGAAAGTCTGTATATCAGAGAGGTTTTCCCAGCCGTTTCTGTCTCTTAGTACATCAAAACAATTTTGAACCGTCGCAGATTCAAACCTTATTGAGTCCAGCTCATTTAACTCGTCAGAGTCATTACATGCCGCTAAAGCAAATATCATAAAAATTGAGCTTAAGCCTTTACCGAACCTCATAATACCAATCCTTGATCTAGCTGTTTATATTTATGTTTATTGATATAGGGAGATTTTGATAGTGTTTATTTTCTAAACTTTAATGATGAGATATTTGTTGGATACTTGTGCTGAGTTAAGTAGTGGTAAAGGATTAGAAATAATGAACAAATAGATGTATTCACTTAAAAAGTAACGGTTCAAGTTGTTTTGTGCTTTTTTGTTCGTGAAGTGACGTTACAAATTGAATCACATGTATCAGCTGTATTGTGAGCTTCGTGGTTGGAGGGAGAATTAATCTATTGTTCTAGTAAATCGAATGATAACTGCTGTTAATTGCAATATTTCTTCGACTATTTGGCTGCTAAAGTGACCTCATTAACAGTTTACAGAGATGCTAATTATGAAGGTATTAAGCAAATTTACTGCAAGACCAGCTATGGATGGTGATGGGGTTAATATCAAGCGAGTGGCTGACTTTATGAATACCCGTTTCGATCCTTATTTGATGATTGATGAGATAAAATCGAATGATCAACAAGATTTTATTGGTGGTTTCCCGCCGCATCCTCATCGCGGAATTGAAACCTTTACCTATATTCGTAAAGGCGGCTTTGAGCATCGTGACCAACTCGGCAATGTTAAAGCCATTCGAACAGGTGATGTGCAGTGGATGAGCACGGGCAGTGGTGTTATTCATTCTGAAATGCCACTAGCAGATGCCAATGAAGGACTGCATGGGTTTCAAATTTGGTTGAATATGCCAGCCAAGGACAAGATGCGCCCAGCTATATACCAAGACACCACTGAAAACCCAAATCCAACGGCAACAAATAGCCGTGGCGCTGCGCTTAAAGCATTGTCAGGAAACTGGCAATTTGCAGATTCGGATCTGGTCATACAGGCCAGTATTCAAGGCTTAGCGGGCCAAGGCGCCATTGCTGATGTCATGCTAAACGAAAACGGCAAAGCGGATATCGATTTGTCAGCGCACCAAAGCGTAAGCGCTTATATTTATCAAGGTGAACTTGAATATACTGATGCCAAAGGAGAGTTGGCTGTTGCAACGGAAGGTCACTTATTGGTGATAAAACCTGAGCAAAATACCCATATTAAAGCTGGCAACAAAGACACTGGGTTATTGCTATTAGCAGGCAGTCCGATAAATGAAAAAATTGTCCACATGGGGCCGTTTGTGATGAATACTCAAGCTGAAATTAATCAGGCTATTGATGATTATCAACAGGGGCGTTTTGGTGAGATTGCCTAATAGTTGTTTTATGCTAATTGCAGCACCATTATTCAAATAAATGTCAGCGACTAGCGGATAAAATTGCTACAATAGACATTCAAACATTTGGCCAAGGTATTTTATCCTTGGCCGAGTTGTTTCTACTATCCAACTTTGCTTTGATATCAGAGGATATTCACCTTGAGTCAGTCTACTGAACAGGCCGCTAATACGGCTTTCGCATCACTTAATCTTAAACCAGGTTTGTTTGATAACCTTAAAACATTGGGATACGAGTCTATGACTCAAATCCAAGCTGAAAGCTTACCAGCTATTCTGGCGGGTGATGATGTGATTGGCCAAGGAAAAACCGGTTCAGGTAAAACTGCTGCGTTCGGTTTAGGGCTGTTAAATAAGTTAGATGTGAAACGTTTTCGCATTCAAACTATGGTGCTATGTCCAACTCGTGAACTTGCCGATCAAGTTGCTAAAGACATTCGTACTCTAGCCCGTGGCATTCATAACATCAAAGTATTGACCTTGTGTGGCGGCGTTCCAATGGGCCCACAAATTGGCTCACTTGAGCATGGCGCACATATCATTGTGGGGACACCCGGTCGTATCGTTGATCATTTAGATCGCAACCGTTTAGATTTAAGCAACGTTAACATGTTGGTATTAGATGAAGCGGATCGCATGCTGGAAATGGGTTTCCAAGATCATATTGATCAAATCATTGCTGAAACACCACACGAGCGTCAAACGCTTTTGTTCAGTGCGACATTCCCTGAGCAAATTCAGCAGATTGTTGATCAAATCATGTATAAGCCGTTAATGGTTAAAGTAGAAGCTACTCATGATAACCACACCATCGAGCAGCATTTTTATCATACTGAAGATAATGATGCCCGCTTAGAAGCATTGCGTTTGTTGTTACTTGAAAAGCAGCCTGAAAGCGCCGTGGTATTTTGTAATACCAAACGTGAAACTCAAAAAGTAGCAGACACCTTAGCTGATCAAGGTTTTAGTGTGTTGGCTTTGCACGGTGATTTAGAGCAGCGCGATCGCGATCAAATGCTACTGCGTTTTGCTAACCGCAGTGCGCGCATTTTAGTGGCAACTGATGTCGCCTCTCGTGGTTTAGATATCGAAGACTTAGAAGCAGTATTTAACTACCACATTGCTTACGATACTGAAGTGCACATTCACCGTATTGGCCGTACAGGTCGTGCTGGCAGTAAAGGCGCAGCTTATACCTTCTTTAGTCATTCAGATGGTCACAGAATGGTAGAAATTGAAGAGCTTATTGGCAAAGAAATTGATGGTGAAACACTGCCTTCAATGAACGTGCTTAACAAGCAGCCGCAAGAAGCGGAAATGATCACTATTCAAATCGATGCCGGTAAAAAGCATAAAATTCGCCCTGGTGATATCGTGGGTGGTTTAACGGGTGAAAACGGCATTAATGGTGCTGATATTGGTAAAATTAAAGTCACCGATATTCGCTCATTTGTAGCCGTTAAACGTGATGCCTCGAAAAAAGCATTGAACAAAATTACCAAAGGCCGTTTGAAAGGTAAGACTTACCGCGCTTGGTTTTTGTAGTATTTGAAAAGTAACTGAAAGCGAGCTTAGTGCAGACTAAGCTCGCTTTTTTTTGAATATAAATGGCCGTTAAGCCACACTAAAAAATGAGTTAATTGAAGTGCGGTTATTCAGTGCTTTTTTATCAAACTCAACATCATCAGTAATATTGGCACTATGTAATATATTGCCCGAGTAAATGACTAAACGATTAGGTTTAGCGTCAACACTAAACACCTTTTCGAACAGCTCATCTGAATCATTAATATAACCCTTTCGATTGGTGGCAGTTTGTTTGACCTCATCAACCATCTTTAAAATGATGTCTTTGTCATCATGGGACAAGTTCAGCTTATCTGCGCCTTTATAGCGGTAAAAACTGGTGCCACCCAGATTGTTATCATTAAGGTAATGCACTGCAGCCATATCGTGGCAGGCTAAGGAATCAAAATGAGGCATAGTTTGATGTGCATTCAGTTGTAATGGCGTTAACGTGACCTTTGATAGCCAGCATTTAGCAATTTGATGTTGTTTAAACATTTCGCCTTTTGGTTGCATTGCGAGTAATTCAAATAACGATGACAAGGTTTGGTAATAGGGTTTGGGCATTTCATCACGTAAACCCGGAAATAAGGTTCCGTCGGCACCAGCCGGATTAAAATAAGCTTTGGTATTGCTATATTCTACCAGTGCATCAAAGTCATCAATAAAGTCGTCGATAATCCAGATTAAATGCTCACTATTGGGAATGTGCGTGACTTGAATATGTAATGCTTTATTCATTGCGCTTGCAGATATATTGGAATGCTCAATCATGGCAGTAATGTATTCCTTTAAATCAATGTCGTTTAGCACTATTTGTGGATAAATAGTAACGATCATAACGAGTGCTAATTATAAATCGTGACATTTATAAATGGTGACATTGATAAACTAATAGATGCAGAGTGTACGATGGATTATCGCATTTAGATCTATCTAATTGCGCTAACCTTCTAAGTACAGTTTCAAGCTCATTCTCATTAAGTGATGAATTGAATGCAGCTTATTGTTTATGTTGTGTTTTGAGTATAGGACTTTAGTCTTAAAGGCGGGTGTTAATGATATAATGGAATAAAAAATTATTGTGCGTTAGCCTCATCAACCTCTGACAACATATAAATCAAGGTGTCGCCATTGTCATCACTGGCGAGATATGACCAAGTGCTGACATTTTTACCTAGATTTCCCCCTTGGATTTGTTGACTCACTTGCATCCACGCATTGGGTGATAATTCCATTCCACGAATTTCACAGGTGGTTGTTTTGCAATTGATAGACTCTATGTCGACCCCTGATGAAGATTCACTGATATCGATGGCATCACGTAATGCTTGCTCACGGTTAACGGCCCAATCATGGTTGATTTCATCTTGGTGATGACGTTTAAATAGATCCACCATATCCCCTTGTTGGTTAGCCAGCATATTAGCAAAAGCTTGCGGTACCCACTGTTTAGCTTGCTCGGCAGTGATACTTGATGGCTCAGGGTGAAAAGGGGAATTATTGGTTTGTTCTATCGCCTCATCTATTTCGGTATAGGCAATTTCAACTTGCTGCTCTAACAAGCCCATTGAAGAGTTCATTGCATCAATTAGGCTGTTCTTTTCTGCAAGTTGTTGTTTGAGCTGTTGCACCTCTTTTTTCAGTTCCGCAACCAGTTGGGCTGACTCGTGTTTAAGTGCTGAAGGCTGTTGAGTAAACGCTGATGGCTCATGCTCTGCTAATGACAAGGATTGTTCTGTTTTTGCTTGTGTAATATCACTAATATCTATGGTTTTTCCTATTTGTAAGCCTACAAATAAGCTACCTAAAGCCAGCAATAAAACGAGAGTGAAAAACCCTAAATATTTCATAAATCTTCCATGATGACATTTTCATAATGATGATTTAATAATCATGAACGATGTCATTCAATCTGGCAACTTTTAGCGTTTCAGAATAACGTTTGAGGTAAGGGTTTAGGTAAATGACGAGTATAAAAAAAGCATGAAAGCGATAGGCTTTCATGCTTTTGAAACGACAGGTTACTCTATTTACACATTAGCTTTAACGCTGACAAATTAGACGAGTACTAATGCGGTAATGAGTGCGCTGTTATTAACGTCTTGCATTGGCATACGGGTCAACTTTTCCTGACGACGTTTGCGAGTTTGCGTTATCAGCGCGGCCTTGACGGCGTTGAGGCTTCTTAGCACCATTTGACTGCGCATTTTCTGCTTCTGCACGAGCTCGTGCGCGTTGACGCTGGCTTGGCTTATCTGAATTGCCTTTAGGCGCTGGACGTTGACCTTGTTTTTGGCCCTGATTTTGCCCTTGTTTTTGGCTATCAGTTTGGTTGGCATGCTTACGGCGATTCGGATTAGGCTTTTTATGATTAGCCGTGCGATGTCCGCCTTTTAAGTTTGCTTCAGGTAAGTCATGGCAAGCTTCATAGCCTTCAATCACTTTTCGTTCAACAGTGCGCTTAATCAGTCTTTCGATGTCATGCAGTAACTTAACTTCTTCATCACTAACCAAAGACACGGCTAAACCTGTTGCACCAGCGCGGCCGGTACGACCAATACGATGAACATAATCTTCAGGGACATTAGGTAAGTCAAAGTTAACCACAAATGGCAGTTGGTCAATATCAATGCCGCGGGCAGCAATATCAGTTGCTACCATCACTTGTGCTTTGCCTGCTTTGAAGTCAGCAAGAGCTTTAGTACGTGCACCTTGGCTTTTGTTACCGTGAATAGCAACAGCATTAATGCCGTCAGCATCTAAGTTTTTCGCTAAGCGGTTAGCGCCATGCTTGGTGCGAGAAAATACCAGTACTTGATGCCAGTTATTCTCTTTAATTAACTTAGTTAAGATGCGCGCTTTACGGCTTTTGTCTACGGCATAAACACTTTGCTCAACTGTGTTGGCAGTCGCATTACGCGGTGTCACTGAAATCTCAACGGGATTATTCACTAAGCCTTTTGCTAAATCACGGATTTCGTCTGAAAAGGTCGCTGAGAACATTAGGTTTTGGCGTTGTTTTGGCAGCATGGCCAATACTTTTTTAATGTCGCGGATAAAGCCCATATCTAACATGCGGTCGGCTTCATCAAGGATCAGTACTTCAAGTTGGCTAAAGCTTAAGGCTTTTTGTTGGCATAAATCTAATAAACGCCCAGGGGTCGCTACTAGAATATCAACACCATTTCTTAGGGTTGTAATTTGTGGGTTTATTGATACGCCGCCAAACACAACTGCAGATTTCAGCGGTAAGTTAGTGCCGTAAGTCGATACGCTTTCAGCCACTTGAGCTGCAAGTTCACGCGTAGGTGTCAGTACTAATGCACGGACTTGGCCACGCTTAGCGCGCGGACCTTTTGAGAGTAATTCTAATAGCGGCAGAGTAAAGCCTGCAGTTTTGCCAGTACCTGTCTGGGCAGCTGCCATTACGTCTTTGCCTTCTAGGACGGCAGGAATAGCTTGTTCTTGGATTGCTGATGGGGTGTCATACCCTTGTTTTTCAACAGCTTTTAAAATTGCTGCGCTTAAGCCTAGTGAGGCAAAACTCATAGAATGATCTCTTTGGGCAACGTATACGTTGCTATGACTGAATAGGGGGGCCATTAATGGCGGCCGTGAAGCTTACCTGAAACACTGCTAGAGCGCCATCTAATCGCTTAAATATTCCTCTTTAATCCAAGTCTGTAGCTGAGCAGGGCTAATATTGCAGTCCATTTATTTTATTGGCTTTTGAGGCAGAGTTAAAAGGTATCAAGCATTGCTAATTAGTTTTATTTCAGCTTTATATGCTCAAATGATGAATTAGTTTTAATCTTTTGTGCTAATGACGATTATTTTACATACAATGAAATACAAGCACTTAGCAGGGTAGTTGGCACCGTACTTAGCACAGCTTTAGTACAGTGAACCTGGCTGAACACTTAGTAAAGTGAGCTAGAGAAATTGCACTTAAAATAGTGTACTTGGAAGAGTGCTCTGACACGATCAAACAAAAGCACAGGGAGGGCAAGTGATGAATCGAAAGTCTGCAGCGCAGTTACATATCGAACATACTGTTGCTTGTTTGCGTGAGCATTCCAGCTCTGTGATTAAAAATGTGCTGCTAATGTCCAACATTCCAACCTTTAATGTCCAGCAAGCAATGCAATCCCTGCATCAGCATGGCCGCGTTGCATTACACTTTCATCCAGATCGAATCGATAGCCGTGGCTTATCAGTGGCCGCAGGGTTATTGAAAGATGGATGTTATAAAAGTCAGTTTGAAACTCATATTTCCAATGGGCAGCTATCGCCTGAATTAGGTGGACCAAGAGATCATTGGGAGAACCAGCTTTTTGGCAATAGCTATTCAGGTGTGAAGCTGCGCCCTAAGTACGGAGCGCTAGATATTGGTTTATGCCCGATGGGGCCCGCGCCTCGATTTGGTAGCTGTTATTTCTTGACTCATACTCAAGTGCTTTCACGTTGTACGTTCAGTTACATGGATTCATACCGCTTGCCCAAAGAAAAAGGCACCTTGAATTGCTTTGAAGTGGTTTTGGCTGCGTTATTGAGCGAATGCTTTGAGCGCCAATATGCATTAGGCGTTAAAGACATTAAGCCTGCAGGGATTGTTGAGCATGTGTCTTATCAGCTTTCAAAGGGAGTAAATGCTAGGTTTGAGCGTAGTGCGCTGTCTAATCTTGACCATTACATTGAAGCGCAAATTCATGGAAAAGTATCATTAGATAATGATATTGGCTATCTGGTAGCGGATCCTAGCTTTAAAGACACAGATATCGGAGAGGTGATGCAAACCTTGTGCAGTGAATACGATATTGAACTGCTATGGCACCAAGGCTATCAGCTTGAGGTTGCGAAGGTGCCAGATGATTTTCGCGGTGCCGCGATGCCAGATTTAGCCAAAGTCATCGCTCGAGATAATATCATTACAGCTGAGGTTATTGGCCGCGCAGCGCAAGTGTTGTCACAAAGCCCTGTGTCATGGAGTGAGCGAAGTAAGCAAGCTCAGCAAATTCAGCAGCTCAAGTTAATGTGGCATGTGTTAGTTAAGTTTGGGATTTAAGAAATCTGATAAAGTCGCTTAACCAAACCGATAAGTCGCGCCGCCTTGGCGTTTTGATTTATACATGGCAAAGTCTGCCGCTTTAATTAAGGTATCAAAGTCATCACCCGAGTCGGGAAAGGTCGCGATACCGACACTGCAATTGAGTAATATTTTCTGTTCATCAATAGTAAATTGTTTATCTAACGCACTAATTATCAGATCTGCCATGTGGGAGTTATCATTGTTATCTTCGATATCTTCAAGCAGTAATACAAACTCATCGCCGCCCATTCTCGCTAATGTATCAGATTCCCTAATAACCTCATTTAGCCTTGCTACGGTTTCAATAAGCACTTTGTCACCATTACAATGACCATAGGTATCATTGATCTTTTTAAAGTCATCTAAATCTAAGTAAAATAGGCTGAATTTAGTGCTAAGGCGCTTACAGCGTTCAATAGAGTGTTTCACTCTATCCATCAATAAGTGACGATTTGGGATTTGAGTTAGTTGGTCGTAGCAAGCTAAATTCAATAATTGCTGTGCATCTTCAATGCGTTTAGTGATATCACGATTAATGCCTAAAGCGCCGATAAATTGTTGGTTGTTATCAAATAGCGGTACACACATGGACTCAACCCAACCGATAGAGCCATCTTTATGCAAGAAGCGGATTTCCCCTGTCCACTTGCCGTGTTGTTCGACTGAGGATATGACTAAATCAGTGATGGAAGCGCTGTCTTCGGGGACGTGAAGCAGACTGACGGGCTGGCCGATAATGTCCTCTTTACTATAGCCGTATAGCTGTTGAGAACCACAGTTCCAGTCGATGACAATGCCTGCAGCATCTGTGACAACCACTGCATCAAATAAGTAGTTAAAAGCTTGTGCTCTAAGAGCTGAAAGATCAACGTCCATTTAATAATACCTTCTTCATCCTGTTAGAAAGTGATGCATTTAAATTAATCGTGATAGTCCTTTTAAGCGTATAAACTCAAATGAAGTAAGATTTAAGTTTGTTAGTTTAAGCAAGAGTCAGCCGTGATTCAGCCTTTAAATAATGAACAAAAATTTACCTTTCTTATACTGCTCTAGCAATGACTATCGCGTAGAATTATAGTTCATCATTAACACAGTGTTTATTAGCAATGTGTGAATCAGTTAACACTTCTCTATAAGCGGCTGTTATCTAACCTCTTAGCTTGCGATACTGCGGCAATTTTCCTCATTTAGTGCTGTCATCTTCAGGAATGTAATGGATAAAACCTTAGAAAAATCTCTCGGCCAGTGGCTTAAGCAACAAAAGTCTTCTTGTGGCATATTCTTGAAACTCACCATTTTTACCGGTGCACTAAACGGTGTCGCGATTGTGATGCAAGCTTATTTGTTGGCGCATATTTTACATGGCGTGATTATGCTTGAATCACCTATGGCCAGTTTTACTAGCCAGTTTATTGCATTAGTGACACTCATTATTGTTCGTGCAGTACTTGCCTACGCCCGTGAACGTTTAAGCTTTGAGGCAGGTAAACGACTTCGTAGTGATATTCGTGAAGCTGTATTAAATAAGCTTACCGACTTGGGCCCTGCGTTTATTAAAGGTAAGCCCGCCGGAGCTTGGGCGAGTATCGTGCTCGAACAGGTTGAAGATTTACACGACTTTTATGCCAAATATTTACCGCAAATGATGTTGGCCGGATTTATTCCGCTAATTATTTTAGTGTCGGTGTTCCCGCTTAACTGGGCCGCAGGGCTTATATTATTTGCCACTGCGCCGCTTATTCCTATGTTTATGATTTTGGTTGGCATGGGCGCTGCTGATGCTAATCGTAAAAACTTCAGCGCATTATCACGCTTAAGTGGCCATTTTATGGATCGTTTAAAAGGATTAAGCACGCTGAAGTTGTTCCACCGCGGCGAAACAGAAGTGAATAAAATTGAGACGGCTTCAGAGGACTTCAGACAAAGAACCATGTCGGTACTGCGAATGGCGTTTTTAAGCTCGGCAGTATTAGAGTTTTTTGCTGCGCTTTCGATTGCGGTATTGGCGGTGTATTTTGGCTTTAGCTATTTAGACCACCTTAACTTTGGTCACTATGGCGCAGGGATTACCCTATTTACTGGCCTGTTTATTCTGATATTAGCCCCTGAGTTTTTTCAGCCGCTACGAGATTTAGGCACTCATTATCATGCAAAAGCGCAAGCGATTGGTGCTGCTGAAGCGCTAGTTGAATTACTTGAACATCCAAATCCATTAAAACAGGTGGACGGTAATTTTAGTGAGCAAACAGCGCAGCATCATAATGTGTCATTAGATAATATTGCTATCTCAGCTGCTGATTTAGAAGTGCTGACCTTAGAAGGTACATCACTGTTAGGCCCCATTTCATTTGAGGTGGCAGCAGGGCAAAAGGTGGCGATTGTTGGCCCAAGCGGCGCGGGTAAAACAAGCTTACTTAATGCATTGTTAGGGTTTCTTCCTTATAAAGGCTCCCTTAAAGTTAACGGTGTTGAGTTAAGCGTATTGGATAAGCAGCAATGGCGAGCTCATCTAGCATGGCTTGGCCAAGACCCACAGTTATTCCATGGCAGCATCCGCGAAAATGTCTGCTTAGCCAACCCTGAATTAACCGACTCTCAACTAATGGCATTACTGGAAAAAGCCAGTATTGCTGAGTTTGTTCATCAGCACCCGCAGGGCCTAGATGCCGTGATTAACGACCAAGCGGCAGGGGTTTCTGTAGGCCAAGCGCAACGTATTGCCCTTGCGCGTGCGTTAGCACAACCAGCGAGTTTATTTCTACTTGATGAACCTACAGCAAGCCTTGATAGCCACAGTGAAAAACTGGTATCAGATTCTCTTAAACTAGCCATGTCGCAGCAAACCTGCGTGATGGTGACTCATCGACTTGATCAGTTACAAGGCATGGATAACATCTTAGTGGTTGAGCATGGTCAGATTGTGCAGCAAGGGGATTATGCTTTGCTGAGCGCTCAAGCGGGTTTATTTAAAAACATGCAACAACAGGATGATGACGGTTTATCACTGTATGTTGATGAGCCACAGTCAACCCAGACCGATGTGCAAACTAAAAGGGAGGATGTGTAATGAAGCTATTACTGCCTTTCATTAAGTTATTTAAGCGTCAGTGGTTAATGATGTCGGTTGGTTTATTGCTAACTTGCACCACGATCATTGCTGGTATTGGGTTATTGTCGCTGTCGGGTTGGTTTTTATCCGCCACCGCTATTGCAGGATTAACAGCAGCAACCGCGCTTGCGTTTAACTTTTTCACTCCTGCTGGTGGGGTGCGTTTTCTATCAATAGCCCGAACCGCCAGTCGATATGGTGAGCGATTAGCGACCCATGAAGCCACGTTTAAACTGCTAACTGAACTTCGCGTTTGGTCGTGGAAAAAGCTACTGCCATTAAGTGCTAGTAACCTAAAAGGCTTGCGACAAGGGGATATGCTTAATCGGTTAGTGGCCGATATCGACACCCTTGATCATCTTTATTTACGATTATTAGTGCCAATGGCCGCTTCATTACTGACGGTGGTTGCACTTTATGCCTTCTTATCTTGGTTTGATGCCTCGTTAGCCATTAGCTTATGTGCATTGTTAATCGCTGCTTGGGTTGTTTTACCTTTGGTGTTTTATCGTCTGGGTAGAGAGCCGGGCGAAGCTGTTGTTGATAGTAAACGAAGCTTTCGAGTGTTGATATTAGATGTGATTCAAGGGCAAGCCGAGCTAACTTTATTTTCGGCAAATGACCGTTATCGTCAAAAGCTACGTGAAGCTGAGTTATCGTTATTTACCAGCCAAACCGCAATGGCGCATATTACTGGCTTAAGCCAAGCACTATTAATTATGGTTAATGGCGCAGCGGTCGTCATGATGATGTATCTTGCTGGCCAAGGTGTGGGTGACAGCGTGCCGCCTGGTCCGTTAATGGCGATGATGGTATTTGCCACCATGGCCACCATTGAAATGATGATGCCAATCTCTGGTGCCTTCCAGCATTTATCAGGTTGTGTATTAGCGGCTAAACGTATTTCGGAAGTCACCGAGCAAACACCTGATGTGGTGTTTGGTGAGGTTAATAAGCTTGAACTGTGCGACATAAAGCTCAGTAATATTCACTTTGGTTATCAAGCTGATGCGAAAGTATTATCTGGCTTGAATTTAGATTTACCCCAAGGCAGTAAGGTTGCACTGTTAGGCGCAACAGGCTGTGGTAAGTCGAGTTTACTCAGCTTAATCACCCGCGAATGGCAACCGCAGCAAGGCCAAATTAGCCTGGGCGGACGTGATATTAGTGAGTTTGATGAAGCAACATTGCGTAGCTCAATGACTGTTGTTAGCCAACGAATTCATTTGTTTGCTGGCACAGTACGAGACAACCTAGCCATTGCACTGCCTTATGTTGAAGGTCAAAAAAGACGAGCCAATGATGAGCGTTTAACCGCAGTGCTTAAGCAAGTTGGTTTAGAGACGTTACTGAGTTCAAAAACCACCACAGATCGCGGTGAAGAAGTCGGCTTAGATAGTTGGATTGGTGAAGGTGGCCGCCAACTCTCTGGTGGCGAACAACGCCGTATTGGTGTGGCTAGAGCGTTACTGCGTGATGCGCCAATTTTATTACTAGATGAGCCAACAGAAGGGCTGGATAAGCGCACCGAACGCGAAATATTACGACTGTTATTTGCCTTAGCAAAAGGCAAAACCATGTTGATGATAAGCCACCGTTTAACCGCCATGGCTGAAATGGATTGTATTCATATGATCCAAAATGGACAAATAACCGATAGTGGTGACCATCAGCAATTAATGGCAAGCAGTGCTGATTACCAAAGCTTGTATAAGCATTTAGGTAAAGAAGCTTAATAGGGCTGTTGTCGTTTTGATATCGTTTGAAAAGTATTGGCAAACATTTTTGAAACGTTAATGACAACAAAAAAAACGCTAATCGACTTGGGTAACAACCAAGCGGTTAGCGTTTTTTTAGCTCAAGTTGAGTCGGGTATTGTTAGGCAGGTAATTAGGTAGGCAATAAAGTTTGCTTTGATCCTACTTATTCCTGATCCTACTTATTCCTGACCCTACTTATTCTAGATTAGTCGTAATAAACCCATCTACCGTGTTCTAACTGAAATGATTCTATCTCATTAACACTTATGACGTTCAGAATTTCATTTTTAAGACGTATGGTGATTTCGGCTCTAATGTGACACGCAATACCGATTGGGTTATCACTGTATTGTTGACAGCTTGAAATAGATAAATCATCAATATCAACACTTGTCTCTACACCCCAAATATGTTGAGTGTAACTTTCTTTAATTGCTTGCTTTACATCTTTTTCAGCCATGTTTTTACTAAGAAATAACACGTTAAATAAATAAGCAAACAGCGTAATCACAAAACAGAAAAATAGAGCGAAAATGGTTAGGTTTTTAGCCGATATGTTCTTAATCTTCTCTTTAGCTTGATCTTTATCACTATTTTTAAGTTCTGTTACAAATAGGGTGATTTCAATTCTTGTTGCTTTTAACCAAGCTTCTACAGTTGTGAATGTTGCACGGTTTACAAGTGTTGCGTCATCCTTTAAGAATAATACACTCCAAAACTTGGTATTTTCTTGGTATCTAAAGCCAATAATAACCAGCACATAGCCAACAACCCCAGCTAAGTAGACGAACATTCCATATTCCAAAGTAATCATTGATGAAGTTAATGAACCTAAAAATGAACCAGAGTCAGTTTGAGAGAATCTAAAAAACTCTGGTACGTACTCTATTACCAGGTTAAATAATTCTTTCACGGTTTCAAAATTAGTGACTAAGAAAAATATAGGAACTCCAATAGCCAAAAATCTAACTAGTTTAATCGGCGCCCCCAATAAAACTAATAACACCAATGGGAATATAATCGCATAATCAAAAAATGATCCATCTTTACTGAAAGGGATTAATGGTTCACCAAAGGTTGAAATAAAAGGTAAATACCCTGAAAAAATAAGACAAAGTAATAATGATACCAATAAAACATTTAATGCTTGTACTGTTGGTAATGCATGTTTAAATGATTTTTTAGAAGGGATGTAAA